>NZ_JAESLS010000009.1:124217-387093 GCF_017892745.1 Staphylococcus sp. GDY8P45P | reverse complement strand
CCTTAGTAAGGGTGCAGTGCCATGATGAAAGGGTGTTTTTATGATAGATATGTATCTTTATGACGATGATGAATCATCACAGGTACAATTTGTAGGTTTCGTCGGAGAATTTAGTCGTTATGATTTAATGCTTATACAAACCAATCGTCATTTTGGAAAAACAATTGTTTTAAACATGCAAACAAATAAATTTGGCATTATTGGTACAGATGATTTAGAAGAAGAAGGATACATTGCTTATATTTTAGGTGTAACTGAAAATGAAGGTAATGAAATCACTGAATATCTCAATCAAGTCATACAATAATTGCTGTGGCAAACGCACAAGTTCAAAATAATATTAATGGCCAAAATACAGTTCGTTAAATATTATTTCTATGTCATATTATTAATTAAATCGATGCACATGATAAGACACAATGTCATTGAAAAAGGCTGAGTCATTTACGATAATCAGCCTTTTTTATTTTATTTAGCGTCATGATAAATCTACATAAAAAAGCTACTATTCATTACCCGTAACTCCACGGTTGAATAGCAGCCTAACTTGTTTTTAATATTAAACTGACGCTAAATCTACATCAACTTACTGTTCTGTATCTTGAATCGTTGGTTGGATTTTAACATCTTGTAATTTATTTTCTTCAAATGATATCTCTGCATTTTCATCTTCTGCTTCAATTTGGGATTTAATTTCATTTTCTGGAACTTTTCTAAGAATAAAATACGGACACCCAAAGTTGCAGTATTCTAATAAATAATCTTGAATTGTGGAAAAACGCTTACTTAATTCAGCTTTTTTATTCGAATCTTTATAGAATCCTTTTAATCTTAATTGATCATACCCAAAATCTCCCACAATATAGTCATACTTATCTAAAATATCTGCGTAACGATTTGCAAATAATGTTTCATCAAAACATTCTCTATAATCTTCTATAATTTCAAAATAAAAACTATTAACTTTTATCATTATACTCACCTAATCTAATTTTCATTACTCAATTTAACCGTACATTGTCTGTCTTTAATAGGTTAGTAATCAATTTTTATTATTTCTAATAAAAGACTTAGCCCAAAGTGAGTTAACGCGCGTCGTTAATATCCCTAATTGAACTAAGTCTTTAAATGCAATATCTATGTTTTAACTATTAGAATCTGTACTAAGTTTTTCTTCACCTAGACGATGTCTTTCTTTTGCAGCTTCATTTACTTGCTCATCTGCATGATAAGAACTTCTCACAAGCGGTCCAGCTTGGCAATGTTTGAAACCTTTATCCATTGCAACTTTTCTTAATTTACCAAATTCTAAAGGTGTATAGTATTTTTCAACTTTTAAGTGTTTACGTGAAGGTTGCAAATATTGACCAATAGTCAAGATATCTACGTCATTCGCACGTAAATCATCCATTGTTTCATAAATTTCTTCATGAGTTTCACCTAGTCCTACCATTAAACTAGATTTTGTTGGTGTATCAGGTTGTAATTCTTTAGAACGTCTTAAAAATTCTAAAGTACGGTCATAAGTCGCTCTAGCACGAACTCTTGGTGTTAAACGACGAACTGTTTCAATATTATGGTTTAAAATATCTGGTTTTGAAGCCATTAACGTTTCTAAAGCTTCAAAGTCACCACCCATATCAGATGGTAATATTTCTATTGAAGTGTAAGGGTTACGCTCACGTACTTTACGGACTGTTTCAGCATAAACATTTGAACCAGCATCTCTTAAATCATCACGTGCAACCGCTGTTATAACAACATGTTTTAAATTCATTAATTCAACAGATTCTGCCACGCGCTCTGGCTCATCTAAATCTAACTCATTAGGCAATCCGGTTTTAACCGCACAGAAACGACATGCACGCGTGCAAACTGCGCCTAAAATCATAAACGTAGCAGTACGACGTTCGCCCCAACACTCATGTATGTTTGGACATTTTGCTTCTTCACACACTGTATGTAAGTTCTTTTCTCGCATCATTTTCTTAAGACCAGTGTAGTTTTCGTTAGTATTCAGTTTTATTTTCAACCAATCTGGTTTACGTAAAATTTCTTCATTTTTAGTAGCCATAACCGCACAATTCCTCCTGATTTCAAATCTGTAATCATTATAACGAAAATCGGATTAAATTAAAACGTAAAATGTAATATTTTAGTATTCGAGCATTTTTTCTTTATAAATATCTCTTAAAAATTCTGGCATTAAGTAATCTATAGATTGTTCTTTTAGCGTAGGAAAATAACGACCAAATGTATACATATCAACAGTACCTAACACATAAATTTTATCGTCTTCAATTTCTTCTCCATTGATGAAATATCTTGATTCTGATTCGATCAATCCTAAATTATATAGTATATAGCCACCAAAAATATCTCCTCTAAAACCTAAACCTTGTGCATGTTCATGTAGATATTCTTGTTTTTGGCTTTTAATAATTATATTTTTTAATTCCAGACCATTTAAACGGATACGAACGGCATTGATAGGATGAGGTAACATTTGATGAATGTCAAACTCTGTCATTTGATTCGCTGAGATACCTTTTACAATCAAACCTGCGTTAATGATTGTACAGTCAGCATTTGTAAATTCAAATACACTTTCAGCTAACATATAAGATGTCTTTGTTATAACATCTGTCTTTCTTGGTAATTCAACTGGTCGATTAATAATTGGATCGCTTAACAGTGCTTTACCTTCACTTTCGAAATGTGTTTCAACCTCAGGTAAAGTGTCTACTGGATAAATCACCGCTTGCTTATCTACAACTCTATTACGGTCTATTTCTAATGTCACTTCACCTAAAAAATGACCATATTTACCTGCAGCTGCCATCAATACACCATTGTTCATTTCTCCATTTTCAAAATAATGATGTGTATGACTCCCTAGTATTAAATCTATTTCAGGAATTTCTTGGCATAATTTCTCATCAAAGAATACGCCTACATGGCTCATAATAATCAATAAATCATAATCACCTTCGTTCGCGCTGATTTCGTCTTTAATGGCTTCTAATGGATTGGTAACAACCCAATCCAATGCTCTATAAAATGGCGTGAATGGCGCAGTTGCTGCAACAAATAAGATTCTCACACCTTCAATTTCCTTAATGATTGATGATGTGATATTTCGCGGTAAGTAACCCTGTTCGTCAAAAACATTTGCACAGGTTACATCAAATTTTGCATTGTCATAAAGTGTATTTAATGCATCATGTGAAATGGTCATACCTTCGTTATTACCAATAGTTGCTATATCACAACGTGCTTTATTTAATAGTTCAACATTTTTTATTCCCATAGTAGCTTCTGTAACAGGTGCAGATAGATCTACATGGTCTCCAATATCTAAATAGAGCGAGGGGTGATTTAATTTTGGTCTCTCTTGAGCTAAATATTCGGAAATGCGGGCATACTCATGCAAATGACTATGGATATCATTTGTATGGTAAATAGTTAATTTCACCTTGGTTCCCTCCTCTTAGTTTATAAAAATGACTTAATGATTAAATATAGTCCCATTATAAGCATAACTGTTCTCAATAACATAACGACAGTATTTGATTGTATGGATTGATTTACTTTCACGCCTATTTTAGCACCCAAATAGCTAGAGATGATTAATACAATAGAATAAACCCAAGCCACATGTCCTTGGGCAATATGCCCAACAGAACTCATTACGCTAGAAAAGAATATCATCATCATGCTTGTACCGACAGCAACATGTGGTGGAAATCTGAAAACAATTAACATTAAAGGTGTCATTAATGCGCCACCACCAATACCAAATAATCCTGTCAAAACACCTATAAATAACGTTGATACAAATGCTACAACTGGCGGAACACTATAATGATGTGTCTTTCCATAACCATCTACATATGTACGTGCATACTTTGGCTTATTAAACATTTTCATCGGTTTAATATTATTTCTTATCATGAGTAAAATTGCTACAAATATCAAAAAGATACCAAAATATAAATTAAAAGAGTCTAAAGTTAAAAAACGACTTAAAATAGACCCAACCAAAGAACCTGGTAACAATCCAAATAAAAAGATAGAACCGTTTTTCACATCAACTTGTTTTGTTTTCAAATAACCTAATGTTGATGATAATCCTGTCACGATTAATATCAGTGAAGATGTCCCTATGGCAATTTGAGGTGTAATTCCATTTAGTAAATCGTTTTCTACACCTAAATAAACTAAAGTCGGAACGATAATAATGCCGCCACCAATGCCTACAAGAGAACCTAAAACAGCTGATAAACCACCAATTAAAATCAAAATAATTATTGTTAACATATACGATCGCTCCTAAAATAATTTTAATTGTTGTGGTGCTAAGCCTTCATAATCAATGCCTAGTAATGTTTGATATGTCTTAGCATTTTGTGCAGCATGACCACCTGAGTTATTATTAAAAACTACATAAATATTTTTAGCTTTTTGTTCTAATAGCTTCACTTTTTGTGCTAAATCTTGAAGTTCTTGTTTATTATAATCGTACAAGTACCTTACATCTCTCCATGCTTCATCCGTCATATCTTTTTTCGTCCATCCATGTTCATTTCTGCCATGATAACGCACAAATGCTGTCTCGTTTGTAATACGATTGACTAAGGGTATGGAACCTTGTCCAACTTGTGGTTCATCACATACTGCGTGTATCATGTCATATTCAGTTAAAAAAGCTAATGTTTCTTCTTTAAATTGATCATTAAACCAGGATTGATGTCTAAATTCTATACAAACAGGAAATGCTTTCAACTGTTCTCGTACATATCGAATATATCTGATGTTCTGTACTGTGCAATCAAACCAAGGCGGAAATTGTACTAATACCATCGCTAACTTTTGTTCAGATTTTAATGGCGTTAACATCGCTTTAAACTGATCAAAAAGTATTTGTCTTGATTCTGCAAAATCATGATAATCTGCATGAAGTGTTAATGCCTGATGAATTTTAACTATAAATTGGAATCTCTCAGGCGTCTCTCTTATCCATTTTCTAATATTTCTTTCAGGTTGTATCGCATAATAAGATGCATCTAATTCTACGATGGGAAAGTGACTTGCATATGTAATTAACTTATCTGATTTACGCT
This sequence comes from Staphylococcus sp. GDY8P45P, assembly GCF_017892745.1. Classification (NCBI taxonomy): domain Bacteria; kingdom Bacillati; phylum Bacillota; class Bacilli; order Caryophanales; family Staphylococcaceae; genus Staphylococcus; species Staphylococcus sp. GDY8P45P. The sequence continues at coordinate 381,970 of NZ_JAESLS010000009.1, read as the reverse complement.
GTAAATCTTCGTACAAAGTATCATGGTCTCCCCAACCTGTTAATCCAATATTTATCATAGTATCACCAGTTACATGATACCATAGATGATTTATGAGATTCACTAGATTAAATTATATTCTTCAATTGTTTCAACGGTTAAGGTTAGGATAAAACAACGATGACTGTAGTAGATACACGAAACATAAAACAAAAAAGTTGCTATCATTTTAAAAATAGCAACTTTTCTTAAAACAACTTAAGTTCATTACTCGTTAAGTATGCGTTTAGTTTCTTGTATGATACCAGCTATCAATTCAGAAGCTGAACTAGGTTGTGATAACCTAGGACTTTGTCCACTCCATAGATGTGTCCATTGCTCATTACCTAAGTCAGCAGCAGTTTTACGAATACTTTTTGTCAATTGGTTTTGTATAGGATAATCTGGAATGTCATCATCATATCCTTCCATCTTGTGTATAAATTCATTATCGATACCTCTAGCTGGTTTACCTGTAAAAGCTTTTGTGATGACAGTATCTGTTTCTTTACTTTGTTGTATTGCATTTTTATATAAAGCTGAAGCACCACTTTCTTCTGAAGTTAAAAATGCTGTTCCCATTTGTACAGCTTCGGCACCTAACACCATACTTGCAACAACGCCACGTCCATCCATAATGCCACCTGCTGATATCACTGGAATAGATACATTATCTACGACTTGTGGTACCAGTGACATGGTACCAATCAATGGTGTGTGATCACCTGAAGTTACAGTGAAAGAACCTCTATGTCCACCTGCTTCACTACCTTGAGCGATGACTGCATCCATACCAGCACTTTCATTAGCTTTCGCTTCTTCAACTGATGTTGCTGTTCCTATCACAGTAATCTGACGTGCTTTCAATTTTTTGATAATATTTTGATTTGGTATTCCAAAAGTAAATGAAACTACAGGAACCCCTTTTTCGATTACCATATCTATGGATTCATTAAATTGCTGTTCCTCACTAACATCAATAACAGGTTCCTCTAAACTCAAAGCTTTTCTATAGGGTTTTAACCATGCATTCATGTGTTCTACACTTTCTGGAATATATAATTGTTCACTTGGAACAAATAAGTTAACTGCAAAAGGCAAATCAGTTAATTCTTGAACATATGTTATTTCTGAATCTAACTTCTCTGAATTAAAATACCCTGCCCCAATTGTACCAAGTCCTCCACTATTACTCACAGATGCTACTAATTCAGGCGTTGTACTACCTGCCATACCTGCCTGAATAATAGGAAGTTTGATATTCAACATTTTGGTCACTTTTGATGAAAAGTGCATGCAAAACACTCCTTTAATTAAAAACAATAACTTAAATATTGTGACTATAGTTTTTATTTTTTATTATAAGCTTGCATTTGCGCGTCTAATTTCTCTTGCTCTTGTTCGTCCATCTCATCTTCAATTTCCATACCTAGCATTTCTTCAATCAAATCCTCATGAGAAACAATGGCATCTGTCCCACCAAATTCATCTAATACAATCGCTAAATGTTTACGTGACACAGTCATTTTTCTCAGCGCCCATTCTGCTCTATTATGCTCATTCACAAATAAAGGTTCTGAAGTATATTGTAAAATATTGTTTGACTTTTCTTTACTCCATGCTAGCAAATATTTTGAATGGAAGATGCCTATAATATGGTCGATATCACCATCATAAACTGGATAACGTGTATACGGATTCGTCACTACCGTATCGTACGCATCTTCGTAAGATATATCAGCCGGAAATGCAGTCACATTAATCCTTGGTGTTGTATCGATATTTGTTATTTTTAATTGTTCAAAATCCATAACACCTTGAATTCGATTTCGTTCCATTTCATTGAATGCACCCTCACTACCTGCAATCGTAACCATCTGTCTAATCTCTTCTTTTGATAATCGTTGTTGATCTTCTTGCCCTTTAGAAAGTAAATTATTGATCATATCTGTTAACCAGTTTAACAATTTCGTAATCGGTTTAAATATTGTGACGAAAAATGAAATCGGTGTATAAACCAATCTAGACATACGATCTGGATAAGTTGCAGCAACAGATTTTGGAATTACTTCAGAAATGATGATAATAGCAACCGTTGTAATTGCAGTAGCTACACCAACGTTCATTCCAATATCCACTGCTAATACTGTCACTAATGTAGGCAAAATAATATTCGCAATATTATTTCCAATTAAAATTGTAGTAATAAATTCACTGGGTTTTGTAAGTAGCTTTGATAATTTAGCAGACTTTTTATCTCCATTTTCAGCTTCAGTTTGTATTTTCATCCTATTTGCAGCAGTTAAAGCTGTTTCACTACCAGAAAAGAAGAATGAAGCAAATAAAAGTATGATTATAGCTATAATCATATCAGCATAACTCCTTTTTATATTCTATAAAATTTTAAACGATATGTATCAATTCCCTTGTTTTACAATACATAAACGCATTTCCAATTATTAAAACAGCGTTTTCAAAACAACTATAATAAAAAAACACGAAGTGATACATATTTGAATGCCCATATATATAAGGGAATCAAAATCGCATCACTCGTGTTTTTAAAATTTAATAACTTACTGTAAAACTAAACTATTTATCATAAATACTTTAGCCGATTGAACCTTCCATTTCAAATTTGATAAGACGATTCATTTCAACAGCATATTCCATTGGAAGCTCTTTAGTAAATGGTTCAATGAAGCCCATAACAATCATTTCTGTAGCTTCTTCTTCTGAAATACCACGACTCATTAAATAGAATAATTGCTCTTCAGAAACTTTTGATACTTTTGCTTCATGTTCTAATGAAATATTATCATTAAATACTTCATTATATGGAATTGTATCTGAAGTAGATTCGTTATCTAAAATTAACGTATCACATTCAATGTTAGAACGTGCACCTTTAGCTTTGCGGCCAAAGTGTACGATACCACGATAAATAACTTTACCGCCATCTTTAGAAATAGATTTAGATACTATCGTAGATGAAGTGTTAGGTGCTTTATGAATCATTTTTGCACCAGCATCTTGAACTTGCCCTTTACCAGCGAATGCAATTGATAGCGTACTACCTTTAGCGCCTTCACCCATAAGCACACAGTTGGGATATTTCATCGTTAATTTAGAACCTAAGTTACCGTCAACCCATTCCATATTACCATTCTCATGCACTAATGTACGTTTTGTAACTAAGTTATAAACATTATTAGCCCAGTTTTGAATTGTAGTATAACGCACATGGGCATCTTTGTGGACGATAATTTCAACTACAGCTGAGTGTAGTGAACTTGTTGTATAAACCGGTGCAGTACAACCTTCTACATAGTTAACTGAAGCACCTTCATCTGCAATGATTAGTGTACGTTCAAATTGTCCCATGTTTTCAGAGTTAATACGGAAATACGCTTGTAAAGGCGTATCTAGTTTAATATTTTTTGGTATATAAATGAACGATCCACCAGACCAAACAGCTGAATTAAGTGCTGAGAATTTGTTATCTCCAGCTGGTACAACTGTTGAGAAATATTGTTTAAATAATTCTTCGTTTTCTTTTAATGCAGTGTCTGTATCTTTAAAGACAATACCTTTATCTTCAAGTTCTTTTTCCATATTGTGATAAACAACTTCTGATTCATATTGTGCTGAAACACCAGCAAGGTATTTTTGTTCTGCTTCAGGAATACCTAATTTATCAAATGTACGTTTGATTTCTTCTGGCACTTCATCCCATGAACGTTCAGTTTGTTCAGATGGCTTAACATAATAAGTGATATCATCAAAATTCAATTCTGATAAATCGCCACCCCATTGAGGCATTGGCATTTTGTAGAATTGTTTTAATGCTTTCAATCTATAATTAAGCATCCATTCTGGTTCTTCTTTCATATTTGAAATTTCACGGACGATATTTTCTGTTAAACCGCGTTCTGATCTAAAAATGGAAACATCTTCATCATGGAAACCATATTGGTAATTGCCCACATCAGGTGCTTTTTTAGCCATTTAAATCACTCCTTTTATATATTAAAACGACTCGCGTCAAGACAACTTCATTTGTAGTTACATCGTAATTACATCCTAATCTTGATGTTATGTCTAGTGTGAATGGAAATTTACACAATGTCAACGTATCAACATGGATTAGTCTTCTGTATTTCCTTCTTTTTCAACTGTGCCTTTTTCTAAAGCTTTCCAAGCCAAAGTAGCACATTTAATTCTAGCTGGGAATTGAGAAACACCTTGTAGTGCTTCTATATCTCCCATTGCTTCACTGATTTCATAATCTTCACCAAGCATCATTTTTGTGAATTCTTGACTCATTTGCATTGCTTCAGCTAAAGAGTGACCTTTTACTGCCTCTGTCATCATAGAAGCACTTGACATTGAAATTGAACAACCTTCTCCATCAAATTTAGCATCTTTGATAAAACCATCTTCAATATCAAACGTAAGATGGATGCGATCCCCACAAGTTGGATTATTCATATCTACTGTCATTGCACCAGTATCTAAACTCCCTTTATTTCTAGGGTTTTTATAATGATCCATAATGACTGAACGATACAACTGGTTTAAATTATTAAAATTCATATGAGAAAAACTCCTTCGTTTGATTCAAGGATTCTACTAACTGATCAATATCTTCTTTAGTATTATAAATATAGAAACTTGCACGTGCAGTTGACGATTGATTCAACCATTTCATCAACGGTTGTGCACAGTGATGCCCTGCTCTAACAGCAACGCCTTCTGTATCAACTGCAGTCGCTACATCATGTGCATGAACATCAGTCATATTGAAAGTTATAACACCAGCACGTCTGTCTTTTGGTGGACCATATATTTCAATACCTTCAATTTCAGACATCTTATCGTAAGCATACGTCGTCAATTCATGTTCATGTGCTTGTATCGCATCAAAACCTAGATTTTCAATATAGCGAATTGCTTCAGCTAAACCAATCGCTTGCGCAATTAATGGCGTACCAGCTTCAAATTTCGTAGGTAAATCTGCCCAAGAAGCATCATATTTTTCAACGAAATCAATCATGTCTCCACCAAATTCGACCGGTTCCATTTCGTCAAGTAAGGCGCGTTTACCATAAAGTACACCGATACCAGTAGGTCCTAACATTTTATGACCACTAAAACTATAAAAATCAACATCTAATGATTGCATGTCTAAATCCATGTGTGGCGCTGCTTGTGCACCGTCCACACTCACGATAGCACCATGTTCATGCGCAATGTCTGTGATAGCCTTAATGTCATTAATTGTACCTAGTACATTTGAAACGTGCGTGATAGCTACAATTTTTGTATTATCATTAATTGTCGCTTTTATATTTTCAATTGTAAGTTCACCTTCATCTGTCATTGGAATGAACTTTAAAGATGCATTCTTGCGTTTCGCTAATTGTTGCCAAGGCACTATATTAGCATGATGTTCCATTTCAGTGACTACAATCTCATCACCTTCAGAAATATTCGCATCTCCATAACTATGTGCTACAACATTAATGGAAGCTGTCGTTCCACGTGTGAAGATAATTTCTTCAAAATATTTTGCATTAATGAAACGTCTGACTGTTTCACGTGCGCTTTCATAACCATCAGTTGCTAATGATCCAAGTGTGTGTACACCACGATGTACATTAGAGTTATAACGTTTATAATAATCAGCTATAACATCAATGACTTGTGTTGGTGTTTGACTAGTAGCAGTTGTATCTAAATAAGCAAGGCGATTATTATTAACTTTTTGGTTAAGAATTGGAAAGTCTTTTAATATTTCGTTAACATTTAGTGATTGGGTCAAATTATCCACAGACCTTTCTTAATTTAAAAAATCAATAAAGAAACCGTAGCAATTTAAGAAATACAACAAACTAACGTATATTAATTCATTTAATCTGAGCATTTTATAATAATGTTCAATCACATTCTCTTAATATTATTTTGCTGCGGATTCAATTGTATTTATTATTTATTATTTATTAACTTTTAATTCGATTACTTCACGTAATTTACGTTGAACATCTTCAATTGGCAATTCACGTACAACTGGATCTAAGAAACCATGAATAACGAGACGTTCAGCTTCATGACGAGAAATACCACGGCTCATTAAATAATATAATTGTTCAGGGTCAACACGGCCAACGGATGCAGCATGTCCAGCCTCTACATCATCTTCATCGATAAGTAAGATAGGGTTCGCGTCACCGCGCGCTTTTTCAGATAACATAAGAACACGAGATTCTTGGTTCGCAATAGATTTCGTACCACCATGTTTAATATAGCCAATACCATTAAATACTGTTTGCGCGCCTTCTAGCATTACACCGTGTTTTAAGATGTAGCCATTTGTTTCTTTACCATATTGCACAATTTTAGAAGTTAAATTAATTTTCTGACTACCAGTACCTACAACCACTGATTTGAGTTCACTTTCAGAACGGTCACCAATTAAATTAGTTGTATTATCAATGATTTGACTACCTTCGTTCATTAAACCTAACGCCCAATTTATAGTAGCATCTGATTCAGTAACACCGCGGCGAATAATATGGCCAGTGAAACCTTTATCTAAATAATCTACTGAACCGTATGTGATTTTTGAATTAGCACCAGCACTTACTTCTGAAACAATGTTAAGTTGGTTACCTTCTCCACTTGCGATTGATAAATAGTTTTCAACATAAGTTACTTCAGCACTTTCTTCAGTTGCAATAATGACATGGTTGTAGAAACTTGCATTTTCATCATCGTGTAATACTACATATTGGATTGGATGCTCAACCACTACATTTTTGGGAACATATACAAATACGCCACCATTTAGCAATGCAGTATGTAGTGCTGTCAATCTATGTTCATCAACTGTAACAGTTTCATTCATGAAATATTTTTTTACTAAATCAGGATGGTTAATCAAAGCTTCTGCTAAGCCTTCAACGACAACACCATCATTTTGAGCTGAATCAGAAACTTTTGTGAATGCTAATGTATTATTATGTTGGATAACCAAATTCTCAGTGTTTTCAACATCAATAATCTCTCTAACTTCACTTGGTAATTCTTCTAATGATTCATAAACGTTACCCTTTGTTTCATGTTGTTTAAATGAATCAAAGTCCCATCTCGTGATTTTTGTTTTATCTGGTTTTGGCATTTCTAAAGTTTCAGTTAATTGCAACGCTTCTTTACGTAATTCAGTTAACCAAGAAGGTTCATTATGGGCTTGTGAATATTCAACAAGTTGTGCTTCAGAAATGTTCAAAGTTTCAGTCGTCATACTTTTTTCCTCCCATTTGATGATTGTATGATTTAACTCATCGGTATAAATCAAAACCTAAATCTTCATCTATAATATTATTTTTCATATGAATTAAGACTTATTCTGCAGCATTAAACTCTTCTTTAACCCATTCATAACCTTCTTCTTCAAGACGTTTCGCTAATTCAGGTCCTCCTGAAGTAACAATTTTACCACCATACATAACGTGTACATGATCAGGTGTAATATAATTCAATAGTCGTTGATAGTGCGTAATGATTAATGAACCAAACGTTTCTCCACGCATTTGATTGATACCTTTTGAAACTACTTTTAATGCGTCAATATCAAGTCCTGAGTCAATTTCATCTAAAATAGCAAATTTAGGTTCTAGCATCATTAACTGAAGAATTTCATTACGTTTTTTCTCCCCACCTGAAAATCCTTCATTTAAATAACGTTGTGCCATATCTTGGTCAATATCTAAAAAGTCCATTTCTTTGTCTAACTTTTTAATGAATTGCATTAAATTAATTTCTTCGCCTTCTTCACGTTTCGCGTTTATCGCAGAACGCATAAAGTCTGCATTCGTTACACCAGTGATTTCTGATGGATATTGCATAGCTAAGAATAATCCAGCTTTGGCACGATCATCAACATCTAGTTCTAAAATGTTAACGCCGTCTAATAGTACTTCACCTTGTGTTACTTCATAGCTTGGGTGTCCCATGATTGCAGATGATAATGTTGATTTACCTGTACCATTAGGCCCCATTACTGCATGTATTTCTCCTGTATTAATTGTTAAATTAACACCTTTAAGAATCTCTTTATCTTCAATAGACACATGTAGGTCTTTAATTTCTAATGTTGATGGCATACATATTCCCTCCGTATTATATGATATGTTTTTCCTATCTAGTTTATAATAATTTTAATCTACAGTCAAAAGACTGAGCCCTTGTTACACCTTCTAATTATAACGCAGTTGTGTTGGAATATAAACCTTTTCAAGTGCTAAATTAAAATTGTTATCAAAATACAATGATTTTTGATAGTACGTTAATCATTTCTTTAACTGATAATATAAGATATGATGTTCTCAACTCAATTATTCCTATAACTATCTATTATAAGCAAAGTATATTCTATAATCATTCACTCATTTTAACTTTTGTTTTTAATATAGTTCTAAGAAAAATTGTGCTATCATTTTCAATATATTTTAGATAGAAAGGATTTTGGTATGTCAAAAATTAAGTGGTCAAATCTATGGAAAGGATTTGCAATGGGTACTTCCGATTTAGTACCTGGTGTAAGCGGAGGTACTATCGCTTTGCTTCTAGGTATTTATGATGATTTTATACGGTCTATTAGCGGAATATTTTCAAAGAAGTTTTGGGAAAGCTTAAAATTCCTGATTCCTATTGGATTAGGGATGATAATTGCTATTGGCTTATTGAGCAAAGTAATTAATTATCTTTTAAGTGAACACACCGTACCAACCATGTTTCTATTTGTTGGACTAATAGCAGGCATCATACCCTATTTATTAAATACAGCAAGAGTTAAACAAACATTTCAAACTTCTCATTATTTACTCGTTTTACTTGGTATTATAATCATTGTAGTGATCACCTTGTTAAATAATGGTGATAAACATGCAGGAGAAACACTTGAATTATCAACTGGTCTTATTATTAAATATTTTATTGCAGGTGTTTGTGCTTCTAGTGCAATGTTACTACCAGGCATTTCAGGATCCTTTATGTTATTAGTATTTGGTGTATATGGTACTGTAATGTTTTCAATTTCAGAATTTATGTCTTTAAATTTTAAAGCTGTACCAATCTTAATGGTCGTAGGTATTGGGATTATTTGCGGATTCTTATTTTCTAGTAAATTGATTCAATACCTTTTAAACCATTACACTTACTTAACCTACGCACTTATCATTGGTTTTGTTGTAGGATCGCTGTATGCAGTATTTCCTGGTTTGCCAAATGATGTTTTCACTTGGATTATTTCTATTATTACAGTAATTTTAGGCTACTTTATTAGCTACAAACTAGGACATATTACAAGCGATGATTTTTAATTTTTCTATGTATAAACCATATTAAAATAGGATTGTGTATTTATCGGAAGCTTACATAAGCATTTTGACAACGCAATCACTATATAATATTTGATTTCTGCCCTTATCAAAAACATAAAGCCCGGAATGGTAATGATTCGTTGCTATAACTAACTAAGTAGTTTAGTAACAAATCCATGCCACATCCGGGCTATTTTACATTCATGCTTATACATCAATAGCGAAATGATATATGATGAATGCCTATATATAATGACGCAGCCTATATTCTGAAATAAGGTGCGCCCAATTTTAAGTTCTCCCTATCACAGTTTGAATGATATTGTGGTATTGAAAAACACCATCAACATTTTCGTGCTTTAAAGCAATTCACTCAAACATAATTTAATTTTACGCCATAAAACTGTGAAATTCAAATATGTAATTTTTCTATTTAAAATCATCTTGTAAGCAAAGTAAATAAATATAACTTCATCTCAAAAAGCAATGATCAATCCTTTAGATTATTAAGCTCATCGAGCAACACCTCACTACACAATTGCATAATACACTTGTTGATGAGGATATTATGAACAAATTTGTGCATGTGCAACCGAGTTAATATATCCTAAAGCATTCGTATTTTTATATGTCTTATTCCACACACCGCTACTTTTTTATGCCCTTTTTCTAAAATTAATCAAACAAAAACAACCCTTCAACTATTAAAGTTAAAGGGTTTGTTAATATTTTCGCTATTATTTAGCTGGTACTACTGCACCGTCATATTTTTTATTGATGTAATCTTTAATTTCTTTAGACTGTAATGCATCCATTAATGCTTTGATTTTTTCATCGTCTTTATGACCTTCTTTGACACCAATCAAGTTAGCGTATGGATTGTCTTTTGCTTTTTCTAAAACAATTGAATCGTTTTTAGGACTTAATTTTTGATCAATTGCAAAGTTAGAATTAATGATTACTGCGTCAGCATCTTCTTTTTGATAAATCTTAGGTAGATATTCTGCTGATTGTTTATTGTTAAATTTGATATCTTTTTTATTTTCTACGATATCATCAAATTTAGCGTCTTCAGTTTTAACACCTTTTTTAATTTTGATTAATCCTGCATCAGAGAAGAATTTTAAGAAACGACCTTCTTCTGCAGGGTTATTTGAAACATAAACAGTAGCTCCTTTTGGTAAGTCTTTTAAACTTTTATATTTCTTTGAATAAACAGCCATAGGCTCTAAATGTACGTTCCCTGCTGATTCAATTTTATAATTTTTGTCTTTCTTTTCAGTATTTAGATATGGTGTATGTTGGAAGAAGTTAGCATCTAACTCACCTTTATCTAATAATTTATTTGGTGTCGTATAATCGTTAATCGTTTTAATTTTTAAGTCATAGCCTTTATCTTTTAAAATTGGTTTTGCTTTTTCTAAGATTTCAGCATGTGGGGCTGGAGAGGCACCAACTGTAATTGTCTTATCTTTACCTCCACCGCCATTACCACAAGCAGCTAATATTAATGCTAAAGCTATTATTGAAGCTAAACTAAATATTTTTTTCATATAATTGTCCCCTTTAACTTAACGTTTATCTATTTTATTTGTAACTTGGTCTCCAATGAATTGGATGATAAAAACAATAATTAAGATTAAAATTGTAGAAACGAATATGACATCGTTTTGGTTTCGTGTGAAGCCAGTTAAGTATGCTAAGTTACCTAAACCGCCAGCTCCAATTACACCAGCTACTGCAGTAGATCCTACTAAAGCAATTGCTGTTACAGTTATTCCAGATATTAACGCTGGCATTGCTTCAGGTAACAACACTTTTTTAACTACTGTCCATGTTGTAGCTCCCATTGACCAAGCAGCTTCAATAACACCCTTGTCAATTTCTTTAAAAGCGATTTCCACTAATCTTGCGTAGAATGGTGCTGCACTGATGATAAGTGCTGGCAAAGCACCTGTTGGACCACTAATCGTTCCAAGTACTAAACTCGTAAATGGTATGAGTAGTAAAATTAAAATAATAAATGGTATTGCTCTGAATAAATTCACTACAAATGATACAACGCTGTAAAACACTCTAGCCACAGGCGATTGACTTTTAGCAGATAAAAATAAAAGCACACCAAGTATTAAACCAAAAACAAAAGCAAATATTGTAGATATCACTGTCATATAAATTGTTTCATATGTAGCTAACCAAACCTCGTCCCAACTTACATTAGGCATCGTTAGCATTTCCTGTAGAATCTCGCTGAATGAACTACCCATGCTTTAACACCTCCACAGAAACATGTTGTGCACCTAAATCATTTTTGAACTTTTCGAATTTTTCAGAATTTACATCTAATAAATGCAATACTAAAAAGCCCAGTGCACCATCTTTAGTATGTTTAATATTTGCTTCAAGAATATTGACATCAATATTATGTGTCTTTGTTATGTATGACACTAACGGTTCAGTTGTATTGTTTCCTGTAAAATTCAAACGTACGACATACGCACTTTCATCTAAATCGATCAATTCAGAAATGGATTCGTCAAATTCATCATTTAAATCTTCTTTGACAAAGCGTTTTGTTACTTCGTGTTGAGGATTTTCAAAAACAGTTGACACATTTCCTTGTTCAATAACACGACCATTTTCCATTACTGCCACTTCATCACAAATGCGTCTGATGACTTGCATTTCATGTGTGATAATAACGATCGTTAAATTTCTTTCTTCTTTAATTTTTAATAATAATTCTAAAATTTCATCTGTTGTTTGAGGGTCTAATGCACTTGTCGCTTCATCACAAAGCAAGACATTAGGCTCATTTGCTAACGCACGTGCAATACCCACACGCTGTTTTTGTCCACCTGATAATTCTGATGGATAGGCATTTTCTCTACCTTTTAGTCCTACCAATTCCACTAATTCCATCGCTCGTTTTTTTGCTTCACTGCGTGATACACCAGCAATTTCTAATGGAAAAGTAATATTATTCAAAACATTACGTGACCACAATAGATTAAAATGTTGAAAAATCATGCTCACTTTTTGACGTTTTTTTCTCAATTCTGATTTCGATAATTTCCCTATGGTATCTCCATCAATGATGACGTCTCCTGAAGTTGGTTGTTCAAGATGATTTAAAAGTCTTATCAAAGTACTTTTACCTGCGCCTGAAAAACCAACCACACCAAAAATCGAGCCTGATTGAATGCTTAAATCAACATGATCTACTGCTAACACATCGTGTTTTTTCGTTTTATATCTCTTAACGATTTGATTTAATTCAATCATTGCCGTTTCCTCCTTGTATTGCTCATTCAATTAAAAAATGCTCTCTCTTTTCACCGAAGAATAGAGAAAGCATACCCGCTTCTCTCATCTTCTAAAGTTTATCTACTTTATGTGAATTGGCACCATTTCTATTAAAGACGGTTGCCGGGCTTCATAGGGCACATCCCTCCACCTCTCGTGATAAGAGTTCATTATTTAATTATCCATAATCCTACCATTGTACTAAAGATTCGTCAATAATTATTTTAAATTTTCTAACAAATAAGGCACTGATTGAAATGCATAAATTCTTTTTTGTTCTTCGCCTTTGGACATAAGCATAAGTATCGGTACTGATTGTATCTCATGTTGTTGGCTAAAATCAGCATGGAAATTTAAATCTATTTTAGTAATTGGTAATTTTAAAATTTCATTCGCAATATCTAACATTCGTTCCGATACTTTACATGTACCACAGGTTGGTGTATAACCAAAAATTAGATATTTTTCTTTATCTACGTGTTCTAAAACATTAACACGTGTTTCACTCTTTACATTCATGTTAATAAACTGACCCTTTCAGCAATATAATCTAACTTTGCTTTTGCTACTTTTTCTTCATCTTTCACTAAAAATCCATGTTTTGCTAATACTTTTGACAAATAGGCTTTAGGGCATCTCGCTACTTCACCATATTGTTTGTCTATGTGAATGTGTTTACTTTCACTTAAATATTTTTTAAACCATTTACGTATCTTTTCACCCTCATCATCTGCATCTGCAAGTACATAAACTTGCTTGTCGTATAATGATTCAATCATTTCATCTAACTTATCAATCCCCATAGTACCGTTAGTACAAATGATTTCAATAGGTTGGTCAATCACCTGCTTCACCCGTTTCTTGTCTGTTTTCCCTTCGACAATGATAACTTGGTTTAATATCGCCATGACATTCACCTCTAAATGTGATAGTAAATTCAATTTTATATTTAGTTCTACACCAGACATTATCAACATAAACATTTATTATAGATTCTTATTATAATCTTAATAATTGAATATTCAATTTATCATCAATGATATTATTAACGATACTTTTTAAAGTAATTTATACTTCAAAAACAACTTGAATATTGAATTAAAATTTAGCCTTTCATTATAGGATAAAATAAAAACTCCATGATATATCGTATCGTGGAGTTTGATTTCATATTATTCACCAATCATTTCAGAATATTGGTCAGCTGACATTAACTCGTCTAATTGACTTTCATCACTTAACTCAACTTTAACCATCCATGCTTTTTCATATGGTGATTCATTAACGAATTCTGGACTATCTTCTAGTTCATCATTTGTTTCTACAACTTTACCTGAAACAGGCGCATAAAGTTCTGAAACTGTTTTTACTGATTCAACACTACCAAAAGATTCACCTTCGTCAATATCGTCATCAGTTTCAGGTAATTCAACGAATACGATATCACCTAATTCACTTTGCGCATACTCAGTGATACCAATCGTCACTGTATTTCCATCAATTTTTACCCATTCATGTTCTTTAGAATATTTTAATTCACTTGGTACTGCCACGAGAATCCCCTCCTAAATGTTTTTACATATTCATGATGCCATATGAAAGGCTTACAATCAACTATTTAATTGATTTTACAATACTTCTCATGTTTCACAATTCATCGCACAAAACTTTTTCAAAGCATATAACTATTATTCTCAAAAGTTGTTAAAAATGAATTGTAAAAGAAAATGTGTTTACAACCAAGTTTCCTTGTATTGTTCCTCTTTAAAACCTACTGTTACTTTATCACCTAATACAGCGAGTGGTCGTTTCACTAACATGCCATCCGAGGATAATAAATCTAGTTTTTCTTCATCGGAAAGGTCTTTTAATTTATCTTTAAGGCCTAATTCACGATATTTTGCACCATGCGTGTTAAATAGTTTATTGATATCAATACCTGTAGTATTAATGATTTCTTTAAACTCATTTTTAGTTGGTGTATGTTGCACAATATCGATAGGTTCAAAACTTACCCCGTATGCTTGTAAAAATTTTGCAGCTTTTTTACAAGTTGTACAATTAGGATATTGGTAAAATTTTATCATTTTTCAGGACCTCCTATGCTTAGTTAACACTAATATAACAAACTTATAACAAAAACGCTCTAATTATTAAGCTGATTTTTTTAATAACTGCAAATTGTCGGTTATAATGTTTACAATAATATCTTTTATAAAGGAGTCTAATTATGGAATCAATTAATACTAATGATCAATTTAAAAATACAGTACAAAGTGACGAACCAGTCATCGTTAAGTTTGAAGCAGGATGGTGTCCAGATTGTAAAGCAATGGACATGTGGATTGACCCAATTGTAGAAAAATATAACAATTATAACTGGTACACTGTTAACCGCGATGAATTGGAAGACGCTGCAGCTGAAAATGACGTTATGGGTATTCCAAGTTTATTAGTTTTTAAAAATGGAGAGAAATTAGCACATTTACATTCAGCAAATGCTAAATCTCCTGAACAAGTTAAATCATTCCTAGCTGAAACGTTCGAGTAGTTATTGGTTTAATTCTATTAACTTTAACTTTTAAACAACCAAAATTTTGAAATAAGCATTAAAAAGGTGTGGGACATAAATCCTATTCTCAAAATAAGAGGGCAAATCCTTAACAATGGATTTGCCCTCTTTATATTTAAAATCTTCCGATATTGATCGTGCATGCTTGCCTGGGGATATGGCACGAGCCTGTAGTCTCTCACTCATACTATTCCCCCGGGCGTCAGCACGATACAAAATCAGTACAATAAAATTTATGTATGAAAAACAATTCAAAAACGAATAAGAAGATAATGAAGCATTTTAATTGGGAGTATTTTAAATCTCAAATTAATCAACAGCTTTCATAACCAGAGGCTGAAAAATCTAAAGTCAAAGAAAAATTGATGTAGAAGCAGTTTTTGAGTTCATGAAGGCTATTTTAGGTTTCACTCGAATGTCAATTCGAGGGGGAGACAAAGTCAAAAGAGAAATAGGATTTGTACTAACGGCATTAAATTTAAGGAAAATAGTAGCTCGACGAACTACACTACTTGATAAAAATAAAGAAAACGACAATTTCTACATTATTTCAATAGAAATTATCGTTTTCTGTTTGGTCAGAGACATTTATGTCCCGAATTGTTCTATTTAAAACTTATCAATGACTTGATTTTGTTGACGTTCTCGATGTGGCATTTTTTCTAAATCTTCCAAATCAGTCAAATATAGTAATCCAACTAAACGCTCATCATCTTTCACACCAAATATTTTGCGTATTTCAGGATTGAAAATATAAGCCGGTGACTTCCAACAGGTACCTATACCTGATTCAAAAAGTAATAGCATAAGATTTTGTGCAAATGCACCAAATGCCATATTATTCTCTAAACTTTCTTTTTGCCTTGGATCTTCTTTAACAATTAATGCAAGCATACCACCTAAATTGGTAGCAACTTTATAGTGATCTTCCTGCTTTTTTCTCAGATTAGGAAAAGCAATTTCAGTTAATTGTTTACTCATATCTCCCAATCTATCTTTTGCGATATGAACCACTCTCCAAGGTGCTCTCAAGCCGTGATTGGGTGCATCTGTAGCACGCTGTATCGCTTCATATAAAGCATCGTCATCTATGTTCATATCTCTTCTAAAGACCTTTATACTTCTTCGTTGAGCTATTGCATCTTGTAGTTCCATCTAATATCGCCCTTTCACTATTGATAACTATTTTCAATTATAAGATAGTACGATTAGATTTTCAAACTACTGATATAGCTTTAATTGCGCGCGCAAAGTTTCAACTTGTATCTGTCCAGGTGCTTTAGGATTATCCAAACAACCATATGATACTGCACCACCAAAAATACCTTGTGCAGTTCTTGAAATGATGCCTAATTTTGACATAGCAATGCCAATCACTTGTTGCGGCACTGTATCAACTGTTGCTGATAATGCTGATAATAAATTTAAGACATCTTCTTTACTATAAGGCATGACCGCAACTTTTAAGTAATCTGGATTCATTTGATGCATTTTAAAATACAAATGTTTTAACTGAACCAATGGTGGCGTTTTTTGAAAATCATGATAAGACAATATAACTTCAATATCATTTTTATGGGCTTGATTAATCAAGTTCGCTATATAATGAGATTGATGGTTAATTTCAAATTCAACATCAATCATATCCACTTGGTCTATTTCAATTATACTTTCAAGTAATTTAATGTACGCATCAATCGGCAAATCACCTTTACCGCCTTGTGATTGTGTGCGATAAGTAACTAAAATTTTCTTGTTTAAATTTAGCTTATATAATTTATCAATGACATTAGCTATGTCATCAACTCTTGGTGTTGCCCACTGATCAACTCTTAATTCAATTATATCGATAGATGTTTGATATTTTATTAAATCGTTTAAAAAAGTTTGTGAAATTTCACTTTCTGGTTCTATCGTTACTGCAATTTTTACTTCAGACATTTAAAAAACTTCCTTTTCACTCAACATTAAAATTATTGTATAACAATATTGAGAACGAACACAATCTTAAAAGAGCATCGTTTAAGTAAATAATAAAAATCTATTCACCTTTTTATATGATTTAAATTTAATTTACAGGGTATAGTCGTTATATAAGTAATTTAGGAGGTAATATAATGGCAGTAAATTATGAAACAAAAGCAACGAATACAGGTGGTCGTAACGGTCACGTTCAAACAGATGATAAAGCAATTGATGTAGCAGTCATTCCTCCAGCACAAGCTGATGCTGAAAAAGGTACTAACCCTGAACAATTATTTGCAGCAGGTTATGCGTCATGTTTTAATGGTGCATTTGATTTAATTCTTAAACAAAATAAAGTGAGAGGCGCTGAACCTGAAGTCACTTTAACTGTACGTTTAGAAGATGACCCAGAGGCTGAAAGCCCTAAATTAAGCGTTTCAATAGATGCAAAAGTTAAAAACGTTTTATCACAAGAAGATGCAGAAAAATATCTACAAGATGCACATGAATTTTGTCCATATTCAAAAGCAACACGCGGTAATATTGACGTAGATTTAAATGTACAAGTAGTAGAATAACGATAATGCTAAACCCCCAAATTCCTAATCGAATTTGGGGGTTTTTTGTTGTTTTAATACTGCTTATACTTATGTCATGATGTCTTTTGATCGTTTTCTCTTTTTTATTAATTGTCTTCATCTTTATAATTAATCCAGATGTAAATCATTAATATGGCAAAAGAAATCAAGATAAGCAAAATTAGCGAAACTATAATAGTCATTAAAGATTCCACTTATCGTGCCTCCGCTCATAATATATCATCCACCATATTATACCATAATTATCATATCCATTCGCGTTACTTAAAAATTAAATTAAATGCAATTAAACACTTAAAAACTTCATATTTTTTGTTTTTTAAATTAAAAATGATTCCATGTTTTTGAATAAAATTAAATATAGTGTTGCTCAATTATCCTTTTTCCCTTAAAATCAAATTTAATACGGCTGTAAAATTTATTAATCTATTATATAAATGGTTTATAAAGTTTAGGAGGCATACAATGACAAATATACGTTATCTATCAATCGATGATTTACCCAACTATAGAACATTATTAAAACGTGGCATTCATGAAGATCTTGACGTATTTGCTTGGAAATTACAAAATGATCGATGCTTAGCCGAACTCAATTTAAACGATTTACTTTCTACTAATTCAAATCAATCAATTGTCATTGGAGCCTTTCGAGATAGTGTTTTGATAGGTGCTGTAACACTTATATTTAATCAAAATTACAGCCTGTCACACAAAGCAGTAATCGAAAATATGTGTGTTATGGGTAATAACCATGAACTCAAAGAACAAATTGCCAAACAATTAATGAAATATGTATTCCAAATCTGCCATGATAAACAAATTGAAATTCTAATGACTTCACTTATATCAAATAATATTAGTGGCAAAGTCTTTTTTAGTAATTTAAATTTTGAATTACTTGCAATAGAAAAATTTGCCAGAAAATATGATGTAGATTATGTTGATGAACATTGGTTGATTTACTATTTCAATGGTGAGGATATGACTTTATTCGAATAAACAAGTCTTTTATACTACTCATTCACAATACAGACGCCTCCTTACTACTATAATTTGACACTTTTCGTTAATCATCTTTTTGATAAATGTTACGCCATATATAAAAATGACTTGCAATTAAATTGTTAAGCAAATATTATTTTATTAAGCTATCATTTATAACATTAGATTAATAAAAGTATTTCTTAGAGAGGACTGAACAATTTGAAATATGCAACGACATTATTATCACTGTTCTTGTCATTAATTACATTAGCAACACCATTATTAGCAGTTAATAAAATTTTAGAAGGAGACATGCAAATATTAGCTGGTCTGTTATTCATATTGGGTGTACTACTTATTAATTTATATGCATGTTTACGCGGGGATCGTATTGCTAATATTTTTGCTATGTTGGTATCATTATTTTCTTTAGCACTACTAAGTTACCCTTTTTGGAAATCATATGTAATAAATTTTTTCATTTAATTTTATAAATACATATTTATTTTATAATATTTAATAATCGCAAAACACTTCATAACTATTTATTTGAGTTATGAAGTGTTTTTTTTAGCATATACTTTTTAAAAAAGAGTAATATTTTATTTTCAAAAAATTTCTGAAAAGTATATAATGATAAAAACAAAGGGGGAAAATTGAATATATGAACTTAGCAATTCTAGGTTTTATTATGATTATCATCTTTATGGTATTAATTATGACACGTAAAATGTCAGCTTTAACTGCGTTAATTGTTATACCTACCATTTTTGCTTTGATTGGTGGCTTCTATGCAGGTTTAGGTAAGTTTATGTTAGATGGCATAGAAACTGTTGCACCAACTGGAATTATGCTGACTTTTGCCATACTTTATTTTGGCGTTATGATAGATGCTGGCTTATTTGAACCAGTCATTAATCAAATTATAAAAGTCGTTAAAGGGGATCCAGTAAAAATAGCAATAGGCACTGTAATTTTAGCATCCATGGTAGCACTAGATGGTGATGGTACCACTACTTTCATCATCACCGTAACTGCAATGATGCCACTTTATAAAAAGATTGGCATGAGTCTATATACTTTATCTACATTGGCGCTTCTATCTATCGGTGTAATGAACATGTTGCCTTGGGGTGGCCCCACTGCACGTGCGATTTCATCTTTGCAAGTAACTACTGAAGAGGTCTTTGTGCCTATCATACCTGCAATGATTGCTGGTATATTATTTGCTTTTGGAGTTGCTTACATACTTGGAAAGCGTTCAAAAAAGTATATTACATCAAATACAAATATTGATTTAAATGATATAAAACCTACCGATACAAAAGAAGAATCTTTATTAAAAAGACCAAAAATGCTTATTCCAAACGCAATACTAACAATTTCATTAATCGTCTGTCTGGTTATCGGCTTAATGCCAATACCAGTCTTGTTTATGCTATGGTTTGGCTTTGCAATATTACTAAACTATCCTAATTTAAGTATTCAAAATTCTGTTGTAAAAAAACATGCTGGAGATGTACTTTCTGTAATCAGTCTTGTTTTTGCTTCAGGTATATTTACAGGTGTAATGAATGGAACAAAAATGGTTAACGAAATGGCTAATACTTTGGTACAAATCATACCAGATGCTATGGGCACTCATTTTGCGTTAATCACAGCAATTTTGAGTGGACCATTTACATACTTTATGGCAAATGATCCTTTCTATTATGGTGTATTACCTATTTTAGCTGAATCTGCGCAACAATTTGGTATTTCCAAAGTTGATATGGCGAGAGCTTCAGTTTTAGGTCAGCCTTTACATGTGTTAAGTCCATTATATGCTGCTGGTTACTTACTTGTAGGTATGCTAGATATAGAATACGGCCAAAACCAACGCATAGTAATAAAATGGGCTGTTGGATCTAGTCTATTTATGATTTTTGTAGCTTGTATTTTAGGAATTATACCGTGGTAAAAATGCATATCTCAACTTACTTCAAGAAAAATATGCACAGTAAACAAAAATGTTAGCTTTTGAATACAAAAAGAACTCATCCACATCAAATTGGATGAGTTCTTTATTTGTATACGAGTTTATAATTTAAATCGCCAATTAATTAGTTGATGACATGCTTTTAGTACTGTGCTTATATTTATATATTAATGATTATCAACAAATACATATTATTATTCATTAGTAGACAAACGATTATAATTATACACTTTAGAATACTTTAAAATAACAAATTTCCATCATTTATTATTTTTTCATCAATTAGTAGACAAATAAAATAAAATTGTCGTTTTATTTTATTTGTACTTGGGTAAAACTTAACGTCGGATTTACAATGTTAAGGAGTGTTTTTATGAATCAGATTAATGAGTGTGTATATATTAATCCTTCAAAAATTTCTCTCGATTGGGAATGTTTTGTTCTAAGTAAAAGTGACATGGAATTAGATGGCCTACCTACAGAACTTATTAATACCTGGATGGCTCAAGATATCATTGAACCTTTTTCAATTAGAAATAATGAAATTAACTTTAGAACGGAAGACATTAAATATGCTCTAAAAATAAGAAACTGGTATTATGAACAATGAATCTTTATGCTAATTGACACTTAAGTTATTCAGATATAAACTTAATGCTCTTTTTGCAGACGTCATTATTTCATTATAATTATAATTCGTTTTAAAGTATGCATATAATTCATGATATCCTGTTGCATGTTTAGGGAAATTCTTATCTTTATTTATAAAATAGGCAAGTTGACCAAGTGGCGTGTCGTCATTAACAAAGTCATTTATAAAATCATAGAATGTCATAAGCATTACCTCGATTATTTAAATTTTAATCGTTACATGTCTTACTATTTAAAGCCTTTTCATAATCATAACAAATAATATTTATTTGTCTATCACTGTTCATTTTTAAATTTAAAAATGAACAGTTTAATTGTTGTTTTCATAGTATTTAATCAAAATTGTAAATATTGTAAAGTTTATGAATTCTATTGCTAAAGCAATAAAAATTAAATACTTTTTTATTTTAATTTGGTTGATGTCATTATATTTTTCAATATAAAAACGAGTTCAGGACATAAATGTCTCTGACTAAACAGAAAACGATAGTTTCTATTGAAATAATGTAGAAATTGTCGTTTTCTTATTTTTATCAAATAGTGTAGCTCGTTGAGCTACACTATTTTCCTTACATTCAATGCCATTAGGACAAATCCTAATTCTCTTTTGACTTTGTCTATCTCTCGAACTGACATTCGAGTGAAACCTAAAATAGCCTTCATGAATCAAAAAACTGGTTCTACATCAATTTTTCTTTGACTGTAGATTTTTTAATCTCTGGTTATGAAAGCTGTTGATTAATTTGAGATTTAAAATACTCCCAATTAAAATGCTTCATTATCTTCTTATTCGTTTTTGAATTGTTTTTCATACATAAATTTTATTGTACTGATTTTGTAACGTGCGGACGCCGGGGGAATAGTATGAGTGAGAGACTACAGGCTCGAACCATACCCCAGGCAAGCATGCACGGTCAAAATCGCATATTATTCTCATATCAAAAGGTCCAATTCTTTATTACTTATGATTTCTGGCTAATTCATGTTATTAATTTTATAAAATAAGAACTTCATCAATATATTAGAGGTAATGAATTGTTTCTAATGAGCCTTTGCTTTTGTATCTTGATAAATATTTCAAACGATTTTGCATTGTGCTGACGCCCGGGGAATAGTATGAGTGAGAGACTACAGGCTCGAACCATACCCCAGGCAAGCATGCACGGTCAAAATCGGAAGATTTTAAATATAAAGAGGACAAATCCATTGTTAAGGATTTGCCCTCTTATTTTGAGAATGGGATTTATGTCCCAGCCTCGTTTTATTTTATATCATAGTTTTAAACTAAAACATTGCCATTTTGATCTGCAGGTTTAAATACTGTAATAATCGCACCTATAATAGCTAAAATTTGTGGAATACCTGTCCAACAAAATACGAGGAACAAAAGACCCATACCAGTTTTTCTAGCATAAAACTTATGAATTCCAAAACTTCCTAAAAACACCGCTAAAACAATATAAATTATTTTATTTACTTCATTCATAATTTTCTATCTCCTTACTTATTTGATTCACTGCTATTATACACCGTTATAATTAATAAAATCTAAAATTTTAATGTTTATACGCTAATTCTTTTTAATTGGCAAATGTTTTTTCGAAATATGCTTTTTCAATTTTCAATATTTCTGTATATTCGGTTGGCATTATTTCTACACTCAGTTCAATTAATTTTTCTAAAATGTTATTAATTAACTTGGCGTTTTGTGCTCTATCATCAAAATGTACTTTCACTTGTTCTATCATTTCATTTTCTTCAATTAATATTAATGCTCTCCCGTACGTTTTATCTTTTTTACCACGTTGAAAAGCTGACTCTAAATAATGACTTATATCCTGAGGTGTATGAAAATTTTCAAAACCCGTTTTAATATGTGTATTTAATTTGCTTGCAATGTCTTTTAATCTTTTGTCTTCTTGCTCAGTTTGTGGCATTAAGTCATTTCTAATTGCTTGCTTCAATTCTACAATTAACTGTTCTGCTTCTTGAAAATCTTTACTGTTACAATCTTGTATTTCATTTACTGCTTGTCTTGCCCTATCCAATTTTACTTTAAAATTGCTCATGCAATTCCTCTTTTCTACGTTAAACATAATCATGCTGATATTCTATTTCCACAATTTAATTTTTATAACCAAATTCGTGAAAATATCTTACACTATGGCATCTTATGAATAAATGATAAAATATAATACAAACGAGCTTACAAAACTAAAAACAATTAATTTTTAAGTTATTGAATAAAATCATCAAATATTATAGCTAGATGACATTACAAAGGAGGGACAAGAATTTGAGTTTACATTTCATGATTGTATTTTGGCTTTCACTCATATTTTTAATTTGTGGAATTATTTCTTTAATATTTTATAAGTTGAAAGACACACAACAAACCAAAGAATCTTTACTCGGACTGACCGTTATGTTAATTATTTTTGGTGTTGTGGGTATACTCTTTACCATTATTTTCAGTTAGATCATATTTAGGCGTTCAATATCAATTCAATGCGTATACGATCAAACAATCTTAGTTTAAACTAAACGATACCATAAGCTTCTGAGGTGCCACTTAAAATCAATTTATAAGTGGCGCTTTATTACAAGCTTTCACCCATGAATCACTTAAAAAGCAACATTTCCTCCTACTTCTATAACATAAGTCATTTAATTTAAAAAACGAATCAAATATGCTCGCACTTATGTTTGTATTTTATACGTATCAATTCAATTTGTAATGAAATGAAAAACCATTAACAAAATAATAATTAATATAAAAAAATACACAAAACGTTTAATCGCTCTTATTTTTTCATGGCGTATCTCTTCCTTAGAGTGATTAACATTTTCATGCAACCTCGTATTTATAAATAAAAATGGCATTGTTGCTAGAAAAGCAAAAATTAATGCTAATATAATAGATAATAAAACAATCATGCTATCACCTCTTATTCTTATGTATTTGGTGAACTTATTCCCTTTCACAATCAATTAATTCAAAATTTAATATTCTTCTTTAGAAAAATATTAAAAATGTAGCAATATTAAGGAGTGACAATTATGAAATTAACCTATTTACCTAAATGGCAATTAATAAATCAAAGTCAAAAGCAATTTATGATACAAGAAGATACAACTTCTATTTCTCTTGTAAGTCCAATTAATGATTATGCGATGGGTATTTTAAGCCAAATTTTCTTTACGATTGAGCAAGGAAATGTTGTTAATACCACAATTGAAAATAATAGTGATGAATTAAAAGTAACAGTCGATGAAGAAAATTCAACACTTTACGTCGTCGACCTTTAAATAACCCTTATATAAAGGAAACAAACACAATAGTATTTTTTATTTAGTCAGTGGATTTTAGTGTATGATGTATATAAATATAATTATTTTGTAACAAACATTTAAATTCATACAAGTGGGTGAAAATATGAAACTATTAAAAAATCTGTTATTACTTATATCTGGTGTTTTAGTTATTCGTGCATTACTTCTAAGTATTGATAGCACAAATGATGATAAAATTGAAAACAAAGTAAGTGTTCAAGATAAAGACAAAAAATAAAATCGAAACTAGTTCATATAAAGAAGTGGGACTTGAAATCAAAATGGCATACATGATTTCTCACCACTTTTTTTATTTCAGGTTATTCTGTATTACTGACTGTGTATGAAATAAATCCATGAACAAAAATTGATATACGAGAGGTCATTATGCAATATATAAAATCCTTGATTGAAAAGTACCAAATTCACATTTATTTTATAGCACTTTTAAGCGGTGTCCTTGTTGGCTTAATATCAAATATTTTTGCCAACATATTAGAATCTATAATTTCTGCTAGTTTGTTTCTACTTATGTTTAGTATGTTTTCACAAATTCCATTTTTTAACATCAAACACAGTTTGCTTAATATAAAGTCTATTTTGGCATTATTAATATCAAATTTTATTGTTATTCCTTTATTTGTTTATGGCTTGATCTTATTGTTTGATATTTCAGATGCACCTATCCTAATCGGGTTGTATCTTGTTCTACTAACGCCTTGTATTGACTACGTTCTTGTTTTTAATGCATTAGGAAAAGGAAACGAACGACTCATGATATTTGCTACACCACTACTGTTTATATGCCAAATTTTATTATTACCTTTATATTTCACACTATTTCTAAACACTGATATTTTTTCACAAATAGATATTTTACCATTCTTTAAGTCGTTTTTGATGTTTATAATTTTCCCTTTATTATTAGCACTTCTATTGCAATATTCTAGTAATAAGTCCAAAAACATAAATCAAATATTAAAGTTCACATCTTGGCTTCCCGAAATTTTTATGGCTCTCGTTTTATTTTCAATTGTAGGATCACAAATAAATAAAATTATCCATAATTTAAATATTGTCATTACAGTTATACCTATTTATATTTGTTTTTTAATCATTGCTCCTTTAATAGGTACCTTATGTGGTAAATTATTTAAAGTAACACAAGAAACCAAAAGGACCATTGCATTTAGTTCTAGTACAAGAAATGCACTAGTTGTCCTACCTTTAGCATTAGGTTTACCAAACCATTGGGTAACCATTACAACTACAGTCATTATTACACAAACATTATGTGAATTATTAGGCGAACTTATCTATATCAAAATGATACCTAAATACATTAAATAATCACATCACTATATCAGAAGCTAATTATTATTCATTTCACCTCAAATATATTAAACTTATATTAAATTAACATTTTACACTATGTTAATTGAATTATCTCATTAATACTGTTTAGTTATACGTCAAACGATAATTCTGTAATTTGAAAACGGGGTGATTAAGATGCAAATATTAAGAAGCGTATCTGAAAATAACCGTACGACTTTCCATATTAAAACGGATTTAGGCTTAATTATCAAAGTTACTGCTGATAATGAATTAACTTCAAAAGATATAAAACAATTATTATTAAAAATAGCTAATGACATGGATCAAAAACTTCAAGGCAATATTGAATCATTTAAAGCTTAGTTATTTTTGATAAAATGACTCATATAAAAAGGAGTGAAAAGAAATCATTGGTAAACATAGATTCCTTTTCACTCCTTTTATTATTTATTAATTAACAATTACAATTATAAATCCAATAAATAGCACTAACATTGACAATCGTGGTTTACTTTTTCCAAACAAACCACTCAATAATACAAATGCTAGACCTACAATTAATAATTGATTATTAAATGTTGTTAACCCCATTAAGTCACCAGCCATCATGATAACGCCATATATAATAACAACTGTTATCGCCAGGCTACATAAAAATGACAATATACTCAATAATCTCACAATATACATCCCTTTTTTAAATAGTCATACTATATGCAGTATAAAACAAAAACGCCGCTTCGAAAAGCGACGTCAATCTCGAAAATATATTCCACACTAAAGTTTGGAGGACTTTTTGTGCTTGGTTAGTTATACCCTTCTTTATAATATAAAAACACAAAAAACTAATTTTCTCAAAAAAATATCATAAATTATAATTAACAGTTGAAAATGTATTATTTTAAATAAGATTCAACAAAATAATTAAATTAATTAAATCATACCAGTGGAAATGAATTTAATAAAAAGTTATCCTATAGTTAAAGTATTAATCATTTCAGTTATAAAATAAGAACTTATTCGTCTTATGAAAGTAATGTTTCTATTTAGACATTATTTTATATTATCGTGAATTGTTTTATAGAAAAAAGGGTGATGAGATGAAAGTATTACGAAAAGTTTATAAAGACGAAGAACCGATTTACCATGTTAAAACGGATAAGGGTTCTGTCATTAGAATTAAAGGTTCTGATGAGCTAACCGACGCAGAAACTGAAGAATTATTAACAATTGTTGCGGAAGATATTGATAAAATGAAAAAATAAATACTCATGTTTTTGAACGATGATTAATACGGCGGATAAAGGGGTTATATCGTATTGATCATCGTTACTTTACTACTTAGTTTACATCGTTATTGGATTGTAATTCGTATAAGAATGCATTTTGCAAACTCATAACTTTCTGTAAAGTTCCCTCCAATAAAATATACTTCATAAACATATCCAAAAATTTGTTAACCAGCGTTTAATTCAGAGGGCTACAAAAAATGATTATTCATTTTCATCGGTGATGAATACAGAAATTATATTTTATAAAGTGCTTTAATATAATAAGTAACAAGCACCAAATTTAACTTATATCATAAAAATTGACGATAAATTAAATCTAGTGCTTAGAAAAATATATACTTATTGCTCAATTAATTGAATTAAATTACCACAAGTGTCTTCAATGATTGCTAATTTAATTCCTTCAACCTCTTTTGGTGCTGTATGAAATTTCACATCTAAATCTGACAGTGATTGGTGTGTTTGTTCTAAATTAGAAACGCCAAACATCGTTACGGGAATACCTGCATTAAACAAATCATCTTGATATGCTTTTGCTATAGGATTCTCATTAGGCTCAAGAACGATTTCTACCGGATTGTTAGAATTGTTTTCTTTTACAGTTAACCATTTAAACCCGCCACCAATCTCCATGTCATGTACAAGTTCAAAACCGAGCTTTTCTGTATAAAATTGTTTTGCCTTTTCTTGATCATCTACAAAAATACTCATAGCAATTATTTTCAATTTATTTTCCTCCTTATTATAAATATTTTTAATATTTTAATACCCTATCCTTATATCCTGACACTTTATACAATCAACAAATGATTTATATTTTATTCAAAATATTAAAATTGTTGGAAATAACATTTCAATTAATTCTAAATAAATATTTAGTTATTTGAACATACAGTTTATCTGTACTAAAATAATTAATATACGTATTATACATTTAAATGATGGAGGTTTTAGATTTTGGAAATTTTAACTGAGCTACGTGAAAAAGAGCATTTAAGCTTGTCTAAATTAGCAATTAATTTAAACAAAGACTACGAGAAAAGTTATAGAATATGTCAAATATGGGATTGGGAACATGGATATAGAGAACCATCAGAAAATGACACTAAAATTTTAGCTGATTATTTCAACGTCCCTCAAAAAACATTTAGTCACTAATTATATGAATTTAGTACACATATTGAATTTATATAATTAGTGATTAGATTGATATCATGTATCACAATTTATATATGGACGAGATAAACATCATTTTTTTAATAATCTAGTCGACTTGCAATAACCGGAATGATTAGAATGTGTGTGATTAATTAAAATCATGATTATCAGACATTTTCTGATTAATCACTGTCTATATTATGTTTAAGCCTGAAAAAGTTTTCAGGCTCTTTTTTTATCGTGTTATTCATTACTTTTTATAAATAATTGTAATAAAATAATCTACGCCTTCCACAGTGTTTGTAACTGAAGGTGTAACTGAAACAAGTTCCCAATGCTGTTTATCGTCAACTTCATGTAAAAATTGGTTCACTCGTGTATCAAATTCTTCGAAACTCTCTTCGTATTCCATGTGCAAGGTTTTAATAAACATATTTGTCTCCTTCAATTATTTTGTCTTAATTATTTTTTTATTATAAATCCTTCAAATTACTGAAACAAACATTTTAAAATATTTGAGGACTTAATCAACAATAAATTTGTAAATCTACTTTAAAAATTCATGTGAATTATATTTCATTATCTAACCAATCAACAATTTCTTTAAAAATATTCTTGTTAAAAGAAGATTCATTAAATATTTCGTGTTGTAAACCATCATAAATATGAATTGATTTATGTTCAGAACCTATTTCATCAAATAATTGTAATGAATCTTGGTAACTCACCAACCCATCTTCCTTACCATGTAATATAAGTGTATGTTCAATAAATTTAGATGCATTTTCTTTTAAATACGCTATACCATCCATTAGACTAACTATTAATCCCATTGAAATTTGCTTTGCATTCAAATCATCTAATGCATATTTTTCAACAACATTTTGATCTGAACATAGTCCTTCACTAAGTTCGTTATCAAAATAACTATACTTATCTACATGATTGTCTACTTCACCAAACGTTTTCTTATTATATCTCGTTAAAGCGCCAGATGTTATTATGCCGTCTACTTCATTAGGATATTGTGTACCGAATAATGTTACTGTATATCCGCCCATACTATGACCAATTAAATATATCTTCCCTTTATAGTCTGCTTTAACTTTATCAACCACAGCAGTCAAATCTTCAACAATCTCATCTTTATTACTATAAAATGTCTGCTTGCCTTCTGATCGACCATGTCCCCGCTGATCATACCTAATAACATTGAATTCATTTTTATTTAAGTAATTAGCTAATTCATCATAACGATCAAGATGTTCAGCTAATCCATGGACAATAATAATATTAGCTTTAGCCTTTTCAATTTCATTTATTTTTCATAAAGCTTCGTGTTATCTTTTGATGTTATATACTTTATATAATTCATTTTTATTTCACCCCATAGTATTAAAAATAAAGTTACCTATATTATTAAAATCCCCTTCCAAAATAAAAACAAACTTAATCCGCCTATAATATTCCATAAATTAATAAATGGTGTTTAAACCCAACCTTCTTTCAACCTTTAAATCTTAGTTAATGATATGCTTATATCGGAGGGCGATATAAATGGCGAAATATATATTATCCTATAATTTAAATGCTATTTCTTATGGGTATGAAAAATTACCTTCTAAGTTAAATCTTGTTGGTAAACCTTTGTACATCTACAAAGGATTGTGGTTGTTAAAAAGTGACTTAGATCAAAATACGATTTGTGAAAATATAAAAAGTGTATTCAATTCAAATGATGATTTTTTAATATTTGAAATAAATCAAAGTCCTTTAGGTACCTTGAGTGAACAAAAGTACGATGAAATAATAAATTTACTTAATGATTAAACATATTCTTAAATTTGAATGTGTTTTTTATTTGTATTATTTAAGTTTATTTCATAAATATGTTATACTTTTTATTACTTAAAAGATTTATGTATAGTACAATTATATAAATGGTCAACTTTGTACTTCAACCTATTTCACAGTTTCATTTGCAATTTCATAATTTTAAAACAATGACCATTGTTAAGGGGATATTTATGAAAATTATTGATTTCAAAATTAGTAACTATGATATAATCTATACTGTTAAAACGACAAAAGGTAATACGTTTTCTCATGCACTACCTAAAGATACGACTTCGCATAATGTTCATCGCTATTTGAATATATTGTGTAGTAATGTTGATCGAGCAATGTAATAAACACTTATAATTAAAGATAGTGCCTTGTTACTGTCTTTAGTTATCAAATAAATAAAATGTTTCTAGTAAAATCTAGTAAATGAGCTGCACAGTTCAATTACTAGGTTTTTTATTTTATATTAATTCACACTAAATTGTTTAACTAAAATCATATTTATTTAATAATTTTATAAAAATTTTGTTATAATTATGTTTAAATTAAAATTTTCAGAAAATTAAGATTTTAATTTTTATATAGCCATGATATATTTTCATTATTTATGTTAGCTAAAAGGGGTGTAGCAATGAAATTTTCAAAAAATAAAGGGAAAACAACAAATAAAGACAGGAAAAAGGTCGAAATGCCACATATTTATGTCATATTATTTATATTTGGTGTCTTAGCCACCATTTCAACTTACCTCATTCCTTCCGGAGAATTTGATCGAATTAAAGGACCAGAAGGTAGAGAAATGGTTGATGCAGACTCATTTCATTACATAAAAGCTACACCAGTGAATATCATTGACTTTATATCCATTATTCCAAGAGGTCTCATTGAAGCAGGTGAAATTGTATTTTTCACACTGATTATTGGTGGTATGTTTATGATATTAAGACGTACGGGCATTATTGAAATTGGAGTTGATAAACTCGCGCGTAGGTTTTTAAATCATAGTATCTTTATCATTCCAGTACTGACATCAGTATTTGCAATTATTGCTACTCTCATA
The DNA here is from genome assembly GCF_017892745.1 of Staphylococcus sp. GDY8P45P. NCBI lineage: Bacteria > Bacillati > Bacillota > Bacilli > Caryophanales > Staphylococcaceae > Staphylococcus > Staphylococcus sp. GDY8P45P. The sequence goes on along the minus strand of NZ_JAESLS010000009.1, from coordinate 350,485 downwards.
GGTACTGCTGAACTTTCACTTGTATACATACCCGTTATCATTCCATTAATTATTGCTTTAGGTTATGATTCTATAACCGCTACTGCGATTGCGCTATGTGGTACTGTTGTAGGCTTTACAGTCGGTGTATTAAACCCTATCAATACTGGGTTAGCACAAAAATTATCTGGTATTCCTGTTTTTTCTGGTATTGGCTTAAGACTAATAATCTTTGTAGTTGTGCTTATTATAACGATATTATTTATAATGAGATACGCACGAAAAGTAAAACAAAACCCACATATTAGCTTAGTTTACCAAGAGGACACTGAAAAAAGACAAACCTATAAAGACATTACGAAGCACGAACCGCTAGTTGCAACTCAACGTCAAAAAATTGGCATTGCAGTTGTATTAGCCTTTTTTATTGTACTTGTTTATGGTGTTACTACACAGGGTTGGTTTATGGTTGAAATGTCCGGGTTATTTATCATTATGGGAATTGTTGTTGGATTAATTACTGGATTGAATACGCGTGAAATTTGCGAGTCATTTAATGACGGATTTAAAGACGTATTGATGGGAGCTATCATTGTAGGTCTCGCACGTTCTATCGCAGTAGTTCTTGAAGACGGTAAGATTATGGACAGTATCGTGCATGGCTTAGGTTCTGTTATTGACGGTGCAACACCGACTGTCGCAGTCATCGGAATGTATCTCGTTCAGGTATTAATTAACTTCATCATCTCATCAGGAAGTGGTCAAGCACTTGTCACTATGCCTATCATGGCACCATTAGCAGATATGCTAGGAATTACTCGTCAAACAGCTGTTTTAGCTTTTCAATTAGGCGATGGCTTCACACATGTATTCTATCCTACAAGTGGTTATTTCATGGCAGCATTAGCCATTGGTGGCGTTTCTTATACTAAGTGGATCAAGTTTTTCTTCCCTTTATTTATTATGTGGGGACTTATTTCAATTATTTCATTAGTAATTGCACAATTAATTGGCTGGTCATAAATATACAAATGCTGGCAAACAGACAATTCAGTGGCTTTCATAAAGCTTTAGTCATAAAAAAAAAGTCTCTTTCTATATCTGTCCAATAGAAAGGGACGTCTTCTCTATTTTTATAAAAAGTCATAAGTCATTGGACGCTTATTTCCTTTATGGTAATAAACCTATAGAATCATTCTAAGTTGAGGTTGAACCTCATTTATATTGCCAACCAACATTCATTAAAACATCTAAAAATAATTGCTTAATTCTAAAAATATTTCGTTATCAATTTGCATAGATTACCGATTTTTAAATTCCCCTACTTAAAACTTTTGATAAATTTTTAAAAATTAGCGTTTTATTTTAATGTGTATCATTCCCTATCACTTTTTCCATTCTATAATTAGTAGTTTGAAACCCTAATTTATTGTATAAGGATACTGCCCTCTCGTTGTGACCAAACACATGTAAACCAATACGATGTATATTTCTTTTTTGGCAATAATCTTCGAAACAAAGCATCGTTTTTTCACCTAAGCCTTGACCTCTATAACTGTCAAAAATATGTACATCATAAATAAAACATTTAGTTTTCTTTTTAATCCCCTCAAAATGTAACCAACAATATCCAATCATTTCATCCAAATAATTAACAGAAAATAAATCCTGATTTTCAGTAGCTAATCCATAAGGCAATAGTTTTTCAAAATCTGAACGTGCCCTCTCAATGGCACCTTCTGCTTCCCAATCACCACTTTTTATATGTTCATGCGCATATTCATGAATGCTATTTTCATAAATTTCATCAAAAGTTTTTTGCGTCATAGGCTCCAGTTTTAACGACATGTCATACCCCCTTTTTAATTAGCACTAGTTTAGCATAATTCATTTCTAGTTTACTAATTAAAAAAAAGTGGAACAAACACTTTACCTTTAAAAGATTGTGTCTTTCCACTTTATTCAAGTCATTATATTCGTACGCGTTCATTCAAAATTTTTGTGGTTCTACTTCAATTTTAATGTCATTGCATTAATTGCAACAATAACCGTACTTAAAGACATCAAAATTGCTCCGACAGCAGGAGATAATATTAACCCTAAAAATGCTAAAACACCAGCTGCGAGTGGTACAGCAACAATGTTATATCCAGCTCCCCACCATAAATTTTGAACCATTTTTCTCATAGTATTTTTAGAAAGTGAAAGGAAATGAATTATATCTGATGGTGTACTTTTAACAAGAATCACGTCTCCTGATTCAACAGCAACGTCCGTACCAGCACCAATAGCCATACCTATATCCGCTCTAATTAAACTAGGTGCATCATTGATACCGTCACCAACCATCATTACTTTATGTCCATTATTTTGATAATCTTGAATAATTTTTTCTTTATCCTCAGGTAATAATTGTGCATGGACATCATTAATACCTAATTCTTTAGCCACTGTAGTTGCAACTTCATTATTATCTCCTGTTAACATCACTGGCGTAATATTTCTTGATAATAAATCTGAAACCATCTTTCTTGAACTTTCTTTAATTTTATCCCCTTGTGCAATAACTCCTATTACTTCTTCGTTATTAATTAAAAAGCTAACTGAGTTACCTTGTTTCGCAAGGTTTTCAAATTCTTCGATATTATATTTCAAGTTGTTATTTTCTAAATAGCTTACATTTGTAATTTTATATTTTTGATTTTCAATTATACCTTCTAATCCAACACCTGGTATATTGGTAACTTCTTGAGGATTTTTAATTTTGATACCTTTACTTTTAGCAAATGTCACGATACCTAAAGCGAGTGGATGATTGGAATTACTTTCCAATGAAGCAAATAAAGATAAGATTGCTTCATTATCACTTTGATCTGTATAACTTTCATAATGATTCACTGAAAAATCACCTTCTGTTAAAGTGCCTGTTTTATCCATCATAATATAGTCAATATATTGAGCTAATTCAACAGAAGATCTATTTTTTATGATTAATCCATTATGTGCGCCAATAGAAGTAGAACGCGCCGTAACTAGAGGTATAGCTAATCCCAGTGCATGAGGACAAGCTATAACCAATACCGTCACTAATCTTTCCAAAGCAAAATCTATATTATTATGGATAAGCATCCACACGATAAATGCTATTAAACCAACACTTACTGCAAAATAAAATAGATAACCCGCTACTTTATCTGATAATAATTCCGCATCAGACTTATCATTTTGTGCTTGATTTACTAATCCCATCACTTGTGATAAATAGCCATTCTCTCCTGTAGCAGTTACTTTGACATGTACCGTGCCTGAACCATTAATTGAACCACCGATAACTTCATCTTGTTCATTTTTAACTACTTGCTTAGATTCTCCTGTTACTAATGATTCATCTACTGAGGTACTTCCTTGAGTTATCACTCCGTCTGCCGGTATGCATTCTCCAGCTTTTACTTCCACAATATCATTCGCTGAAATTTCAGATATAGAAACCTCTTCTTTTTCTTCCGAATCTATCACTCTTATCGCTTTATTAGGTAAAAGTTCAGCCATTTTTTTCAAAGCATTACCTGCATTACCAACTGTATTCATTTCAATCCAATGTCCTAACAACATAATCAATATTAATGTAGCTAATTCCCAGAAGAAATCCATAACATGCCCAGATGCATGGCTAAAATGATTCATATAAAATGCATATAAACTATAAATATATGCTACAGAAATACCTAACGCAACAAGCGTCATCATACCAGGCTTTTTAGATAAAAGTTCATCTTTGGCACCAGTTAAAAAAGGTTTACCACCATAGAAAAACAATATTGTGGCAAGCACTAATACGATCCAATCGGAACCATTAAATGAGAATTGAAACGGTAATTTTATTCCCATCATTGGTGATAAAATGACGATTGGTATAGCAAATAACAGTGATATAAAAAATTTACGCTTAAAATTGCCATGGTGATGTCCCTGGTGATCATGCATATCATGTCCTTCATGATGCTGTGTATGATGTTCCTCATGCATCCCATGATCATGATGATCGCGTGATTCATGATTATTTGAATTTGTCATGTTTTATCCTCCTTATAGAGTGTAACGTTATTCTCTTAGCATTAATGATTATAACATATACCCCCACAAGGTATAATAAATATGCTTGCGATTATTAAAAAGGACCAAAACCAAACGAATTTCATCGATTTGGTTTCAGTCCTATTGACGGCAGTTATTTATTTCAAGAAAATAATAAATGCTATTCACTTACGGCGAAATAGTTACCTTGTCCATCTTGAAAATTAAATACCCGAGTTCCTGACATTTCAATAATATCATGTCCAGTTAAGCCTTTAGCTTTTAACTTTTCATAAAGTTCATCGAAATTTGATGCTTTAAACATAAGTGATGGTGTACCCAAATTAACTTCTGGACTATATTTTTTAATAAATGCTTTTTCCATAATAGAAATCGATGTTTCGGCCTCATTATTGGGTGCTATTTCTACTGCTTTATATCCTTCTGCTAATGTTTCTTCTGATAAAACGACAAATTCCATTATATTTTTCCAAAAATCAACAGCTTTTGACTGATCATCTACATATAGCATGACCTGATTTAATTTCTCCATTTTACAATACACCTTTCCAATTTCAGACTTTCTTAAATATAACCAAAACAATATACATATAAACGATTTATCCTAAAATAATTTACCGTTCATTATAAATAACCACCTTTAAAGGTGGCTTCAAAATAGGTATAATTCTATGTAACATAAAATAGAATTAGATTTTACAACGCTTTTATAATAAAATTCGATAACACTGTGACATATATAAATTATTATTATATAATATGAGCAAATAATACATTTGTCATACATGTTTCAATATCACGCTATATCAAAGAGAGGTGCTTTATGAGATTTAAAAAAAGTCTAAAATATTCCATTGTTTTTTTCTTGATAATAACATTTATTACAATTTTAATCAGACCATCAGAAACAGGAATTAATAAAATTATGAACGCTTCTAATTTCGAAACATTGATTTTAATCAGTAACGAATTTTTAAAAACAATATCTATAAGTTTACCACCATCAATCATCATATTTTTGGTTTTTTATTTTTATATTTTAAGACCTCAGAAGGACTAATATGCCAAATGAATTTTAGACAAACGTACTTACCTTTTATGACAACGCATAAAAATTGTTAAAACTAAATTTATAATTAAAAGTTAATTCCTTCTCAAAGAACATGCTTAAATCCTTACTTCCAAAATTGTGTATATAATTATATCCTTAACCTATTAAAGTCACACTAAAAATATTTTTTATTACAAAAACGCCCACCAATTGGTGAGCGTTTGTTTATTAGAAATTCAGTTTTATAAAAAGAACCAATAGCATTGCCTATTTTCTATTAATCACTTAATGTCTTGTACATTTGTAAAGTGCACACTGCTAAGAAATTTAAGAATGACATACATGTGATAAAAATACACTTTCATTAACTACATTATTTATTAAATTCGATTGATTGTTTAGTATTCCCTTTATATTTCACTTTAAGTATTAATTTGTACTTTGGTTACATAACCATCGTTTACATAAAATTTAATTGACGTACCGTTATAATTACGTTCATACATATGTCCTGCTGGTGTGTCGGTTACATCTGAAGGACCATATACTGTTAACAAATCATTTTTTGAAACAGATTTACCATCTAAATCAAAAGTAACAGCATCTGCTTTATTTTCGCCAGTTTTACGAAATGATTGATCATATATATCTACCATCTCAGCTGTTTCTGCGTCACTATTTGTAATTTTATAACCATTAATTGTTAAATTACCATATTTAATTGCATTAATAAAATCTTGATCCAAAATAAATTCACTATTTGCTGATGTATAACCTGTATAATTATAATATGGCGTTTCTGCTGCTTGGGTTTGTGATTGATGTGAATCGATTGCTGCTACACCTACTGCTGTACTAAATACGAGGCTGCAAGATAACATTATCTTTGACACTTTATTCATATTAAACACTCCCTGTAAAAATTTTGAATCTTGGTTGATTCAATTGTAATATTACACTTTCATTACAAAAAGTCAATTATTTACTTATTATAATAATTCCTAAAATTTTCGAGTTCCCAAAATCAACACCTCACAAATCGTTAGAAAATTACAAGACTACGATTCATTGATTAAACTAGTAAAACTACGACTTACTATAGAATTCTAATTCATGTTCATCAATAAAAATAAAGGAACTGTTTGAAAGTCCCTTTAAAGTGAGTTATCAAATTATCATTTTTTACTTTTCAATTTCTTCAATTGCTTTTTTAGGTATATCCTGTTTGTTAACTTCTTCATATGTAGCTACATGAGCTCCCTTATGCGTTATTTTCAAATATTTATCTAGCTTTAAACTTTGAGAGGCTGTGAAAGTAAGATTTCTACTTTCGCCTTGTTCATCATAAGCTTTTTGTGTGTAACTGACTCTATCATATTCCAAAAATTCATCAGGTTTTTTTGTTTTTACATAACTGCTTTCCTTTTTAACTAAGGGGTTAATGTGATCAATTAAACCAGCTATTTCTCCTTCTTGTTTTTTTCCATTTGATACTAAATACATTCCTATTAATATTATTGCTAAAGCTAGTATTACAACTGGCATTAAAATCAATATCTTCTTCATTTATATTCATTCCTTTCGTTATATAAAATTATTTTATCAATCAAAATGAATTAAGTGTACTTACAATATTGTTATCTTTTTTCACTTAAAATTCAGTTGAATATAAAATGTTAAAAATATATTTTTGGAAAGGATAATTAAATGAAGGAAATCAAATAAAACACATCAAAATAACGCAGAACAACCTAATCGTGAACAGCCACAACAGATTACAAAAGTACAAGAACCACAAGAGTATGACTATGAAGGGAATGGTGTTTATAGAACACCTAAGGAAGAAAAAACTCATGGAAAATAGATAAATGAGCAACATAAATGATAAGAACAACAAATGAAAAAAAGACAGGATGAAATACTAGATGAAGTAAAGCCAATCAATTAATACTTTTACGGGCATCTAACTCTATCCTATATATTTTCATCAAAAAACGCCTAACATAGTTAGACGTTTTTGATGATATGTGTGATTGAGAAGAAATCAAATCTTGATCTCTTCCAAACTTTATTGGATTAATCTAATGAAGTTTTTTTCAATAAATATAATGCTATGATTAACACAACGATTGTTAAAGATAAAATCATTGTCTCTATTGCATTATAGTGCTCCACTATAATAAACCTTATAACTGCTGTTATTCCGACATAAATAAAAAACTGTAATGAAAAATGATAATTTCTTTTGAAATATTGAATAATCAATATTATAAACTCAATATGCATAAATGCTACCAACATTTTTTCTACTACATAATTATATTTAACTGTTTTATTTATTAAAAAGCTATTAATCATTTCGATAATTTCTTTAAATAAAAATACTATTAAAATTATTGCTAATAATGCTATACAAAGATTTAATAATAAAAATAACAGCTTTGTAAAATAACCAACTACTTTTTCATTAAATTCATTCAATTAAAGTATCCTTTCTACAATACTACTTTTTTAGTTTTATTATAACTTTATTAATATATTTCGAATAATCTTTGCCAGTTTTCTTCATTATACTGTCATTCACTTTATGAAGTAACTTTTCCATTTTCCCATTTTCAGCATATTTTTTAATTAGCTTTTTTATTTTATATTTCATAGTACGATCACCTTCTAACTTATATTCATTTTAAATTAAATTTGTAAATTCAATGCAAGATTCATAATAAGTTTTTGTAAATTAACCACCACTCAATGTGATGCTTGGATGATGTAGATACAATATACTATAAATATCAATGAATATATTGCGTTTAGTGAATATACTAAAATCATTTTAAAAAAACAAATAATTTATGTTAGTTAACTAAGAATCACTTGCTGTCGTCCCTATTGCCGTACTATTTACGAGACCGTAAGATATCATAAACTTTGACACTTGTTCAAATTAAATACTCACAAAAAATTTTGAAACTTAAGTTATTCGCATGTAATATTATAGCTTCCCTTTTTACTATAAAAACAGAGCAAGCACATATGCACTTGCCTTCCAATCAATAAACATAAATATAAGAAAAACTCGTTTCGAACACCTGAAACAAAAATAAGCTCTCAACCATCATAGATGAAAGCTTTTTATTGGAGTTGAAGTTAAATTTTAAAAATAACTTAAACTCGTTTACTCATAATATATTCAATTCCTTAAATACATGAAATGATTACTTTACTGTTTCTGCAAAATTTCTCAATCATTTTTATAATTCAACTTATATTTCACACCGATAATTTAATAAACTATGCTGCTATATATAACTTAATGATTGTCGTTCAAAAGTTCTATGTCTATTGAAATAATTTTACTCACATTAATATATCTACCACTATCTTTTAAGTAAAAGTATTCATGCTTTTTAATCGCTTTTTCAAACCTTTTTAATGCCACTGTTTCACTAATTTGCCAAATATTTTCTACATACTCACGAAACATATTTCCATCGTTCGTTTTTATTTTAAAAACAAAAATTTCGTCCATCTATATTCACCCTGTGTAAGTATTATAAATTAATTATCCAACTAATTACTTAGCATTGCAAATTAGATACTTTATATAATGTTCACCATGAATAAAATTCTAAATTTTTTAGACCATTAATGATTCTTATGTGTTATTTTAAAAGTCGCTTTTTTCTTTCGTATTTTAGTATTTATATGTTTTTAACTTCTAAATTTTCCCGTTACATTCATACAATAATTCAAAATGATAAATCGCTTAGAGTAAACGTAAACCTTTGCCATTAAGTAATTATGTTCCTAACATTCGTCTGTGATGTATCAAAAAATGTATAAACATATAAGTTATTCGTTTGATGTACAATAATCGTATTTGATTTACATATAACTATAAGTATTTTCACAAAAAATAATAATCATCATAACTTTTTGTTATCACTTTTATTTTTTATGTATAGTACAATTAAGTTAATAATTTATTTTTAAAGGAGAGCATTAAATGAAAAAAATCTTATTTTTATTATTAGCTAGTTTTTTATTATTAGCAGCATGTGGAAATAATGAAGAAAATAAATCAGAAGATAAGAAGGAAACGAAGTCATCCGAAAAGGCTGACAAAAAGAAAGATGATAAAAAATCTGAGGATAAAAAAGACAAATCAGATGATAGCTCTAATGAAGAAGTAGCAACACAAGATAAAATTAATGAACAACCTGTTCAATCACAAGAACAAGTGAATACACAAGAACAACAGACAGCACAACAATCTGAAGAACAACAAAAATCACAAGTAGCTAATAACGAGCAATCAAATGTACCTGCTGGTGATGTAATGTTTGGTGAATATAAAGATGATGGTACTTATTGTACAGTTGGTGGTTGTTTAACACCTGAACAACAAAAAGACCAAGAAGAAGCAAACTATGAAGAGATGGAAAATCAAGGATATTCTCGTGAAGAGTACGATGAAATTCAGAATAAAGCTGCAGAATTGCAACAACAAAGAGACAATGGAGAAATTTCATCAGAAGAATTTACAGATAGTTATCTTGAATTATATGATTGATAATTTTATTTAACATATTTTTATATGGGCATTTAACTATGCCTTTTTTATTTTATCTCCACAATATCTTTTAAATTCAACTTACATATTCAAATTTCTTCATATAAATGTAGTATCTGAGTGTGAACGCCGACCCTGTGAATGTAAGCATATTTAAATAAATAAACGCCCCATCTATTTATTTAGATGAGACGTGTTTCACTAAGTATGTAGTTTAAACTTTTTTAAATATGGTCTTTAACAAAGTTTACTACTTTCACTACAGTGTCTGGATTATTCGCAACCCATTTAACTGCAGATCCTACTGCATTTATTACTGTCTCCATTTTTACTATCCCCCCCTGTCATTTGAATATAAACAAATATTAACAAAATTTATTTGTTTTAATATTTGTTTTTCTTAAACGCTTAATTTCTTTTCCAAACTGTATAATAAAATAAATTGATTTTAATTTTATAAAATATGTATTAAGACGTAAAAAACAGGGCAAGCACCGCTATTTGTGTACCCTCGATAATTAATACGCTATCTTATCCAACAACTCATTTAACATCTGGTTAACTCTAAGTGCTTTAACTCCAAATATATTACCTATCTTTTCAAAGCTAACACAGTTACAAAGTAGTAAAAATAAATTGTGTTCTTTTTCAGTCGTTACTCTTTCAATAGTTGCTTCTATTTCAATATAAAATATACTTTCTTCAATATAACTATTATCTATTTCATGCGATTCCACTTGATCATTCACACTAAAAAAGTCATCCACACTTGTATCATCGTCACGCTCATCACTATTATTCATTGCTTTGTGATAGTTCAATATAAACTCCTTCACTGTTGCTTTATCATAATTCATACATAACCTACTGCTTTTGCAACACGTTTTAATATAACTTCTTTTGCATGTCTTAACGTTAATTCACTTATACCCATCACATCAACTATAAAGTTCTCTGTATGGTTGTTATCGTCCCACCATGACAATTTAATAATCTGTTGCACTTTTTACTTGGCTATTGTTGTATACCTCTGTAATGCCTTTTACAATCGATTCTAAATTCATATATTGGTACTCATCCATATCACTAGGTTTATTCTTATAAGTATCTACCATGCCATGATAATTACGCAGTTATCTTTCTAAAACAACTCTCAATAAATTTCAAATCTTTATACAAGTAAAAAGCACTCAACCCCAATGGTTGAGTGCTCTAATATGGAGACGTCGGGAGTTCATTAAAGCGATTATGTATACATTTAAAAGTCGCTATAAGCATTGTCAAATCAACGTTTACATTGACTTGCTAAATGGGTGTAAAATGTTAAAATTGAAAAAACAACATAAATTTGTACACTTTTATCTGTATTATCGCTTTCTATTAAAATTATAAATACGGATTATCTCAAACAAAGTATTTATTATATTGTAATAATCAACTAATCTTTAATACTATAGTTGCTACCTATTTCTATAACTCTAATTTTAAGTTTTCAATGGAACATTTATCTTCCCTATATTCTCCACGAATCTATCTAAAGTAACAAATGTACTCATACATGACTTTATTTTTCCCAGTTCATCTTTCTTCAATGTTGAATTAGCAATTTGATTTATATTATCCTTAATATTATTTTTGTCTTTATTATCTAAATCATTTGGCAATAAAACCTTATAAATATCTTCTATTGCAACACTAACACTTTGTAAAATTTCCATTCTTCTTGTTAACAATTTTATATCTTCAACAGTTAAAATATTAAAATTTGAAGAAAAAAACTGTTTATATTTCCAGTGAATTTCATCTACTTTATTAAGTAAGTTATGGTTGATAAAAACTGTAATAATTTCTGTTATATGATCTACATTATTTTCAAGCAATGCTTTTGTATTCCTCTGATCACTATCTTTAATACTATTAAAATTTAAATAAAAATTTAGCGAAAAAAATGTATCAATCAGTCTATATGATCTTAAATCTACAATTTGATCTAATGAGTAAAGAGCCATTTCACTTTTTTCTTTTTCTTTCTTCTTCTCACTATTACTTTTTTCAATTTCTTGTCTAATGGGAATGACAACACCTTTATAAGCTAGAAATACCATAATAAAATTTAAAATAATCATTATACAATTTGATATAAATGACATTACTTCTATGCTCACAAAATGCCCCCCTTTTTTAATTATATAGCTTGTATATAAAATTGATTTTACACAAATTCATCTAAAATATCTAATAATAATAAATATTGTTCATAAATAATATTAACAACTAATGCACTCAATAATTAATTTTTAATTGATATTTATATTTGTGTAATGACCTTTTTAGTTTAGATAAACTATTTAATTTAGAATTTATAAACATGCTTCTGACATTCACTCTGTGCTGCATTGAGAACTGAATATACGTGTAGTTGTTCGTTTGGTGTTCTATAATTATCAATACATATTTTAAAAAAGCATCCCCTATTTATATTTAACTATAGTAGTATTGATTTATACAATTATTTATTGGAGGTATGTTTATGAATATTGAACAAAAACTTTTCGAAGATGCTAAATCCTTAATCAAAGAACGTTATCCAAATGGATGGGGTGGTGCAGCTGCAATTTATTCGAAAAATGGAAACACATATACATCAGTCGCACCAGAAATTATAAACGCTTCTAGTGCCTTGTGTATTGAAACTGGAGCAATATTAGAAGCACATAAGTATCAAGATATAATAACTCATTCAATTTGTGTTGTAAGAGATGATGAATATAGTGATTTTAAAATACTTACCCCATGTGGTACATGCCAAGAAAGATTACTATATTGGGGAAATAAAATTAAAGTCGGTATAACAACTGATAATGAACAACTCCAATACAAAAATCTATATGAATTACAGCCACATCATTGGACTAAGGCTTACTATGATATTGAATTTTCAGAATAAATTTAATATAAAATGAGTTATATATCCTTTTAATTAACTTTATTTTATACTATCAACATTTTTCAAGAAAATAGATGACTTGTTTTCAAACCTATTATTTAAGGAGGTGTATTATGATAAAAGCAATTTTATTTGATTTAGATGGAACAGTTTTAGATAGAAAATCTTCTTTAATAAAGTTTATTGATTATCAATATGAAAAATTCATTAGTTACTTAAATCATATTGATAAAAACTCTTTCAAAAATAAATTTATTGAATTAGATCAAAATGGCTATGTTTGAAAAGATAAAGTTTATGCACAATTAATCGATAACTTTAATATTACTGGTTTAAACGTTGATGATTTACTAGATGATTATATTAATAATTTTTGCGAACAGTGCTTACCATATCCTAATTTAAAAGATACTTTAGATATACTAAGCTCAAATAATTACAAATTAGGTATTATCACAAATGGTAAATATCCATTTCAATACCATAATATTAAATCATTAAAAATCGAACAATACATGGATGTGATTTTAGTTTCTGAAAGAGAAAAAATCAAAAAGCCTAATTCTCTTATTTTTGAAAAAGCTGCTAAAAAATTAGATGTAGACTTATGTGAGTGTCTGTTTGTTGGAGATAGTTTTAAAAATGATTATGAAGCATCTATGTCTGCTGGGATGCAAAGTATCTATAGGTTAAACAATGAAAATGAAATGCATTATGGAACTAATAGCATTAAAAATTTGTATGAACTAACCGATATTGTAAAAAAGGCTAATAAACTTTTGTAATTCTCACATTTTATAAAATAACCACTTTGAAAAATGACCATTAATTTAATTTGAAGTAGATCATAACCTTTTTATCAAAATATATTATAAGTATATTCATAATAAACAGGTTTAACCTTAACTTTTTGTTATAACTTTTATTTTGTAAGTATAGTACACTTAAGTTATTAATTACTTTTAAGGGGATGTATAAATGAAAAAAGTCTTATTTTTATTATTAGCCAGTTTCTTAGTTTTAGCAGCATGCGGGAATAAAGAAGAAAGCCGATTGGATGATAAAAAGGAAACTAAATCATCTGAAAAAGACGACAAGAAGAAAAATGATAAGAAGTCTGACGATACTAAAGAAGATAAATCTGACGATGAAAAATCTAACGAAGATACTAAGCAAGTAGCAGAAAACGAAAATACACAAGAACAGCCTACTGCTCAAGAAAATGTACAGTCACAAGAACAACAAACGCCTAATACACAACAAGCGCCCGTAGACTTCCAACAACAACCTATTCAATCACAGGAACAACAACCTGTTCAATCGCAAGAACAGCAACCTGTGCAGCAATCTGAACAAGATACAACACAAACACAAGAAGCACCTAGACAAGCACAACCACAACAAAACACACAATCAAATAAACAAAATAACACTACCAATGAAAATAATTACATTCAACAAAATCAGGAATGGAGAGAAAATTCCGCAAATGGGTTATCCTCTGGTGAAACTCAATTAAAACAAGAAATTTTAAATGGTACTTATGAGGGTAATGATAGCGAAGAAATAATGGAAGCTATAGAATATTATGAACAACAATACGGTCAATAATATTTAAGGTCACCTTACTGTAATTTATATTAATAAAATACCCCACCTATTCATTTAGGTGGGCTTATTTTATCTCCACAATATCTTTTAAATTCAGCAGTTTCTTCATATAAATATAACAATTGTTCATAGTCAATTACTTTGCGAATGTAACCTTCTATATTTTTAATATATCCACCTTCATAAAAACTAATAATCACTTCGGGATCATTGAGCATTTTGAACATTAAAGCTTCGTTCAATTCATACAGTTGGTCATCGCTTAATAAAGGTTTATCTATTTTGTTCTGGTCCTCAACATACTGCTCTAATCTCTCATACTGTTCAGCCATAGTCTTAAATGGCTGCCATTTTACCATGCCGCGTCCTTTTGGTATGCGTGGATTAAGATATTCACGTGGTATTTTACGATAGTCCGTTTCATTTTATATTTATCTGGCATCATAGTATCACCTCAATAAACATAATAGAACGTTTGTTCGTGTATGTAAAATAAAAAATAACCACCCAGTGACATGTGTGAGTGGTTAGTAAGCAAACAAGTATTAGGAAACAAGGTTTGAAACTGCATTTACAGCAGCTTTGACTGTATCTATCATACCAGTAAGTGAAAAAGGACCAGCATACATTTTTATCACTCCTTAATTGTTTGACTTGAGTATAATTTAACACAATTTTCTAACAATTAATTATAAATTCCCTAGACATTTAATTTTACTTCCAAACTGTATAATAAAATAAATTGATTTTAATTTTATAAAATGTGTATTAAAACGTGAAAAATAAGGCAAGCACCGCTATGTGCCTATCCTAGATAATTAATACGCTATCTTATCCAACAACTCATTTAACATCTGCTTAACTCTAGGTGCTTTAACTCCGAATATATTACCTATCTTTTCAAAACTCACACCATTACATAGTAATAAAAATAAATTATGTTCCTTTTCAGTCGCTACTCTTTCTATAACAGTTTCTATTTCATTATAAAATATACTTTCTTCTACATTATTATTATCTATCTCATGAGTTTCTGCTTGATCGTTAACATTAAAGAAGTCATCAATCCCGACATCTTCATCACATGAAACTCTATTATCTTGTATCTTGTGGTAATTCAATATAAATTCTTTTACAGTACCTTTATCATACTTCGTACATAATCTACTGCTTTCGCAACACGTTTTAATATAACTTCTTTTGCATGTCTTAACGTTAATTCACTTATGCACATCAAATCAGCTATAACTTCATCTGTGTACTTCTTATCATCCCACCATGACAATTTAATAATCTGTTGTACTTTAATATCACAATCGTTATAAACTGTTGTAGTGCCTTTTACAATCGTTCCTAAGTTCATATATTGAAGTTCATCCATATCACGTGATTTATTCTTATAACTATCTACCATGTTATGATAATTACGAAGTTATCTTTCTAGAACAACTCTCAATAAATTTCAAAATGTTTATACATGAAAAAAGCCTACAACCACATGGGTTGCAGACTCTATAGTGGAGACGGCGGGATTCGAACCCGCGTCCAGAGGTCCTGATACTAATCTTTCTACGTGTGTAGTCTATCAAGGTATTTCGCATAATGTTAGGTGATAGACAGCCGACATTATGCTAGTTCGATTAATCTCTTCTAGGCAGACTTCAAACGGCAGTGCCTAGCGTATCCTATTAAGGTTGAATCGCGTTAACTGCACATAGGAAATGCAGTTAGGCGATGCAGAGTGCTATTAGGCAGCTACTGCGAAATTATTGTTTGATTTGTCAGTTAATTTTTAACTGTGTGTGTTGGTGCGGAGACAGCCCTCCGACACGCTTAACTAGCTCGGGGACCCCTGTCGAATCCAAAAACGCCCCCGTAATAATATAATGTACTTTCTGCAGATTTAATCATCTATCTTTTTCAGAAAGCACATATTATATTACCAAAGATCAATGTCTTTGGCAATATTTTCGCTTAATAACGCGCTTTAAGTGCTCTATCTACGTCGCGCTTCATTGCTTTTTCTTTCAATGCTTGACGTTTATCATGTCTTTTCTTACCTCTTGCAACACCAAGTAAAACTTTGCATTGACCGTGTTTTAAATAGAGTTTTAAAGGAATGATGGAATAACCAATTTCTCTTGTGCGTTCCCCTAATTTTGCTATTTCACGTTTGTGTAATAGTAATTTACGTGAACGACGCGGGTCATGGTTAAATCGATTTCCTTCTTCATATGGGGCAATGTGCATATTATTTAAAAACATTTCGCCACGATTTACTTGCGCATAGCTATCTTTAAGGTTTGCACTGCCACGACGAATGGACTTAATTTCTGTCCCTTTCAACACAATGCCCGCTTCAATCGTATCTTCTATATTAAAATCATGTCTAGCCTTACGATTTTCAGCTAATGTTCCTGGTGATTTTTTCTTTGGCATTGAGTTTCACCTCTTTGTTGAATTATTTTTTCTTCTTACGAGCTTTATTTTTTACTTTTTTATCTTTGTAAAATGGTTTGTGTTTGGTATTACCACTTGCTGACTTGTTTTTATTGCGTTGGTTTTTACCTTTACGTTGGTTTTTCTTGCCCTTTTTATCGTTATTTGAATTATCTAATGATTGACCACGTGGTTTCGCTTGAATGGTCTTACCACGTGAAGGTCTTGGGCTGCGCTCTTTTTTCGGTAATGGCATACCAACAATTTGGAAATCAATCATACGCTCATCAACATCTACGTTAACAACTTTGATTGTAACTGGATCACCGATGCGAAAGACTTTAGCTTGGCGTTCTCCAATCATTGCCATTTGACGTTCATCGAAGTGATAATAATCGTCTGTCATCTCTGATACATGTACCATACCTTCGATTGTATTCGGCAATTCGATAAACATACCAAAATTAGCCACAGAACTAATGATACCCTCATATTCTTCTCCAATATGTTGAACCATGTATTCTGCTTTTTTCAGTTCATCTGTGTCACGTTCTGCTTCGATCGCTCTTCGTTCTCTTTGTGATGTATGATCAGCAATTTCTGGTAATGCTTCTTCCCATTTATTAAGTGTTTTATCATCCATTGTTTTATCAATAAGATATTTACGAATGAGTCTATGCACGATTAAATCTGGATATCTACGAATCGGTGACGTGAAGTGTGTATAGTGCTCTGCTGACAGACCGAAGTGACCTAGGTTCACATCATCATAACGTGCTTGTTGCATTGAACGTAACATCATTGTAGAAATGACCATTTGCTCTGGTTGGCCTTCTACTTCTTGTTGAATTTTTTGTAAAGTTGATGGGTGAACTTCTTCACCAGTACCTTTAATCATTAAACCAAAGTTAGTAATAAAATCAAAGAATTGACGTAAACGTTCTGATTTTGGTTGCTCGTGAACACGATATATAAATGGCACATTTAAACGATCAAAGTATTCTGCTATCGTTTCATTGGCTGCTAACATAAACGATTCGATGAGACGTTCACCTTCACCGCGTTTTCTTAATTCTACGTCTGTTGGGATACCTTCATCATTGACAAGTACTTTGGCTTCACTGATATCGAAGTCAATTTCACCGCGGCGTCTGCGCATATTGATTAAACGTTCTGATAAGTCTTTAGCTAAATCTAGCATTGGTGTAACTTCGTTATATTGTTTGCGCGTGTCTTCATTTTGATCTGTAATAATTTCATTCACTTCATCATAAGTCATACGATAATTAGAATGAATCACACTATCAAAGATTTCATGATTAACCACATGACCACGTTCATCTAATTCCATCTGACAACTTAAAGTTAATCTATCCACTTGTGGATTTAATGAACAAATGCCATTACTTAGTCGATGAGGTATCATTGGAATCACACGGTCTACTAAATAAACACTCGTTGCACGGTCATACGCTTCTTCATTTAACGCTGACCCCTCTGTTACATAATAACTGACATCAGCGATACTTACCGTTAATTGCGTATGTCCATTATCTAACTTTTTCACGCTAATCGCGTCATCTAAGTCTTTAGCGTCTGCACCATCAATTGTAATGGTTAGCTCATTTCTTAAATCACGACGTCCTTCGATTTCAGATGGTTTAATTTCATCTGGAACAGCTTCAGCTTCCTCTAACACTTTATCTGGGAATTCAATTTCAATACCATGTTGATAGATAATCGACAAGATATCGACGCCTGGATCATTTTTATGGCCTAAAATTGCAGAAACTTGTCCTTCTGGGTTATCGGTACCGTCCGCATATTTTGTGATTTGTACTAAGACTTTATGTCCATCTATCGCACCTAAATTATGGCCTTTGGGAATAAAGACATCTTGCATAATGCGTTTATCATCAGGTAACACGAAACCAAAATGTCGAGCTTCACTGTACGTACCCACTACTTGCGTAACAGAGTGCTTTTCAATTGATTTCACTTCACCTTCTAGCTTACCTTTATGTTCACCTTTAGAGTTTTGTAATTCGACAAGTACGGTATCTCCATCCATTGCACGATTAATTTTCGTAGGTGGGATAAAGACATCATCCATATCATTGTCTTCAGGACGTAAGAATGCAAAACCTTTTTTATTTTGGCTAAGTGTACCTTGTATTAATTTCGATTGCTTTGATTTTTTAGATTCCTGACGTTGGTATCTGTCTGTCTTTGTACGTTGAATTAATCCTGTTTGTTCTAATTCAACAAGTACCTTGATTAAGTCTCTAAATGAGTCGGCACTATTTAAACCTAATGCATCTTGAAAATCTGATACAGACATGGGTTCATAATCTGGTTGTTTAATAATTTCTTCAATGGATTGCTTTAAATTCATTATGCCCCTCCTTTCTTTTATTAAATACTGTAAATTTATTTGGACCAATATAATGATTCTAAGAATTGGTATATATCTTCAAAAACTTGTTCTTTTTCTTTATCAATTGTAATGACATGTCCTGAATTCGCATACCATTTAATCTCTTTATCATCTGAGTCGCTTTCATTGTATATAATGTTAGCAGAATCTGTATTAATCATTTGATCTTGCTCACCTTGGATAACCAGTAGCGGATCCATAACCTCATCTACTTGATTACGTATACTTTGAATTTGACCTTGTAAATCTTTTAAAGTATCTGTTGGATGAAACGCATCCATTTCTCTTTCTACTGTTGTTTCATCTTTGCCTTCGTATTTTTTAAAATTACGTGCATACGTTAAGACACCATCAAACATTGCACCTTCAGTCTTAATATGCATAGGTGAACACATTGTTATAATACCCTTTACATCTCTATCTAAGCTTATTTTCAATGCATAACAACCACCAAGTGATAAGCCAGCCACCACAATTTCATCATATCCTTTATCCACAAGGAATTCATATCCATCTATCGCATCTTTATACCATGCAAATGGACTAGATTGAAGTATCTCTTCTGGTGGTGCTGCATGCCCGTCATATTGTGGCGCATAAGAAGTGTAACCCTTTTTTTGTAAGAATCGACCTAATTGTCTTACATCTGAAGAATTTCCTGTAAAACCGTGTAAAAGTAATACAGCGCGATTACCTTCTTCAAAAAAGAATGGTTCTGGTAATCTAATTTGCATCGTGATTCAATCCTTTCGTCCAAGCTATTAAAATAAATATGATATCAGTTGTACTCAAAATATATTCCCTACTTTGAAGCATTTAAAAGCCGAATACTTCTATTATAAATAAAAAAGCCCGACTTTTACATTGTCGGACCTTATAAACCAAAATAACTTATGCCTAACATTAACAAGAAGAAAATGACAGACAATACAATTGTTAATCTATGCAAGAATAAATCAACGCCACGTTGTTTTTGTTTACCAAATAACTGTTCAGCGCCACCGCTTATCGCACCTGATAGTCCATTACTTTTACCTTCTTGGAGTAATACAACAGTCACTAATGCAATACAATCTAAAATTAAAATGATCATGAAAAATGTATGCATAAAAATTGTCCTCCATTCATTATATACGAACCGCATTATATCACACGTTTAACTTATTTAGCAAACTTCTATCTATTAAAAGTGCTTTTACGTTTGATTGAAACAACCAACATATAAATCGCTAAAATAAGTGACATGATCAATACAATTGTTAACGGTAAGATATTTATCATTGATTTTGTATCTAATATCGCCTCATAAACCGAACTGATATTAACTAAATTATATACAATTTGTGAAGTGAATACTGCAAACATAAACCACCACAAATACGTGTGCCTATTCCAAATCGCAATAATCCCTGTTAAATTAGCAATCACATACATGATACCTGTAAATTGGAAACTGTTTTTTATAACACCAATTGCGTTTTCAGAAGGCTTTTGTCTACTATTTATTAACATTTGTTTTATCACACTGTCATCTAAAATAACAAATAAATGGATGGCATATAATATTGCTATGATAAGTGAAGTGTAAGCAAGAAAATGACCTGTTCTAATTTCTTTTGTTTTAGGTTGTGCCTTCATAATCAGTCAATACTCCTTCTATAATTTACACTTTTAATTATATCAGTTTCACTGACAAAGATGAACAAATTAAATAACGTTGACGATGTATTTATTGAATCTTATCTTTGTCTGACACAATTTTGAATCATAAATGATATTAACGTGTCTTGCAATAAAAAAACACGCAAACCCATTGGGCTTACGTGTTAGCGCGTGAACTCTTTTTCAAGATAAATATTATTTATCTAAGTTGTAGAAAGATTTAATACCATCGAATTTGCCTGTTTCAAACAATTCATCTTCGATGCGTAATAATTGATTGTATTTAGCAATACGGTCAGTTCTAGATAATGAACCAGTTTTAATTTGGCCTGCATTTGTAGCAACTGCGATATCCGCAATAGTTGTATCTTCTGTTTCACCAGAACGGTGTGATACTACTGCTGTATATCCAGCTTTTTGAGCCATTTCAATAGCATCAAATGTTTCAGTTAATGTACCAATTTGGTTAACTTTAATTAAGATTGAGTTACCAATGCCTTTTTCGATACCTTCTGATAATTTAACAGTATTTGTAACGAATAAATCGTCACCAACTAATTGAACACGATCACCGATGCGGTCAGTTAATACTTTCCAACCGTCCCAGTCATTTTCATCCATACCATCTTCAATAGAAATGATTGGATATTTATTAACTAATTCTTCTAAATAGTCAACTTGTTGTTCTGCTGTAAGTTTTGAACCATTTTCACCTTCAAATTTAGCATAATTATAAACGCCATCTTCGAAGAATTCAGATGAAGCACAGTCAAAGCCTAAGAACACATCTTTACCAGGTTCTAATCCAACTGCTTTGATCGCTTCTAATATTGTTTCAACAGCATCTTCTGTACCTTCAAATTTAGGAGCGAAACCACCTTCGTCACCTACTGCTGTTTCTAAACCACGGTTTTTAAGGATTGATTTTAAGTTGTGGAAAATTTCTGCTCCCCAACGTAATGATTCTTTAAATGTTTCTGCACCAACTGGTAAGATCATGAACTCTTGGAATGCGATTGGCGCATCAGAGTGAGAACCACCATTTACAATATTCATCATTGGAACTGGTAATTGTTTACCATTGAAGCCACCTAAATATTTATAAAGTGGTTGACCTAATAAATCAGCTGCTGCACGTGCTACTGCAATAGAAACACCAAGAATAGCATTTGCACCTAATTTACCTTTATTTTCAGTTCCATCTAATTGAATCATCATTTTATCAATTGAGACTTGTTCTAATACTGAAAATTCACCTTCAATTAATTCAGGTGCAATAATTTCATTTACATTTTCAACAGCTTTCGTTACACCTTTACCTAAATAACGTGTTTTGTCTCCGTCACGTAATTCTACTGCTTCGTGTTCACCAGTAGAAGCACCTGATGGTACAAGTGTGCGTCCAAATGCACCACTTTCAGTTAATACTTCTACTTCCACTGTTGGGTTACCACGTGAGTCAAGGACTTCGCGAGCGTAAACATCTGTAATAATTGGCATGTTTGTAATCTCCTTTATAATAAGTAGTTTAGAAATATTAAATTTCATCTTCATTATAGCTATAAATGCTATAAATACAAATAATTTAATTACTTCAATTTGATTATGCGTGTCATCAGTCTTTTAAGCAAATTTTAAACCGTGACACGCTTTTATTTTGCTAATTTTAGTCCATATTTTATTTATATCAAATTAATGCTTGATGAGTGATTCGCCAGTCATGTCTTCAGGTTGTTTTACTTGTAACAAATCTAACAATGTAGGTGCTAAATCACCTAGTCGACCTGTTTCACGTAAAGTTGCACCCTCTTTAGTAACAATCACTGGTACAGGATTAGTCGTATGTGTTGTCATCGGTTGCTCATCATCAGTCAATACCATATCTGAGTTACCATGGTCAGCTGTAATAATGGCATGACCACCCATATCAACAATTTTATCTACGACTTCACCTAAGCATTCATCAACCGCTTCAATTGCTTTAATCGTAGGTTCAAGCATACCACTGTGACCTACCATATCAGGGTTGGCAAAGTTTAATAAGATTAAGTCTAAATCACCTTTATTTAACTCTTCAATGAGTGCGTCTTTAACTTCATAAGCGCTCATTTCTGGTTTAAGATCATAAGTTGCAACTTTAGGTGAGTCAATCAATCTACGACGTTCGCCTTCAAATTCATCATTGCGGCCACCACTCATAAAATAAGTGACGTGTGGGAATTTTTCAGTTTCCGCTATACGTAACTGTTTCAAGCCATTATCTTGTGCAACTTCACCAATTGTATTAGTTAAGTCAACTTTTTCAAAAACAATTTTCGCATCAACATTATCATTATATTTTGTAAATGTAGCGTAGAATAAGTCATTTACTTGATCCACTTTAAAGCCTTCAAATGCTTTATCTGTAAAGATTTCAGACAGTTGACCAGCTCTATCAGGACGGAAGTTATAGAAAATGACTGCATCTCCATCATTTACACCAATATTTTGATCTTTGATGATAAATGGTTCAACAAATTCATCAGTTAAGTCTTTAGCATAGTTTGCTTCAACACCAGCTTTAGCTGATTCAAATGTTTCTCCACCAAAGTTACGAATTGCGTTATAAGCTTTTTCTTCTCTATCCCAGCGTTTATCACGGTCCATTGCGTAATAACGACCTGAAACAGATGCGAATTGACCAATGCCTAATTCTTTAAACTTAGCTTCTGTATCTTCGATATATTTAAGTGCAGATTTTTGATCTACATCACGTCCATCTAAAAACGCGTGTACATAAACTTTGTCAACGCCTTGCTTTTTGGCTAATTCTAATAAAGCAAATAGATGTTTATAATGACTGTGCACACCACCATCTGACAATAAACCAAAAATATGAAGTGCTGAGTCATTACCTTTTACGTGTTGAATGGCGTGATTCAATACATCATTTTCAAAGAAATCGCCATCTTCAATAGATTTATTGATACGCGTTAAACTTTGATAAACAATGCGTCCAGCACCGATATTCATATGTCCAACTTCTGAATTACCCATTTGACCTTCAGGAAGTCCAACATCCAAGCCACTTGCTTCGATTTGGGTTGTTGGATACTGATTATAATAACGATCAAAATTAGGTTTATTAGCTAGTTTTACAGCATTACCATGCTCACTTTCTCTATTTGCAAAACCATCTAAAATAATTAATGCAGTTGGTTGTTTAGCCATATTATTTTGCACCTTCTAACAATTGTACAAAATCATCCACTTTAAGTGATGCGCCACCTACTAATGCGCCATCAATGTCTGATTCTGCCATGTATTCTTTTATGTTGTTAGGTTTAACACTACCGCCATATTGAATACGTGTTGCATCAGCAACTGCTTGTCCAGATAAATCTGCGATTGTTTCTCTTACAAATGCACACATTTCATTGGCATCTTTTGCAGTTGATGATTTACCAGTACCGATTGCCCAAATTGGTTCATATGCGATAACAACTTGTTTCAATTGTGCTTCTGACAAGCCTTCTACAGCTTTTTTAACTTGGTTGCCAACAACTTCATTAGCTTTGCCACTTTCACGTTCTTCGTCTGTTTCACCAACACAAATAATTGGTGTCATACCGTGATTGAATACAGCATGTGCTTTTTTGTTGATATCTTCATCCGTTTCATGGAAGATTTCACGACGTTCTGAGTGTCCAATAACAACATATTTCACACCTAAATCAGCCAATGCCACTGGTGATGTTTCACCTGTAAATGCACCGTTATCTTCATAAAAGGCATTTTGTGCACCAATTTGTAAGCCTTGTGCTTTACCTTCATTAACTGATGTTACTAAAGCATCTAATTGAATTGTTGGAGCACAAATTACTGATTCTACCTCTTTAGTATCTGGTAATGCTGGTAATTCATTAATAAAATCTTTAGCCTCTTGAACCGTTTTGTTCATTTTCCAGTTACCCGCAATAATTGGTTTTCTCATTATATACACTCCTATTAGTAAATTATGATTATTGTTTAATCAAGTTTTGCTCGTAAATTAGCGATTATTTATTAGCAATCGCAACTACACCTGGCAATTCTTTACCTTCAAGATATTCCAATGATGCACCGCCACCAGTTGAAATGTGACTAAAGTCATCTGCATATCCTAATGAAATCGCAGCTGCAGCTGAGTCGCCACCACCGATGATTGTGTTTGCATCTTTCATCTCAGCAATTGCTTCACAAACACCAATTGTACCTTTTGCAAAATTACTGAATTCAAATACGCCCATAGGTCCATTCCATACTACCGTATGTGCACCTTGTAATTTTTCTTTGAATAATTCCACAGTTTTCGGACCAACATCCATCGCTTCTTGATCTGCAGGTATATCATCTACAGAAACTTCTGTAATCTTCGCGTCATTAGAAAACTCTTTTGCAACTTTACAATCTACAGGTAATACGATTTGATCTCCTGCTTTTTCTAACAATTCTTTTGCAAAGTCTACTTTATCTTCTTCTAATAAAGATAGGCCAATCTCTTTACCTTGAGCTTTGAAGAATGTGTATGACATACCGCCACCAATAAGCACTTTATCTGCAATTTTCAATAAGTTAGTGATTACACCAATTTTATCTGAAACTTTAGCACCACCAAGAATTGCAACAACAGGTTTATCTGGGTTTTCTACAACGCCACCGATATATCTAATTTCTTTTTCCATTAGATAACCTGCTACAGTTTCTAGGTGTGCTGCAATACCTACGTTTGACGCATGTTTACGGTGTGCCGTTCCAAATGCATCATTTACGAAGACATCACCTAATGATGCCCAGTATTCACCTAATTCAGGATCATTTTTAGACTCTTTTTTACCTTCTAAATCTTCAAAACGTGTATTTTCAACTAATAGCACATCACCTTCATTTAACGCTTTGATAGATTGCTCTAATTGTGTTCCACGTGTTTCAGGAACAAATGTCACGTCTTTATTTAATTTTTCAGCTAATGCATTAGCTACAGGTTTTAAAGTTAATTCTGCTTTATCACTTTCTTCTTTAACTTTTCCTAAGTGAGAGAATAAAACGACTTTACCACCTTGCTCTATAATATACTCTATAGTTGGTAAAGCTTGAACGATACGGTTGTCATCCGTAATTTCCCCGTCTTTCATAGGTACGTTAAAATCCGCACGTACAAGTACAGTTTTACCTTTTAACTCTATATCAGATACAATTTTTTTTGCCATGTAATCTTCCTCCTTTAGATGGATGAATAAAGTAAAATAAGCGGAGAAGCGTTGAGCTCCCCGCTTACTCCTAAGCTTATTGATTCAATTTCACAACGCTATACTTGTTAAACTAAAGTGAACATCAAATTATTTAGCATGACTTGCTAAATATTCTAATGTACGTACTAATTGTGAAGTGTATGACATTTCGTTATCATACCAAGCTGCTACTTTAACTAATTGACGATCTCCAACAGTCATAACACGTGTTTGAGTTGCATCAAATAATGAACCGTAAGTCATTCCGATTACGTCAGAAGAAACGATTTCATCTTCAGTATAACCGAATGATTCGTTAGATGCATTTTTCATTGCGTTATTTACGTCTTCGATACTTACATTTTTATCTAATACTACTGTTAATTCAGTTAATGAACCAGTTGCAACTGGTACACGTTGTGCTCCACCGTCTAATTTACCATCAATTTCAGGAATTACTAGGCCGATAGCTTTAGCAGCACCTGTTGAGTTAGGGATAATGTTTTCAGCAGCTGCACGAGCACGACGTTTGTCACCTTTTCTGTGAGGCGCATCTTGTGTGCTTTGGTCACCAGTGTATGCATGGATTGTAGTCATGAAACCTTCGATTAAACCGAATTCATCATTTAAAACTTTAGCAACTGGTGCTAATGAGTTAGTAGTACATGAAGCACCTGAAACAACATCTTCTGAACCATCTAAAGTATCGTGGTTAGTGTTGTATACGATTGTTTTCAAATCACCTTTAGCTGGTGCTGAAATTAATACTTTTTTAGCGCCTGCATTGATGTGTGCTTCTGCTTTTTCTTTATCTGTGAATAAACCAGTACATTCTAATACTACATCGATATCTAAGTCTCCCCAAGGTAATTTACTTGGATCTGGCTCAGAAAATGATTTAACTTCTAGTCCGTTAACGCGGAAACCATTCTCTTCAACTTCAACTTCTCCTGTGAAGCGACCTTGTGTAGTGTCATATTTTAATAAATGAGCTAACATTTCGTCATCTGTTAAGTCGTTTACTGCTACTACATCGATTCCTTCTACATCTTGAATTCTTCTAAATGCTAAACGACCAATTCTACCAAAACCATTAATTGCTACTTTAACTGCCATTATAATGGCCTCCTTTAAAATGATATTTAAAAAGTGGAATCACTTTTTATTACTATTATTTGCGATAATACTTGCCGCGCCTTCATCTGTGATTAACACAGTGTTTTTAGGTGCTATCGAAAGATAGGCTTTAATTGCCTCTCCTTTTGATTTACCCCCAGCAACGGCAAAGATAAACTTTTTCGATACAAGATCTTCTAATTGAAGTCCAATCGTTTTTACTTTGTGAACGATTTGTCCTTGTTCATCGAAATAATATCCAAATGCTTCTCCCGAGGCATTGTGATGTTGAAGTTTTTCAATAACTTCACTAGGTGATTGACGTCTTCGCGCCATCTTCAGCGCATCACCAATGCCGTGGATTGTAATATTCGCTTCTCTAATTTTCTCTAAGGTGTGTATCACTGACGGTTCTAACATAAGTGTGTTATAGGTTGTTTCACTGACATTATCTGGCACATAAAGCGTTGTATAATCTCCATCTGTTTGCTGTGCCATACTGGCAGCAATCGTATTGGCTTGATATACAACATTTTCACCAAGTCCACCTCGAGCGGGTACAAAAAATACGTCGTAAGGTTGGCGATGCATAGATTCGCTTACGTATGCCATCGTTGAGCCACCTGTAACTGCTACAGTTGCGTGATCATATAAAACATCTTCAACTAGCTGTCCCGCTTGTTTAGATAACTCAATTTTAACCGTTTTATCAGTGTCTGAATCACCAGGAATGACATAAACATCTTTAATGCCATATTTTTCTTTGATAATTTGAGCAAGGTGATGATCATCCGAGTAAACGTTAAAATAACTGTTTAATTGGCGTACTGTCGTTTCACCAGCTTCAGTGATTTCCATGCCTGTAGGTTTAACTTTGATAAGCGCTTGTTTCTTTAAAACATCTGTTTCAGAACGCAATACTCTTTCAGTTAAATCCATATATTCACTTAAACTACGTCTACCGACGGGTTGATACTGAGCGATAGTAGTGAGTATTGAAAAACGACGATACATCTTTTCAACAATTTCTGGAACTAACTTTTGTTGAATTTTTATCAAGTCTTTCACTACTATCCTCCTCCGTTTCTATATACAAGGGTCAAGTTCTAACCATAGATTGACTTTTTTCGTCCCTGCTGGGACAAAAAAATATAACCTCTTATATTTGCAATAATACTACTATACATTTAAAAAAGCAAGAGAAATACTTTTGTCTTAAATAAAGTAAATTCTAAACTTCTATAATTCTTTCTTCTATAGAATAACTATACCCGATTCCATATTTCACTAATCATTTACCATTAATTTTTTTGATGATATGTTTTAAAATTATTTCATCAACATGCGTTTCATTGAATCAATCACTATTTATGCTTAAAATAAATATAAATTTAAATAGTATTTATCAGGAGGAATATACATGTCTAACAATAAACACCCAGAAGTGATAGACCCAGAAGACAAGAGATATAAAGATGACGATTACTTTAAAGAAACAAAAGAAAGTTCTCAAAAAAACCCATATCAATCCTTTAATTACAACAAACACATTGGCTGTCATTTAGGACCTTTTGGTTGTTTAGGTGGCTGCTTTTCCATCATACTGCTATTGTCATTCATTTCATATTTAGTAAGCCTGCTATTTTAAGCTTTCTTTTTCTTTGTCTTATATGATTCGTATTATAAATAATATACGATATTTCATTTCAGTGCTTAAGTTACATTAATTATTACAAAAAACACGCACTGTCATATGACAGCACGTGTTCTAAGAATGTATTTTTCTAATTCCATTTAATCTTCATCAGAGGATTGCGAACTTTCTTCTGAATTTGAATTATTGTTTTGTGTTGAACGTTGTTGGGTATTTTGTTGCGTACTTCGTTGTTGTGTAGAAGGTTCTTCGGTCTTCTCTTCTGTCGAAGGCTCAGATGTGCGCTCTTCAGTTGATGGTTCGCTTGTATTTTCTTCAGTTGTTTCTTCTTCTGTGGATGGTTCATCAGTCTTCTCTTCTGTCGAGCGTTCTTCAGTAGTACGTTCTTCTTTTGTTTTTTCAGGTGAATCTTTTTCTTCCGTAGTTCTTCGTTCTTGTGTTCTAGGCTGCTGTGTTTGTTGGGTCTGTTGCGTTTGTTGGGTTTGTTGGGTTTGAGGAACTTGTTGAGTTTGCTGTGTCTGTTGTGTTTGTTGGGTTTCTTCAGTTGACTTTTCTTTTTTCTTGTCTTTTTGTTCCTTTGTTTTTTCTTTCTTTTTGTCTTTTTCTTCTTGTTTTTGGTCTGCCAAACGTTCATTGGCTTTATTTGAATGATCTACGAATGCAAAAATTGCAAAAACTAATCCACCTATAAGTAGTAGGACAATCAATCCACTGATAAGTTTTGCGAAACCACTCATTTTTTTATTATCTTTATCATCAAAATTATTATTTTGATTATGCTTAGGCATATGCTCCCCTCACTTCAATTTATATCAAATCATCATTTTCAAATGGCATTTAACTTCATGTTAGAACTATATTTTACACTATTTCATTGATTAAACAACCATATTAACCACATTTTAATGTAGTTGTTACTTTGTGGTCCAAACTATAGTAAAATAATCATATACAACACTTTTATTTTTAACTTCAACTTAAATAGTAATCTAATTTCAAATGTTGTTTCAACACTTTCACTTAAATTATTCTACTATTGTCAGTAATATCATAACAGGATGTGACTAGATTTTGAAAAACTACGACTTATTTAACGAAACAGATCAATCACAACAAAAACCTAAAGGTTTACGACATATGATGACCGAAAATGACAATGATGAATTAAAAGTTCCAATCAAAACACGCTATAAACTTTTTATACTCGTTCTTTTTTTACTTTTACTCGCTTTTGGCATTATTGCCTTATTTATTTTATAATATGTAGTACTTCAAATTCCCTTTTTAAAACGACATCAAAATTATTTCTTATTATTCAATAATATATATTATAAGGTATAAAAATTAGACCTACACGAAAATCGTATAGGCCTCTACTAAAGGGAGTCAAAATTTTACCTTCGCTAGTATATTATGGGGTATACTCGAAATAATTAAGAGATGATTAATTAATATCGAAGGTACCTTTATTATAACGACATATGATTTTATTTTAAATACATCTTAGATGTAGTAAATGACATATTTTTGAACAAAATTCGAATAAATTTTGTCATACTAAATCATGAGATTTTTTACTTTAAAAGCCTGCACGCTTCAATACTACAATTCTATGAGGTGATACTATGAAACACTATCTAATTACGGGCGGTACTGGTCTAGTAGGTACTCAGCTAATCGAGGCAATTCAACAAAGTGATTCGAAAATCACGATATTAACAAGACAAAGACACGCTACATCACATCCTAAAATCACATATGTTAATTGGACAGAACCAAATTGGGAAAGCCAAATTCCAGATATTGATATCGTCATCAATTTGGCCGGTGCTAGCTTAAATAACCGCTGGACTTCCACACACAAACAAAATATAATGCTAAGTCGATTACAATCTACACAGGCATTATACGACCTTTTCAAAAACAGAAAGCAAAAACCTTCTGTATTCTTTAACGCCAGCGCAGTCGGTTATTATAAACCCGATTTAACACGTACATATACTGAGTTGTATCAAACATTACCATTTGATTTTTTATCTGAAGTAGTTTATCAGTGGGAACGTCTAGCACGTCAATTTGAATCCTTTGGAACACGTGTAATTATAGGTAGATTTGGAATGGTATTATCAAATAAAGGCGGTGCATTACCATTAATGAAATTACCTTATGAGTTAAATGTCGGCGGTAAAATTGGTAGTGGTAGACAATGGTATTCTTGGATTCATATTGAAGATCTAACAAGAGCGATACTCTATACCATCAATAATGATAAAGCGCGAGGTGTATTTAATTTCACATCACCTATCGCAGAACATCAAAATATGTTTGGTTATACCATTGCAAGAGAAGTACATCGTCCACATTATACGTGGGTGCCATCATTTGCGCTCAGACTTATCTTAGGAGAAATGTCTACAGTTGTACTTGATACTCAAAAAGTTTTACCTAATAAATTGCAAGCACTAGATTTCAAATTTAAATATCCTAACCTAAAACTTGCATTAGAAAATTTAGTTCAATAAGAAAGGTACCATTAAAAATGAAACAAGATAGTTTTAGCCATATCTTATTATTCATTGCAGGCTTGCTCCTCATTACCAATGGTATTTTAGCATTTGAAAAACCTGCAATAATGATCTTTATTTCTATAACTTTGTTAATCATTGGTTTGTTAACTTTAATCGTTTCCATCTTATTATTTTATAAAAAAACAAAATCTATTAAATAAACACAACTCATAATTTCAATATATTCAAAAAAACAAGTCACGCATGCCAACCATTTCCTTATGCATCATACATTTGGAAATAGTCATACATTGTCGTGACTTGTTTTATAATCTGTTTATCATAATTTACTTATGCGAAATATTATGATTCTGGCACCATAACTTCGTCGATTAATCCGTATTCTTTAGCTTCTTCTGCTGATAAGAAGTTATCACGGTCAGTATCTTTTTCAATTTGTTCAATTGATTGACCAGTACGTTCAGCTAAAATTTTGTTTAATTTAGCACGTGTTTTTAGAATATGGTTAGCGGCAATTTCAATTTCAGTTGCTTGACCTTGTGCACCGCCTAATGGTTGGTGAATCATTACTTCAGCATTAGGTAATGCAAAACGTTTACCTTTTGCACCTGCTGAAAGTAAGAATGACCCCATTGATGCTGCCATACCGATACAAATTGTTTGTACATCTGGTTTAATGTGTTGGATTGTATCATAAATAGCAAATCCAGCAGTTACACTACCACCTGGTGAGTTAATGTAAAGATAGATATCTTTTTCAGCATCTTGTGCTTGTAAGAATAATAATTGTGATACGATAGAGTTTGCTACGTTATCATCAATTTGTGAACCTAACATAATAATACGGTCTTTTAATAAACGTGAGTAAATATCATAAGCACGTTCCCCACGGTTTGTAGTTTCAATTACTGTAGGTATTAAATTCATTAATATTGCCTCCTTATTTCTAACTGATAAATTTATTTTAACCTAAAAGTCAAATATGGTCAAAAAATAACGCTTAGAATTTCCTTAAACTGTATAAATTATTGTTGACCAACACTTATAAGATTTGTACACTAATATTATTGTTATTTACCCCTCGTAGTGTAATGGATAACACATAAGATTCCGGTTCTTAGGATAGGGGTTCGATTCCCTTCGAGGGGATAATTTGAATGTTCTTCGTTATAAGACATTGCATTAAATAGTGATTTATCGGGCTTTCATTGACTTTTGTTTTCAGTCGTTGAAAGTCCTTTTTATATTTCTATACCTAGCAAAATATAAAAACAACTATCCAGAGGATTTAAAAACAAAGCTCTGTCATTTATAACGTTTAAATGGCTTAACTATTGCGATTTAAGCGTTTAAAGTTTCTTGAAAATTATTTTATAGTTCTTTTAAAACATTTAACCGCTTAAATATATCTCCATTATTTCACATTGATAAACGTGCTGCCTAAAACATCTCTCACATCGTGAATAACTAAAAAGGCATTTTCATCTACTTCATTGACTAATTTTTTAACTCTTGTCACCTGAGACTGAGGTACAACAACATATAACATTGTCGTTTCAGTTTTAGCATACCCGCCTTTTCCGTTTAATAATGTCGAGCCCCGACCGGTAAAGGAATTAATTTTGTCACTGATAATTTCATTCTTAGTAGAAATGACCGTAACACCTTTTTTAGGATTAAAGCCTTCAATGATAAATGAAGTCGCTCTTTCTGTAATGAATAACATGATAATCGTAAATAACACATTTTTTAATGGTAACACCATTAAGAAAGATAAGACGACAATACCATCTAAAATAAAAATACCTTGTGATGTTTTCATTTCTGAATACTTACTTATGATTTTAGCAATTACAGATGTACCTCCAAGTGTACTCCCTGTAGAGATTACTAGTCCAGCACCGATGCCTATAATTGCACCACCAAATACAGAATTAATAACAAAATCATCTATGCCTAAATTAATATTTTCAGTTACTCTTAAAAAGAATGAGAGTGCCGTGTTTGAGATGACAGTATAAACAGCGATTGTTTTGCTTAAATACTTCCAACCGATAAAAACAACGATTGTATTAATAATTAAAGAAGACCAAGCTGGAGAAAATCCTAAAGTATACTTCAAGGCTAGTGCGATACCCACTGTACCACCATCACCTAAATTCGATCCTAGTAAAAAGCAATTTACACCTATAGCGTTGATAAACGTTCCAATTAAACACAAGATGATACTTTTATAATGATTTTTTATTAATGCTGACATTTATTCACTCCCATTCTGTTCGATTTAATCTAAATTATCATCACGTCATATGTTATATGCATTCAATCCATGCCTAAATAATTGACTTAGCTATTTTTGAACTTAAATTTCAATAACAACACATTTAAGTGACAAAACTTAATTTAGAATTAATAAGGCATCGTAAGATCCTCAGAAAATACAATCTTATTAAAAAAGACACCTCTAATGAGGCGTCATCTATAAATCTAATTAGAATATTATAATATCAAAACGTAGTTTTTTTCAATAACATTTTAATATATTTTTAAATTTAGTCTTATCATTTGTAATAAATGCCATATTCTTTTAAGAAAAACTAATTAAAGTTCGATTGTTTCACCGCTTCGGATTTTGTCAGCCATTTGGTTTAATTTTCTTAAACGATGATTGACACCAGATTTTGAAATTGTACCTGAAGACATCATTTCGCCTAATTCTTTTAAGGAAATATCTTGATGTTCTATTCGTAATTTCGCTATTTCACGTAAGCGATCAGGTAAGTTATCTAACCCAATTTCTTGGTCTATTAATTGAATGCTTTCAACCTGCTTCATCGCTGCACTAACGGTTTTGTTTAAATTAGCTGTTTCACAATTAACTAATCTATTTACAGAATTTCTCATGTCTCTGACAATACGCACATCTTCAAATTTAAGCAACGCTTGATAACCACCGATTAAACTCAAGAAATCAGAAATTTTTTCAGCTTCTTTTAAATAAGCGATGCTTCCTTTTTTACGTTCTAGATGTTTCGCATTGAGTTCATATTCATTCATTAAATTCGTAATGCCTTCTGAATGATCTTCATACAATGAAAATATTTCTAAATGATAGGAAGATGTTTCAGGATTATTCACTGATCCACCTGCTAGAAAAGCACCACGTAAATAACTTCTTTTCATTTCATCTTCATGAATCATCGTTTCATCTATTTCATGCGTAAAAACACCATTTTTCAAAATACCTAATTCATCTAAAATTTCTTTGGCACGCGCTTTAATTCTACAAATATAAATATTGTTCTTTTTTAATTTCATTTTTTTCCTTACAAGTAGCTCTACTTCAACATTAAACACTTTTTTTATTAGGGAATATATACGTCTTGCTGTCGTAGCATTTTCAGTTTGAACATTTATCACAAATTGTTGATTGGAAAGACTGAGTGCACCATTCATTCGTATGAGTGCACTGAGCTCTGCTTTTGCATTTGTTTCATCTACTTCTATTCTAGTAAGTTCATTTTTCATTTCTGATGCAAAGCTCATACATCTTCAGTCCCTTCTTATCTAAGTTTAATACTTAGTTTGTTTTACGATTTTATTTATCTCGGTTAAATTCAATCGTTTCTGTTTCTCTCATAGCAATCTCGTAAATCATTTTAGACAAGACCTCTGTATTATGTCTAACATAATTCTCTTGTGATACTTCTACCAGATTTTCGTGTGTAAAAACTTTTATCTTTTCTGCTTCCATATCTTTCATGTTGCATTTAACTGGATCTGCGCCATCTTCTTTATAACGACGTAAAACATCGCCGTTAAACGTCTGAGTACTACATATAGCATAGTTTATACAATGACGTCCCATGTGATTATGTATTGCATCAACATGATCTAAAGCAGTGTAATGATTAGTCTCACCAGGTTGTGTCATAACATTTGATACATATAACTTTGGCGCATCGCATTTTAATAATGAATCCGCAATACCTTTAACGCATAGATTAGAAATTACACTTGTATATAGCGAACCTGGTCCTAAAACGATTAAGTCAGCATCTTCTATCGCTTCAACAGCTTCTTCCATGGGTTCTACATTTTCTGGTTCTAAAAATACACGTTCTATCTTTTTATTTTTTTTAGGAATTTTTGATTCGCCATAAACAATTTCACCGTCTTCCATCACTGCATTTAAGCGTACACTGGAATTTGTAGATGGTATCACTCGACCTCTTATATTTAAAATTTTACTTAATTCTTTTACCGCATGTCCAAAATCATCATTCATATTCGTTAATGCAGCTATTAACAAGTTGCCTAAAGAATGACCTTCAACTTGATTTTCTTTAAAACGATATTGGAACAATCTTTCAATTGTTGATTCTGAATCGCTGAGTGCTGAAATTACATTTCGTATGTCACCAGGTGCAGGAATATCCATTTCATTTCTGATTTTCCCAGTACTACCTCCATCATCAGCAACTGTGACAATGGTCGTAATATCTATCGGAAAGTCTTTTAAACCACGTGCTAAAACAGATAAACCTGTACCACCACCAATTAGTACAAGTTTAATTCTTTTCATTTTTTTGCTTCACGCCACTTTCAATTTGAGCATCTCTATGATGCACATATACATTATAGTCAAAATTTTCGTTAAGCTCTGCACCAATGCGTTTAGCTAGAGCTACAGAACGATGTTGGCCTCCGGTACAACCAATAGCAATCACAAGTTGTGATTTACCTTCTTTTTTATATCCTGGAATCATAAATTTTAATAAATCCATCAATTTCTCATAAAAAATATTTGTTGTTTTCCATTTCATAACGTAATTATATACTGCTTCATCTTCTCCAGTTAAAGGTCTTAGTTCATCCACATAATGCGGGTTCGGTAAAAATCTCACATCAAACACTAAATCCGCATCCATCTGAATCCCATGTTTAAAACCAAAACTGGTTACATTAATATTGAATGTTTGATAATTACTTTGATTAAAGTAATCTCCGATTCGCTTACGAAGCTCTTTGGGTTTCATAAATGATGTATCAATCGTGTAGTTTGCTAAACTTTGAATCTCAGCGAGTAGACTGCGTTCTTCTTCAATCGCTTCAATTAACGAGCGTTGTCCTTGTTCATTTAATGGATGTGCACGTCGCGTCTCCTTATAACGTGAGATCAACTTTTCGTTGGATGCTTCTAAGAACATCATATCAACGATAATATCTGAGTTACTTTTGATTTGGTCGATTTCTTTAATCAATGATTTGAAAAGTTCTTTCCCTCTTAAATCAATGGCAATGGCTACCTTTTGCAACGAAGGATTTCCTTGACCCATTAATTCTACAAATTTCGGCAACAGTATTGGAGGTAAATTATCTACACAAAAATAACCGATATCTTCTAAACTTTGTATTACAACCGACTTACCTGCGCCAGACAAACCCGTCACAACTAATAATTCACTTTTAGTCACTTCTTTTTCTTCTCGTTGCATTACTTTACACCATCCAAAGATTATTTTTAGACATTCCATTTATTGTTCTGGAATTTTATTATCAATACAAGCAATCATTTTAACTTAGTCAGTTTATGACCACTATGCTATCACATTATATTTTACATGAAAAACGACTTTGGTAGTAGTTTTATCACTTAATTGACCCTAAGTACTATCGTAGACTGACTTAAATGAAATAAATTTGTGTCCACAAATGCAATTGAGTCTTTTTCATTTTTTCAATTAACATAATTTATAATAAATTAGCTTCTGTGTGATCTATTTATTATATAGCTCCTGAAATACACATATATAGTAGGTTGATACCTCACACAAGTGATTCATTGAGCTAACACTGCACACTTACATTTAAAGTACAATTATGTAAAAAAGCTAGAATGTTAAACCTACATGATTAATGTAAGGTTGATACATTCTAGCCTGTCTGAATCTCGTTATTATTCAATTAAATTCTATAAATAATATATTTTAATCTTATGCTTCTATGGTATCTTTTAATTCTTCAATATAAGAAATTGCACTTTGTGCTGCGATACTGCCGTCACCTGTTGCAGTTACGATTTGGCGTAGGCCTTTTGCACGTACGTCGCCAGCAGCATAAACACCTGGGATTTTCGTACTCATATCTTCATTAGTGACAATATAGCCTACTTCATTTGTAATGCCTAAATTTTCAAATGGTGCTGTTAATGGTTTCATACCAATGTATACGAAAACACCGTCAGCATCGAAAGTTTGTTCAGCACCATCTTTTGTGGATTCTAAAGTAACTGAACCAACTTTACCGTCTTTTTCGTTGATTGTTTTAAGTGTATGACTCCAAATAAAGTCGATTTTATCATTTTTAAATGCACGATCTTGTAAGATTTTTTGCGCACGTAGTTCATCTCTACGGTGAACGATTGTTACACTGTCAGCGAATTTTGTAAGGAATGTACCTTCCTCAACTGCAGAATCTCCACCACCGATAACAAATAATTTTTTGTTTTTGAAGAATGCACCATCACATACTGCGCAATAACTCACACCGCGGCCACCTAATTCTTGTTCACCGGGCACACCAATTTTTTTATATTCAGCACCAGTAGATATAATCACAGCTCGCGCAGTAATCTCACTGTTGCCAAGATTTATAACTTTATATTGACCTTTGTCTTCAATTGATTTGATATCACCATATTGATATTTTGCGCCAAACTTTTTAGCGTGTTCAAACATTTTAGTTGATAAATCTGGCCCAGTAATCATTTCAAAACCTGGGAAGTTTTCAACCTCTTCTGTATTTGCCATTTGTCCACCTGGCATACCACGTTCAATCATTACAGTACTTAAGTTTGCACGTGATGCATACACGGCAGCAGTCATACCAGCTGGCCCTGCACCTACAATCGCAACATCAAAATCCACTTGTTCAGCCATTTAAATTGCCTCCTGTTTATAAATTCATTATACGCATTATATATGATTTCTTGCATTTCATAAAATTATATGCTTACTAAATAGTCTATTGTTTTATTTAAACGATAAGCCGTTATATCAAACCATTCTAATACTTGTTGTTTGGTAATCTTAGTGTCCATACTCCGATAATACATATAAACAAAAGCAGCCACATAATCATCTACATTAGTTAAATCTGCTTGTTCTGCTATAATCGCCTCTGCTTTATCAATCCATACAATAAATAATTCTGAGTTATTTTTCAAATATTCAA
Organism: Staphylococcus sp. GDY8P45P; assembly: GCF_017892745.1. Lineage (NCBI taxonomy): Bacteria > Bacillati > Bacillota > Bacilli > Caryophanales > Staphylococcaceae > Staphylococcus > Staphylococcus sp. GDY8P45P. Next base: position 311,908 of record NZ_JAESLS010000009.1, on the reverse strand, counting down.
TATTATACAACATTAACATGCCTCTATGAATAAAATCTAACTTATTTAACTGTAAACCTTGAATGAGATAAGTTAAATATAATTTTTCATAATCATTCATATCTTCTAAAACAGCCCATATGTCTTGTGTCAATAAGACTTCTCGACCTTTTAATTGATTTAATAAGAAAATCCCGTATAACCTACGATGACTATCATCACTCAATAATAGTGGCAATACTTGTTGGTTGAAATACGCCTTACTTTGCTCAATTACCCAAGGCGCATAACCTACATCAACCTTAGATATTTCTTGTAACTTAGACCAAAAATATTTGCTATCTTCGATATGATTGAGATGATAATTGTTGTGGCTCAATGCATTATACATTTGTATAGAGAGAAATTTCCCTTTTCTATAAAGTGGTTGCAGCAATTTTTGTGAAGCTTCATATTGCTTTAAATAACAAAGTACAATACCTAGCTTGAACGATTCATCATCATTCATAGGTACGACTTTACTTAAAATATTCAAATAACGTTGATACTTTTCTTTTTCATTGGTGTTATATAACAATAAAGTGTAATGACAAAGTGCATGTACATCAGTATTGTCCTCATTAAGCAAACGTTCAAACATTACTTTAGCAGTATCATATTCATTGAGGTATAGATAACACATGGCTAATAAATTTCTAACTACTCGATGATCTTGAATCGCTTCATTTTGATTTAAAACAAAGTTTCTTGCCTCGGGCAGTCTGCCTTGTGAAAATAAATATTGAAAAATGAGCTGAACCGCAAATAATTGGCACTCAACTTCAATCTTTTCTTCAGAGTTATAAGTAACCTCAAACATTTCTTCTAATTCTTCTTGGTAGTCGTCATCATCTGCTAAAATGACATAATTCATTCCGAATAAAAAGGCTTTGTTTGCTTCATTGAGCGTAATATTTAATTGGCTGAGTTGATAGTAACTATCCACTACCGATTCTTGTTTAGCAATCATTTCATAAAAAATATGTTCTGCTCTATTGTTATAACCAAGATGTGCTAGACATTCTGATAATTTTACTTTAATTTCAAAAACATCAAATTCTTGGGGTGACATTTCAAGCACTTTTTCATAGTATTCTACTGCCTTTTTATAATCTTGCTGTTGATATTTTTGATCAGCTAATTTTTTATAAAAAGGACTATCAAGTTTCATTGAAATAATTTTATTGCTGTTTTGCGCCATCCATGTTCACCTCCTGTATTTAGTCATTGCTTCAGTTGCATTGGATTTCCATATGCTAACGTGTGGTTCGGGATGTCCTTAGATACAACAGTACCTGCGCCAACCTTCACATAATCTCCTATTTTTACTCCAGGCAAAATTGTTACATTAGCTCCGATTAACGTGTGATTTCCAATATAAACATGCCCTGTTCGAAATTCACCTACTAAAAACTCATGCGTTAAAATAGTTGTGTTATAACCTATGACACAGTTTTCACCAACCGTTATATACTCAGGATGTAATAAATCAGGTACAACTTTAAATGCAAATGCTGTATGTGCACCTATATTCATTTTTAATAAATTGCGATACATCCAATGTTTTAATTTCACATTAGGTAAGTAGCGGCAAACTTCTATAATCACTGTTTGTTTAAACATTTTGACACGGCTTATGTAGCGATACATATGCCACAACGGATTTTTACCATTAACTTTTAGCTTTTTTAAGTCACGCATTATATTCTATCACTTCACCTTTTGCTTTGACCATGTTAAAGGGCCAACATCTTTATATCTTGGTGCATTATATCTCACTCTTCTAATTATCATAAGGACAATGCCCGCAACAATAAGTAAGACAGACATGAGTTGCGCAACACGTATATCACTCGTGAGCATCAAACTATCTGTACGCAAACCTTCTACAAAGAATCTACCTATAGAATACCAGATAAGATATAGTGCAAAAGTATCACCTATACGTAAATGCTTTCTCAATGTAATTAATATAACAAATCCTAGAATATCCCATATAGATTCGTATAAAAACGTTGGGTGATAATATTGACCATCAATGTACATATTGTTAATAATAAAGTCCGGTATATGCATATTTTCTAAAAATGATTTAGATACAGGACCACCATGGGCTTCATGATTCATAAAGTTACCCCATCTGCCAATACCTTGTCCTAAAATCAAACTCGGTGCAATCACATCACCAATTTGAAATGGATTGATATTTTTTTGTCTGCATACAATGATACCTGTGATAAAACCGCCAATCAGACCACCATGAATCGCGATTCCTCCATACCAAATCATAGGTATTTCTATAGGATGTTGTGCATAATAAGGCCATTGGAAAATAACAAAATAAATTCTAGCTACGATAAAACCAAAAATTGCACTCCAAAAGATGATATCAATCAATATATCTTTATCAAAACCTATGCGTTTAACACTTTCCTGAGCGATAAAATAACCTAATAGTATACCCGCGGCGATGATAATGCCATACCAATGAACCGATATTGGACCAAGCTCAAATGCAATTGGATCAATGTAATTCAATATCATCATTTATTCTCCTTATTGTTGCTACCATTACGCATAATTTCAGCATTTAAGCGATCATTGAATTCTTCTGCAGTGTTAATCCCCATAATATTAAGTCTATAGTTCATCGCTGCAACTTCAATGATAACTGCTACGTTACGACCTGGTCTAACTGGTATTGTCTTTTTAGTAATCTCAGTGTCTAAAATGCGCAATGTTTCTTCATTCAAACCAACGCGATCATACAATTTATCTTTATGCCAATTTTCTAAATGAATATTTAAACGTAAACGCTTTTCGGTCAAAATGGAACCTGCACCAAAGAGTGTCATTACATTTATAATACCTAAACCTCTAATTTCTAATAAATGTTCTATTAATTTAGGGGGTCTACCAATCAGTTCATCTTTACTAATTTCTCTAATCTCTACATTGTCATCCGCGACAAGTCTGTGACCACGTTTAATTAGTTCAAGTGCCGTTTCACTTTTACCGATACCTGAGTCCCCTGTTATAAGTACACCAACACCATACACATCTACTAGAACACCATGCAACGAAGTTGTTCGTGCAAGTTCATGTTCTAAGAAAGTCGTTAAACGACTCATTAATTGTGTTGTTGCAATTGTTGACGTGATAAGTGGTGTATCAAATTCTTTCGCTGATGCTACAAGCTCTTCTGGTGGCTCTAAATCTCTTGTCACAATAATTGCTGGTGTTTCTGGTCGACATAATTTTTTCATGCGTCCTTTGCGCTCTTCATCCGGTAGTAGATTATAAAATGATAATTCTGTTGTTCCTAACAATTGAATGCGGTCAGAGGCATAGTGCGAAAAATATCCAGCCATTTCTAATCCTGGTCTTGATATATCTGTATTTTTTATTTGTTTATTTAAGCCTGACTCCCCAGCTATAAGCTCAAGGTTAAAGCGTTCAATTAAACTCTTTGTTGTTAACATAGGTTCACCTCTATTAATATTTCTCCTGAAATTTCATATGTCATTATCATATCAAAAAGGACTGATAATCTATATAAAAAAGTACAGAAGTCTAAAATAAATCCTATCGTTTTTATCATACCCTATATTATTTTTGAATAAAATTACTAAAAATGGTTCAGTAATCTCATTTATTTTAAATGATTACGTCGTTACAATCCAGCAAGGTTGGATAAGCTTGAATGGAATAAAATGTTAGATATCGAAAAAACTACTCCATACATTCCAGACACATGAAAATGTCTTCTTGTATGGAGTAGCTAATATTTTATATATTTTTACAGAGGTTGATCAATAAACTATTATGCTTGAACTGTATCTCTTTCTAATACTGGTTTTAAATATTGTCCAGTGTAGCTTCCTTTCACTTTTGCAATATCCTCTGGTGTACCTGTCGCAACGATGGTACCACCACCGTCACCGCCTTCTGGACCTAAATCAATAATATAATCAGCCATTTTAATAACGTCTAAATTGTGTTCAATGATGACAACTGTGTCACCGTTATCAACCAATTTATTTAACACTTTTAATAATCGGCTAATATCATCAACATGCAAACCAGTTGTTGGCTCATCTAATATATATATTGAACGGCCAGTAGAGCGTTTATGCAATTCTGAAGCAAGTTTAACACGTTGTGCTTCACCACCAGATAATGTCGTAGCCGGTTGTCCTAAAGTAACATAACCTAAACCAACATCTACTAAAGTTTTCAATTTTCGATGTATTTTAGGGACATTTTCAAAAAAGTTTGTTGCTTCTTCGGCAGTCATAGCCAAGACGTCCGCAATGTTTTTACCTTTGTATGTTACTTCTAGTGTTTCACGGTTATATCTCGAGCCGCCACAAACTTCACAAGGTACATAGACATCCGGTAAAAAGTGCATTTCTATTTTAATGATACCGTCACCTTTACATGCTTCACAGCGACCACCTTTAACATTAAAACTAAAGCGACCTTTAGAATAACCTCTGACTTTTGCTTCGTTTGTTTGAGCAAAGATATCTCGTATGTTATCAAAAACACCCGTATACGTTGCCGGATTAGAACGTGGTGTCCTACCAATTGGCGATTGATCAATATCGATAATACGATCAAGTTGATCTATACCGTTAATTTCATCATAATCACCTGGTTTAACTTTAGATTTATTTATCTTTTTAGCTAATGATTTATAAAGTACTTCATTGACTAATGTACTCTTACCGGAACCAGACACACCCGTAACAACGTTCATCGTTGAAAGTGGAAAGTCTACATTAACATCTTTCAAATTATTACTGCGTGCGCCTTTGACACTAATCTTTCTATCCGTAACTTCACGACGTGATTCTGGCACCTGAATTTTCTTCTTACCACTCAAATATTGACCAGTTAAAGACTTTGTATTTGCCATAACTTGTTTTGGCGTACCACTAGCAACAATTTCACCGCCGTGGTCACCAGCACCTGGTCCTACATCTACTAAATAATCTGCAGCACGCATCGTATCATCGTCATGTTCAACAACGATTAAAGTGTTACCTAAATCTCGCATTTCTTTTAATGTGCTAATTAACCGATCATTATCACGCTGATGTAATCCTATAGAAGGCTCATCTAAAACATATAATACACCAGATAGTCTTGAACCAATCTGAGTTGCTAAACGTATACGTTGCGCCTCACCACCTGACAAAGAACCAGAAGCACGATTTAGTGTTAAATACTCTAATCCTACATTATATAAAAATTCTAATCTAGAATTAATCTCTTTTAAAATTTGATTAGCAATTTTTCTGTCTTGCTCTGATAATGTGATATGTTCATAGTTATACAGTGCATCTTTAATAGAGTGTTCTACCACTTCACCGATATTTTTCCCGTCCACATACACAGACAAAGCTTCGCGACTTAAACGTTTGCCATGACATGTTTCACAAGTAAGTTCTGTCATGTATTTACTCATCATTTCTCTTACGAGTTCTGACGGTGAATCATGATAACGTCTATTGATATTATTTATAACACCTTCAAACGCCATCGTACGTTTTCTTGTTTGGCCGTTGCGCTGTTTGAATGTAAATTCAATTTCTTTATCTTTGGAACCATAAAGAATAATATCTTTTTGGCGTTCTGTTAATTTTTTGAATGGTTTATCCATATTTATTTTATATACTTCACAGACACGATTTAATAATGTTGGATAAAAGTCTGAACTTGAAGATTCCCAAGCAACAATTGCACCTTCATTCAATGATTTCTCCTTATCAGGAACAACTAAGTCTAAATCTACCATTAGTTTTTGTCCTAAACCATCACAAGTTGGACAAGCTCCAAATGGGCTGTTAAAACTAAACATGCGTGGTTCTAATTCTCCGATTGAAAATCCACAAATAGGACAAGCATGATTTTCAGAAAATTTTAGTTCATCGTCACCAATGATATCTACGATTAAATTACCTTCAGCTAATTGTAACGCCGTTTCTATAGAATCGGCTAGACGTGTTTCAATACCTTCTTTGATTACAAGGCGGTCTACAACAACTTCTATCGTGTGGTTCTTATTTTTATCTAAATTTGGCACTTCATTTACATCCGTAATTTCGCCATCAACGCGCACACGTACGTATCCTTTTTTACTAATGTCATCAATTAACTTTTCATGCGCGCCTTTTCTATGATTAACAACAGGTGCCAATAATTGAATCTTACTGCGTTCTTCAAGTTGTAAAACTTGATCGACCATTTGTTGTACAGTTTGAGATTCAATTTCTATACCATGATTTGGGCAATATGGCTTTCCAATACGTGCATATAATAGACGAATATAATCATATATTTCAGTAACAGTGGCAACCGTAGATCTTGGATTTTTACTCGTTGTTTTTTGGTCTATTGAAATCGCAGGAGACAAACCTTCAATAGTATCAACATCTGGCTTATCCATTTGTCCTAAAAACTGTCTTGCATAAGCACTTAATGATTCTACATATCTACGTTGCCCTTCTGCATAAATCGTATCAAAAGCTAATGAAGATTTGCCTGAGCCAGATAACCCCGTCATTACTATAAGTTCATTTTTAGGTATTTCAATATCAACATCTTTTAAATTGTGGGCACGTGCCCCTTTAACTACAATGGATGGTTGCTTCATTTTCGTCACCCTTCTGCTTTTAATTCAAACAACATATCTCTGAGTTCAGTTGCTTTTTCAAAGTCTAAATCTTTAGCTGCTTGTTTCATTTCTTTTTCTATATTACTAATGGTTTTTTCACGCTCTTTTTTCGTCATTTTTTTAGGTACTTCCGTACGTTGCGCTTCGTTTGTTTCATCTGTTTCAACAGTAGCACTGATAACATCATGAATTTTTTTATTAATTGTGGTAGGCGTAATATTATATTTTTCATTATATGCTTGTTGAATCGATCTACGACGCTCTGTTTCATCTAGTGCGTAACGCATTGAATCTGTAATTTTATCTCCATACATAATAACTTCACCGCCACTATTACGCGCTGCACGACCTACTGTTTGGACAAGTGATCTTTGCGAGCGTAAGAAGCCTTCTTTATCTGCATCTAATATGACAACAAGAGATACTTCTGGTATATCAATACCCTCTCTTAACAAGTTAATACCAACAATCACATCATAGGTACCCACACGTAAATCTCGAATAATTTCAATACGTTCTAAAGTTTTAATTTCTGAATGTAAATAATTCACATTAATGCCTGCTTCTTTCAAATACGTGGTCAAGTCTTCACTCATCTTTTTAGTCAATGTTGTTACTAATACACGTTCATTTCGATTAATACGTTCTTGTATTTCACTAAGCAAGTCATCAATTTGATTTTCTGTCGGTCTAACTTCTATCTTAGGATCTAATAATCCTGTTGGGCGAATAATTTGTTCCACCATTTCATCTGTATGTTCTAATTCATAAGGTCCTGGTGTTGCAGACACATATACAAGTTGTTTCGTTTTTTCTTCAAATTCTTCAAATTTTAACGGTCTATTGTCTAAAGCACTTGGTAACCTAAAACCATGATCAACAAGTACTTGCTTACGCGCACGGTCGCCGTTATACATACCTCTGACTTGTGGTAATGTCACATGTGACTCATCAATCATCACAAGCCAATCATCTCCAAAATAGTCGAGCAATGTATAAGGTGTTGAACCCATAGGTCTTAGTGTCAAATGTACAGAATAGTTTTCGATACCTGAACAAAATCCCATCTCTCTCATCATTTCCAAATCATAATTTGTTCTTTGTTCTAGGCGTTGAGCTTCAAGCAATTTATTCTCGGAACGCAACTCTGACAAACGTTCTTCAAGTTCATTTTCAATACGTTGGATGGCAGATTTCATTTTTTCTTCTCGGGTAACGAAGTGGGAAGCTGGGAAAATTGCAAAGTGATCGCGCTCTCTCAACACTTCTCCAGTTAAATAATTAACTTCACGTATTCTATCAATTTCATCCCCGAAAAATTCAACACGAATGCACATTTCTTCACGAGAAGCTGGGAAGATTTCTACAACATCGCCTCTAACACGAAATGTACCACGTCTAAAATCAATATCATTTCTTGTGTATTGCACATCTACTAATTTTTTAAGTAACTCGCTTCTGTCCATTTCCATACCTACGCGGACACTGACAACTAAGTCACGATATTCTTCTGGATTACCTAAACCATAGATACAGCTCACACTAGCAATGATAATGACGTCATCTCGTTCAAATAATGCGCTTGTCGCAGAGTGACGTAATTGGTCAATTTCGTCATTAATTGACGCATCTTTTTCAATAAATGTGTCAGTTGATGGTACATAGGCCTCTGGTTGATAATAATCGTAGTAACTGACGAAGTACTCGACTCTATTCTCAGGAAAGAATTCTTTAAATTCACTATATAATTGACCCGCTAACGTTTTATTATGGGCGATAATTAAAGTTGGCTTACCAACTTGTTGAATCACATTACTCATTGTAAATGTCTTCCCAGTACCCGTAGCTCCTAGTAATGTCTGATGTCTCTTCCCTGCATTCACACCATCTACAATTTGTCGAATCGCTTCTGGTTGGTCCCCTTTAGGATCAAAATCCGATTGTAATTTAAATGGGTAGTGTTCCATAATGACACATGCCTCCTATTATATTTCTATCTGCTCGAACGTAATTTAAATATCTCATTTAACACGCGACTTATTTTAGTTGATATAACTATATTTTACATACGTATGTTATTAACAGTTTATATTTTAACAGATTTATAACCTTCAACACAAACATTTGTTCGTAAATTAGTGTTTCACTATATAAAAACAAACACAGTACATGACCATGTTTGTTTGCGTTAATAAATTTTTATTCTGATAAAATGAAGTTAAATAATTATATACTTTTTGTCATGTTGTATCAATTAAGTTGCTTAACACTTATTACCTAATCATCTTCTTTTTTATGGAGTTCTAATTGATCGATAATTAAGTAACCTGCTAATAATGAAGCAACATCTATAAAAATAATCCATTCATCATGAAAAAAACCTTTTTCAATTGAAGTTCCTATTAAAATCAAAGTTAAAATAGTACCTACCCATTTACTTCTTGTCAGTACGCTAAACAATACGACAAGTATGCAGGGGAAAAAAGATGCTAGTATATACCAGATCATTCATGTCACCCGTTCCTATTATTTAAAATAGACATCGTTGTTTCTCGTAATTCCGATTTTGGTATAAATCTCTCTGTAAGCATTTCAGGAATAATATTTTCTATAAAATCTTGCACTGAATTCAAATGGTCAAATTGCATAATTGTTTCTAATGACATTTCGTATATTTCAAAAAATAGTGGCTCAGGATTACGTTTTTGAATTTCACCAAATGTTTCATATAACAAATCAATTTTATCAGCAACAGATAAAATTTGACCTTCTAGTGAATCATCTTTTCCTTCTTGCAGTCGTTCTCGATATATGGATTGATATTGTTCTGGTATTTCTTCGTTTATAAAATGATCTACCATTTCTTCTTCTACTTGTGAGAATAATTTTTTTAATTCTCCACTCGCATATTTGACTGGCGTTTTAATATCTCCTGTAAAAATTTCGGCGAAATCATGGTTTAAGGCTTTTTCGTATAAGCTTTTCCAATCTACTTTATTGCCGTGATATTCTTCTACTGTACCTAAATATTGAGCAATTTTAGTCACTTTAAAGGAATGTGCAGCAACATTATGCTCAAAATATTTAAATTTCCCAGGCAATCGTATTAATTTTTCTAAGTCTGATAAACGTTTAAAATATTGATGTACTCCCATGATAGCGCCTCCTCATTTATTTAATGAATGATTATACTTGATTTTATAATATCATTCCACATGTAAAATGTCTTTTTAATGCCGTTAAATATCATCGAATCGTTCTATTTTCAAAATATAACCTATTTATTTGTCTTTCAAGTTTTATTCATTTTACATCATTTCAAAAAATGATGCGCCCATAACAAATTTTATTGAAAAAGTACTGAACGTAAAAAATGACACCTCTGACATATAATGCCTACACCAATGCCCATTATGATAATAAGCCCGAGACATTATTTATGTCTCGGGCTATTAGTTTAAATATATTTGTACAATTGCTAGTGAAATTTCTAAGTATACGTTTTTATCTTTTTAATGAATATAGTTATATTGTCCCGAATTATGAATGGTTCTATAAGATTTTTGTCCTACACCTTGCCAGTTCATTTCCGAAACCAAAATGGATCCGTCACTATTTTGACGTTCTACTATGCCTACATGACCATAATTTCCAGCATTACTTTGTAAGATAGCGCCTACTTCAGGTGTAGAATTAACAACATAACCATTTTGACGTGCAGCTGAAGCCCAGTTATTCGCATTGCCCCAAAGCGTTCCTACAGATTTACCTAATTGTTGACGTCTATCAAAAGCGTAGTATGTGCACTGACCCCAATCATAATAATTCTGCCCACCGGATGCGTAGTGTTTCTGCTCTTGAGCTGTGTAGTATTTCGGCTGATAACCATTGTTATGAATACTGTCAACATTTGATGTAGTATCGCGTTCATCAATACTATCATTTGACCAAGATTGCTGCTTTACTGGTAAAGAATGGTTCGCTAATTTTGTGAACGTATTATTGTTTTCAGTTGTTACACCTATTGTGAATTGATCACTATTCGAATTATTTTCTAAGTCATTTTGTGTGTAACTTTCTGAATTACTTTGTGTGTATGTGCTTTGAAATTGGTTATTTAAATGTGATGAACCTTTTTCAGAAACAGCAATGAGCTGCCCAGGATGAATTGTCTCTGTAATATACGGATTCAATTGATAAAGTTCATTTAAACTTATTTGATGTTTATTCGCAATACCTTGTAGTGTATCGCCTTCTTTCACTTCCACAATATCTTCGTCAGGGAGTACTAGCGTTTGTCCAGATTTAACCGACTGTACAAGCTCCATATGATTTAATGATTGTATTGTATTAGTCGTTGTTGCAAATGCTTGCGCTATATTTGATAAATCAGTATCTTCTTTCACTGTATGTACTTGATCAGCTGATGCTAGACCATTCACGCCAAAAAACAGTGCTGCAGAAGTTAGAGAAAAAGTTAAGCCTTTCTTCATTATGTGTTTCAATCCTTTGCTGTCTAAATTTATTCGATATTTAATCAATCATAATATAGCATATCCGCTTAATACTTTTAGCATTGTTATCATTTTGTAATGCAAAAGATAATTATTAACTGAACGCCTCATTGGCCTTTAATCAAGCCTTTCTTACTTTTATCACAATAATTTTAATCATAGTAACACATCGGTTAAATTCAACTGTAATATTTCAATTTGTATTTTACATATAAGAAGCTATTTATTAAAAATTACTAATAAAATTTAAGCAATCATTTTAATTGAATAGCTCGTCTTACATACTATATTACTCTATAAAAATATGAGTGAGCTAGAAAACAATTATTTATAAATTGGTTCCCTGCTCACTCATAAAGTTAGTATAATATTAACATCTATTTAAGTATTAATCTTTTGCTGAATGATTTAGATTCATTTGATTTCGTAAATACGCTTCAATAAACGGTCCTAAATCACCATCCATAACTGCATCTACTTTACCTGTTTCTTCGTTTGTTCTGTGATCTTTAACCATCGCATATGGATGGAATACATAAGATCTAATTTGGCTTCCCCATCCAATTTCTTTTTGTTCACCACGGATTTCGGCCATTTCTTGTTCTTGTTCTTCTATTTTTAATTGATAGAGTTTAGACTTCAATGTTTTCATTGCAGCTTCTCTGTTTTTGATTTGTGAACGTTCATTCTGGTTATTTACCACAATACCCGTTGGATGGTGGGTAATTCTAATAGCTGATTCTGTTTTATTGATATGTTGACCACCTGCACCTGAAGCTCTAAATGTATCAACGGTAATATCATCAGAATTTATCTCCACTTCTATTTCAGTGTTATTAAACTGTGGTATGACATCACAAGAAGCAAAAGATGTATGTCGACGACCAGATGAGTCAAATGGTGATATACGTACAAGTCGATGAACACCTTTCTCAGCTTTTAAATAGCCATATGCATTATGACCTTTCACAATCATTGTTACGCTTTTAACGCCCGCTTCATCCCCAGGCAAATAGTCTGCAATTTCAACTTTAAAGCCTTTTTGTTCACAGTAACGTTGGTACATTCTCAACAGCATATTTGTCCAATCTTGAGATTCTGTACCACCTGCACCAGGATGCAATTCAATAATTGCATCATTCGCATCATAAGGCCCATCTAACAATAATTGTAACTCAAATTGGTTTAGCTCGTTTTGAAAATGGACGACACTTGCTTCTAAATCATCTTTCATCGATGTATCGTCTTCTTCTAACAATAATTCTCGTGTTGTTTCCATATCTTCAATGTTTGCTTCTAAATCTCTATAGGCATTAACAACCGATTTTAAAGCATTATTCTTATCTATAATTTCTTGAGCTTTATCTTGATCATCCCAAAATGAAGGATCTGTCATCATTTCTTCGTATTCTTGTATGTTTGTCTCTTTTTCTTCTAAGTCAAAGAGACCCCCTAAGTTGTTCTAACTTTTCATTATAAGCATCTAAATTACGCTTAATTTCAGATAATTCCATTGTGCATCTCTCCTAATTTTTACGAATGAAATATATTTGATATATCAATTACTACACTATCATACATATGATACAAAATATAAACTGCCAATTTCAACTTAAGCACTAGCCTCTATCCTTAAATTATTAAAAAAACATCTTTCACAGTTAAACGCCACAATTTAACTGCAAAAGATGCTTGATATACAAAAAGTAATAAATCCTGTCTCACACGTTTATCATTTAGATAAGTTTAAGCGCCATGACAGTTTTTATATTTCTTACCGCTACCACAAGGACATGGGTCATTTCTGCCTATATGTTCATCTTTGACATAAGGCTCTGCTTTCGCTTTTTCTTTTCCATCTTCTGCTGATACATGCTCAGCTTTACCAAAATCAGTTGTTTTATCACGTTCTACATCATCTTCTACTGAAATTACTGATTTGAGAATATATTTACTCACATCTTCTTCAATGTTTTGCATCATAGTATCAAATAATTGGTGACCTTCATTCTGATAGTCACGTAATGGATTTTGTTGACCATATGAACGTAGATGAATACCCTGACGTAGTTGATCCATAGTATCAATATGGTCTGTCCAATGCGTGTCAATGGAACGGAGTAAAATCATACGCTCAAATTCATCAAACTGAGTACCTATTTTCTCTTTTTGATCTTTTAAGGCTATTTCTATTTTTGACCATACAACCTCAAAAATATCGTCACTATCTTTTCCATTAATATCTTCAACTTTTAATTCGCCTTCATTTAAGAAAACATCTTCTACATAATTGATGAATGGCTCATAGTCAGGTTCGTCATCTTCTTCATTTACATAATAATGAATACTTCTTTCTAACGTAGAGCGTAGCATTGCATTGATTAATTCGCCACTTTCGTCGCTGTCAATAATATCATTACGTTCACTATAGATAATTTCACGCTGCTTACGCAGTACATCGTCATACTCAAGGACACGTTTACGAGCATCAAAGTTATTACCTTCAACACGTTTTTGAGCTGATTCAACAGCACGTGAAACCATTTTAGATTCGATCGGCGTTGAATCATCCATGCCCAATCGGTTCATCATATTTTGTAAACGTTCCGAACCAAAGCGCACCATTAACTCATCTTGTAGCGATAAATAGAAACGGCTATCACCTTTATCTCCTTGACGACCTGAACGACCACGTAATTGGTCATCTATACGACGAGATTCATGACGTTCTGTACCAATTACTGCTAAGCCGCCTATTTCTTCAACACCATCGCCTAATTTGATGTCCGTACCACGACCGGCCATGTTGGTAGCAATTGTCACTGCACCACGCTGGCCAGCACTTGCAATAATGTCCGCTTCACGTTCGTGATTTTTCGCATTTAAAACATCATGACGTACACCGTGTTTTTTCAATAAATTAGAAATATATTCACTTGTTTCAACAGCAACAGTCCCCAACAAGACTGGTTGACCTTGTTTATGCTTTTGAATGACATCTTCTACAACTGCATCAAATTTACCTTTTTGACTGATATAAATTAAATCAGGTTTATCAATACGTTGTACTGGTCTGTTGGTAGGAATTTGCGTAACTGTCATATTGTAAATATTTCTAAACTCTTCTTCTTCTGTTTTTGCAGTACCTGTCATACCGGATAATTTATTATACATTCTAAAATAGTTTTGGAATGTAATTGAAGCCATCGTTTTTGATTCGTTTTGAATTTTCACACCTTCTTTAGCTTCAATTGCTTGGTGTAATCCTTCTGAAAAACGACGTCCAGGCATTGTACGTCCTGTAAATTGGTCAACAATCAATACTTCACCGTTATTCACCATATAATCTACATCTCTTTGTAAAGTAACATGTGCACGTAACGCAGTATTGATATGACTGATAATATCAACATTTTTCACATCGTAAAGGTTATCAATTTTAAACATGCGTTCTGCTTTATCAATACCCTGCTCGGTTAATTGGACTGCTTTTGTTTTTTCATCATAATTATAATCATCTTCGCTTTTAAGCATTTTAGCAAAAACATTTGCTTGAGTATAAAGTGAAGTTGATTTCTCTGCTTCACCTGAAATAATCAATGGCGTACGTGCCTCATCAATTAAAATTGAGTCTACCTCATCAATAATCGCAAAATTAAGTGATCGCATCACGCGTTCTTCCGCATAATTCACCATGTTATCACGTAAGTAATCAAATCCTAATTCGTTGTTGGTACTATAAGTGATATCACTTGCGTAAGCTTCTCTTTTCTCTGCGGTCGTTTTACTATTTAAGTTCAAACCAACACTTAATCCAAGAAATTCGTATAATTCAGCCATTTCTTCACTCTGTATGCTAGATAAATATTCATTGACTGTAATAACATGTACACCGCGTCCTGATAAAGCATTTAAATAAACTGGCATTGTCGCCGTCAATGTTTTACCTTCACCGGTTCTCATTTCAGAAATATCGCCGCCGTGGATCGCTATACCACCCATAACTTGTACTTTATAAGGAATCATGTTAAACACACGTTTTGATCCTTCTCTAACTAAAGCAAATGCTTCTGGTAAAATATCATCTAAAATTTTATTTTGCTTTTTAATATCTTCTTCTTCTTGAACTTGCGCTTGAAAATTTTTCGTTTTTTCTTTAATTTCTTCATCAGTTAATATCGACATATCCTCTTCTAATGCGAGGACTTTGTCGGCTAATTTACCAAGGCGTTTTATTTCTCTTTTATTGCCATCTGCAATTTTTGATAAAAAACCCATTCTGTTCGCTCCTTTAGCTTTATAACTCATTATAACTCTTCGTTTACAACAATTTATAATATCATTTATAAGCTTAAATTTACACTTATTACGTTTATCGTACTACCTACGCTATATTTTACTTACATGTTTCGGAATACATATTGAAATACTGCCTCAATAAAAATATACACAACATACATGTTCACTTTCAAATTATTACATAATAACATAGCAAAAAATGAGCGTCCATGATTTCACTCAATCATGGACGCTACTACTTTTACAAATATGATACTAATGCAATTGAATTATTCAGTTGTTTCAATCAGTCCATATTTGCCATCTTTTCTTTTATAGACAATACTTGTACCATCTGTTTCGCGATCTGTAAAAATGAAGAAATCATGGCCTAATAAATCCATTTGCAATACCGCTTCTTCAGAATCCATAGGTTTTAAGCTGAAATTTTTTGAACGAATAATCTCAATTTCACTATCATTGTCATCATTTTGTAGTTTTTCTGCCTCTTGTTCTTCAGGTAATGATGCGAATGCTTCTGGTTCGTCATTCTTTCTATTTTTACGGTTTACACGCGTTTTATATTTTCTAACTTGTCTTTCTAATTTGCTATTAATTAAATCAATACCAGCGTATAAATCATCATGACGTTCTTCCGCTCTAAGCGTAACATTTTTCAATGGAATAGTTACTTCTATTTTAGTTGCTGAGTTTTGGTACGTTTTAACTTTAACGTGTGCAGTTGCATTTGGCACATTGTTAAAGTAACGTTCTAATTTACCAATTTTCTCCTCAATATAGTTGCGAATCGCATCAGTAATAGTGAGGTTCTCTCCGTGAATTTCAAATCTGATCATAGTAATCGACTCCTTTAAAACCTCTATATTGGTAATAGTGCTTATATCTATAATACCACGAATAGCTTACCGTGCAAACGTAAACACATCGAATTTTCTGATTTTTCTATCAAATAACAATTGTCCTGCATTATGAACCGTTAAGCCTGTAGTATATATGTCATCTATCAACAAAATATTTTTTTCTTTTAAATCTACATATCGTGTTATTTCAAAAGGATTCGGTCGTTGCATGCGTTTTTGTTTACTTAATTCTGATTGTTTTATACATGAGTGTGTGGCAAGCAGACAATGATATTTAACCTTTTTTAAGTCTAATACTGATTGTATAGGATTAAATGTTCTTTCCCTATCTCTATATAGAGGAGACGGTATGGGGATAATGTAATCATATTTGTAATGAGGCAATTTAACTCTTTCTGCAATTATTTCTGCTATTGCAACATCTCTTTTAAATTTATATTGTTGAATCATTTCTTTTACAATACCGTCGTATCGGTAAAAACAATATAATTTATTCATTAATTTAAATTTCAAAGATAATTCGGTACAATCTGAGCATAATTTTTCTGTTTCATTAAGTAACTTCATACATGTTGGGCAGCGATTCGTCGCATTTAATTTCATTATATCCCATTGATGATTACAAATATGGCACAATTTTGAAGTTTTTTTATAAAAGGTAAATGCATTTAACGGTTCTGAATAATAAGTGTGACAATATAAACATATCGCTGTCAGTCTATCCACCCTCTTTTTTTTGCAAGTTTATTCATTTTCTTTATCTGATATTGAGCTTGAAGCATAGACAGTGTGATACCTTCATGCATACAAAATACGCTTCCTGTTGGTGCTTCCGCTTTTCTTCCAACTCTTCCTGATATTTGAATGATGGCGCTCGTCTCAAACTGGTGGCTATTTATGATCACAACATCGAGTTTTGCCATAGTAAAGCCTCTTTCTAAAATAGTAGTGGTGAAAACAATGGCGTGTTCGCCATCTCTCAAACGCTTTACTTTATCAAATCGAAACACATCATTACTGTAAACATATATTAAAGATGGTAAGGCATCTTTATATAATTGATACAATTGTTTCATTAAAATAATGTCGTTAAAAAAGACGAGCGTATATCGTTGTTGACTGACTTGATGTTGTAAAAATCGTAATAATTGATATTGCTTTTTATTGGGATTAATTCTCAGAAATTTAAATTGAGGCACTGGTAAAGGATGTCTATGAAAACGCGCGGGTAATTGAATGATTTCTAAATTGCTAATTTGTCTAATTAATGATTTTGTGGGTGTAGCAGTCATTAATATATGACAGTGTTTTAATTTCGAGGCACGCTGTAATGCTTTTATCAACATTGGTTCTGTGGGTAATGGAAAGGCATCTACTTCATCTACAATAATTACATCAAAATGTTGTTTGAAACGATAAAGTTGATGAACTGTGGCAATAATAAAATGACCATTAAACTGTTGCTGTGATGATTGATGTAATACATCTATTTCTTCTTCGCGGAATGCTGCTTTAATCCTCATGCTCACTTCTAAAACGACATCAACCCGTGGAGATACGATTGCGACATTATAACCTTGGTTCCTCGCATATTTAATTCCTTCAAATATCATCTCAGTCTTACCTGCACCTGTGACAGCATGAAGTAATAGAGAATGGAAGCTTGCAATCGCTGATACAATTTTGTCGGATGCAAATTGCTGTTGCTCTGATAATTTGAATGATAATTGATAATGGCAAGGCGTCACTACATTGTGACTTTCTATGATATAAACCTCGGTAATATTATCCATTCTCCCCATATTGATACAATTTCTACAGTAGACGATTGGCTTATTTAATACCATAGATTGATATTTATAAAAATGCGTTGGTCGGTGTGAATGACATTGCGAACACGTCCAATAGCCGTTATCTAATATAACACCTTTCGTCGTTTGTCTTATACGTTCATCAGTTAATAAGGACTTATCATTAATCATTCTTCCATAGTATTTAATCGTTTATTTCCTCCAAACTAAAAAGCGAGTCAAAAATTAAACTTTACTTTAATTTCAAGACCCGCTATAAAATAATTAATTCATTGATTTATCGTACAGAAATTTAAACGCTAAACAACTCATTTGTCATCTTATTGTTGGTATTAATGACTGAATGAACAGTTATATTTATAACAAGTATCTCTTGCAAAACGCTACTTTACTTAACACATGATAAAAGTATTTTCAAATCTGCCATTTAGTCTGTACGTACGGACCTACCTGTGAAACCTAATCCCATACCCCCTGAGCCTAAATGAGCTGCGACTACAGGACCTAAATAAGAACGATATAATTTATATTGTGGATAGTTGTTTTGTAATTCATTGTACATCCAGTCTGCATCTTCTCGAACATCTCCACCTATCACTAATAAAGTAACCTCTTCATAATCTTTAACGATTTCAATCACTTTATTGATAATTTCTTTAAGTGCACGTTTTTTAGTACGTATTTTTTCATCAGGTAAAATTAAACCATCTTCAAATTTTAAAACTGGTTTCATTTTCAACATCGTACCAACCCACGCTTGAGCACCAGTAATACGACCACTTTTTTGCAAGTTTTTCAAATCGTCTACCATCAATCTCGCACCTGTGACTTCTCGCATTGCTTCAAGCTCTTTAATGATTGCCTGAGGTTCATCGTTTTGTTCAATTAATTCAATTGCACGTAATACGTAAATCCCCATTGCCATCGCTGAAATTTTTGAATCAAATGTATGCACATTAATCCCTTCAACCATTTCTCCCGCTTGTGTAGCTGTTTGATAAGTACCACTGATACCTGAAGATAGGAAAACGCCTATGACATCTGTATATCCTTCATCGCGTAATTGCTCGTATTTTGTTATAAATTCACCAATTGCCGGCTGGCTTGTCGTAGGAATTGTTTTAGATGTTTTCATTCTTTCATAAAATTCATCTGCTGAAATAGATGCATTTTCTACAAAATTTTCACCGTTATCAAAAGTTACACTTAGTGGCGCAATATTTATATTATATTTATCAATTAATGTTTGAGATAGATAACTCGTTGAATCTGTTAATACAGCAATTTTCATCATAATCCTCCTCAATTATACTCACAACTATGATACATTATTTTATATTAAAAGAAAATTTATTTTTACATTAAACTTGAATTCAGAACCGTGTATAATAATATGTATTGATTGAAACTATGACTGGAGTGTTTAAATATGGATGAATCGATCATAACAATAAAGCAAGAACATATGATAGAAAATGTAATTAGCAAATCACGCTTTATTGCCCATATCAAACCTGTTGACTCTGAAGCAGAAGCTAAAGACTTTATAAACTTGGTGAAATCAGAACATCGAGAAGCAACACATAATTGTTCTGCCTATACGGTTGGAGCACAAATGAATATTCAAAAAGCAAATGATGATGGAGAACCAAGTGGAACTGCAGGTGTACCAATGCTAGAAATATTAAAAAAACTAGAAGTTCACAATGTTTGTGTCGTAGTTACGCGTTATTTCGGTGGTATAAAATTGGGTGGCGGCGGTTTAATAAGAGCCTACAGTGGCGCCGTGAGAGATGTCATTTATGAAGTGGGGCGTGTTGCTTTACGCTCAGCAATACCAACTACAATCACTATTGATTATGATCTTACTGGTAAATTTGAATATGAATTAGCGCAAACATCTTTCTTCTTAAGAAACACAAATTACACAGACAAAGTGAGTTATCAAATAGATGTGGTAGAAGCGGAATATGATGATTTTATTGCTTTTCTAAATAAAATTACTTCTGGTAACTATGATTTAGTTGAGCAAGATATCATTAAGTTACCATTTGACATACCAACAACCTGAAGTATAGCTATTTCAAGTTATTTATATGCACCATCCATCATAAATAATATCTATCCTGCTACAAAGTTAAAAGAATGAAAAAACCTTACTGATATGCATTGATATTTGTAATTAAAGTGAAATTTAAAAAAGTAAGTATATCAGTCGTTGCTTTAATTTATCGCTGTTCATAAAACAAAATTAGAACCTGAGATATTAATATCTCAGGTTCTAATTAGTAGTCTAACTATTCATCTTTTTTATGTCGTTCTTTATTTTCAATTAATTTTAAGAGTGGTCTATAATCGTCATCTATTAATCCTGTAAATTCAACAATGAGTTCAATTGTAATGAGTATGAGTACAAGCATCATGAGTACGCCCCATGGTTGCGATAAATATAAAATAATACTTGAAAGACTAAATAACAATGCGATTGAATATATCAGAATAACTGTTTGACGATGTGAATAACCTAACTCTAGTAATTTATGATGTAGATGTGACTTATCCGCTTGCATAATACGTTGGCCCTTTTTCACACGTCGTATCATAGCAAATAAAGTGTCTATAAACGGTACTGCTAAAATAACAATCGGGAAGAATAAAGACACAAATGTAATATTTTTAAAACCTAAGAGTGAAAGAAAACCAACAATAAAGCCAACAAGTAATGCGCCGCTATCCCCTAAAAATATTTTAGCAGGATGAAAATTAAAACATAAGAAACCTAATAACGCACCGATAAGCACACTACAGATCATAATTATAAATATATTTGCTTGTAATATTGCGATAAACCCAATAGTCATCAATGCGATTGTTGCTACACCAGAAGCCAAACCATCCAAACCATCAATTAAGTTGATTGCATTGGTAATCGCAACAATCCAAATCACTGTAATAGGGATACCTAATATACCAAAATGTATTGTTGGTCCAATCGGTAAAGAGATGAAATCAATGGTTACACCATAATAAACGACAACCAGTGCTGCAACCACCTGGCCTAATAATTTTACGATTGGCGTTAAATCATAGATATCATCTATCAATCCTACTAAGTAGATTAATACTGCCCCAATGACGAGTGGCTTCACCTCTGTTTCAATTGGATGTCCTAACCAAATCCCTAATAAAAAGGAAAGTAGTATCACGGTACCACCTAAGACAGAAGTTGGTTTTTTATGTACTTTCCTAAAATTAGGTTGATCAACAACACCCAATTTATGGGAAACCTTTATGACAATGGGAGTAAGTATTAAACTGACAATCATTGAAAAAATGATTAATAATAACGTATACATCAGTTCACCTTCATTATTTTAAGTCTTTATATTTTTGAATTTGAATTTAAAATCTCTATAAATATTCCAAATATGAAATCATATTTGGAATGGATATACACATGTGTGTTTTTAAAACATAATTAACTTTATATATTTCGAGTAATTCTATAAATGATTCAATTAAGTCTATAATACACGATGTACTTTTAGTAATACAAATAGTAATGTAATCATTAGTAAGATTCAACGCAGAAATTCACTTTCTTTTTTATAGAATAAACAATTTATTTATTTTACAATCACTCAAATAAGTATTCTAACATGAATTTTAAACAAATGTTATTAATTTCTAAATATCAATGATGACAAAATGTAACTTTTCACTTACAATGACTAAGTGTGTATTTAAAGGAGCGTAAGAAAAATGTTTGAAGCTATTATTTACAATATTGCGGTTACTGTCGCAGGAATTTATTTATTCCACCGATTACAGTACTCTGAAAATAAAAATATGGTGTTTTCAAAAGAATACGTCACGGTTTTAATGACCATTGTAGCATTATTATTATCTGTAAAGCCTGTCCCTATCTTCAATGAATATGTACTCTATTTATCTTTTGTGCCGATTTTATTTTTAGGTAGATATACAAATATGGTTTATACAGTTTTAGCAGCGTTTATCGTGTCTTTAGTTAATGTATTAATTGGCGATTATACGATTATAACTGCAATGATCTTAATTGTAATAGCCATCATTGTCGGAGCAATAGGACCATTTTTAAAACAAAATGACATCATCTCATTACAAATACTCAACTTAATTACGCTAGTCATTTTTGTCCTCTTGTCATTTATCAGTCCATATTATGAATTTAAAGAAGTATTATATATGATACCGTTATCGTTCATTTTAACAATCACTTCTTCGATTACATTCGTAGATATTTGGCATTTCTTCTCTTTAGTAAACCGCTATGAGAATGAAGATAAATTTGATTATTTGACGGGTTTAGGCAATGTTAAAGAATTCGATAGACATTTGAATGAAACAACACGTATTGCAGAAGAAAATGATGAAAGTTTAGGTTTACTACTCATCGATATTGATGGGTTTAAAGATGTTAATGATATGTATTCACATGATTCTGGTGATGCTGTATTACGACAAATCGCACAATTACTGAAAAACTACGTGCCAGAACAATTTAGTATTTACCGTAACGGTGGCGAAGAGTTTTCTGTAGTATTATATGACTATACGTTAGATCAATGCGTTAAATTAAGTGAAAGTATCCGTAAAGGCGTGGAACAATCTACTTTCCATTTACCAAATAAAGAAATTATTAAATTATCAGTTTCTATTGGTGTTGGATACTTAACTAAAGATGATTATAAATCTCAACGTACCGTCTTTAAAGTCGCAGATGATATGTTGCATATGGCTAAAAATGAAGGACGTAATCAAGTCATGTTTAACCCTATTGTTAAATTATAACTAAATAAAATGAAGCCATTTTCAAGAGTCTGGGACATAAATATCTCTGACTAAAAAATAAGCGTCAATTTCTATTGAGAAGATATAGAAATTGACGTTTTCTTTAGTTTTATGAAATGCCATTAATACAAAACCAAGTTCTTGTTTAAGTTTATTTATTCCTCGAACTGATATTCGAGTGAATGTTTATTAAATTATATGAAAGTGCCTTGTTTTTTGAATATTAATTTATATATTGTACCGATTTTGTAATGTGCTGACGCCCAGGGTAATAGTATGTGTGAGAGACTACAGGCTCGAGCCATATCCCCAGGCAAGCATGCACGATCAAAATCGTAATATTTTAAATATAAAGAGGACCATTCCATATAAAGTGGATTAATCCTTTTTGATTTGAGAATGGTTATTTATATCTCAAGCTTTTTTAATTTATATTATGAAAGCGGCTATTTAAACATCTACATTAATGTATTTCATCGCATAGTTCTTTTGAAAGTAAAACTCTAAAAATATTATTGAAAACATAAAAACACTCGTAAGATTTAACAATGCATAAGCATTCCTTCAATATTTTTAAAATAAAACATATCATTTACAAATTTAAGTTTGTTACAATATAGGAGGTAATTATAAAAACAATCTATACTGAAATAAATATTATTGAAAGTTACCTTAGTACACGGTAAACTTTCAATTGATTTATGAAAAATTTAGGAGGTGCCCAGCTATGTCTGATTCGATCACTATCATTGATGAAGATAAAGTGATTGACGTTGTGCTCATTGCAGGCAGAATATTGCTTGAAAGCGGTGCTGAAACTTATCGTGTTGAAGATACGATGAATAGAATTTCAGCAAGTTTCGGCTTAGATGATACATATAGTTTTGTTACATCTACAGCGATTATTTTTTCACTCAATAATCGAACAAACACGAGACTTATCCGTATACGTGAGCGGACGACTGATCTAGAAAAAATTGCATTAACCAATAGTTTATCTAGAAAGATTTCTAATAATCAGTTAAGTATAGATGAAGCAAAATCTGAACTTATTCATTTACACCATGCATCATTACAGTTTTCATCTATCACT
This sequence comes from Staphylococcus sp. GDY8P45P, assembly GCF_017892745.1. Taxonomy (NCBI): domain Bacteria; kingdom Bacillati; phylum Bacillota; class Bacilli; order Caryophanales; family Staphylococcaceae; genus Staphylococcus; species Staphylococcus sp. GDY8P45P. The sequence continues at coordinate 287,798 of NZ_JAESLS010000009.1, read as the reverse complement.
AAATTTTTTGCTGCTGCCATTGCATGTGGTTTTTTCTTATTTATGTTTGGCGGTGTTATGAATGACTTCTTTTTTGCAATTCTTGCAGGAGCTGGTGCATTTTTAACTTTTGATTTTGTTCAACGTTATATACAAATAAAATTCTTTTCGGAATTTATTAGTGCTGCGGTTGTTATTACAATAGCAGCTACATTTTCAAAATTAGGCATGGCAGCAAACCAAGATATTATTACCATTGCAGGCGTCATGCCACTAGTCCCTGGTATTTTAATTACAAATGCTATTCGAGATCTCATGGCAGGCGAACTTATCGCTGGTATGTCTCGTGGTGTCGAAGCGGCCTTAACATCATTTGCTATAGGTGCTGGTGTCGCAATCGTTTTATTAATATTTTAAAAAGGAGTGCTCAAATGGTCATTGGCTACTATGTTTTACAATTTATTGTTAGTTATTTAGCGACAATGCTATTTTCTGTTATTTTTAATGCACCTCGACGTCTCCTTTTAGCTTGCGGTTTCGTTGGTGCTATGGGATGGATTATATATAAAGTGACACTTGATGTAGAACTAGGAAAGGTAATGGCTTCGTTCCTAGGAAGTTTTATATTGGCAATTATGAGTCATACCATGAGTAGACGTTATAAAAGACCAGTCATCATCTTTATTGTGCCTGGCATCATCCCACTCGTTCCTGGTGGACTTGCCTATGAGGCAACACGCTATTTAGTGAGCAACCAATATACACATGCCGTCAATACATTTCTCGAAGTAACACTTATTTCAGGTGCAATTGCCTTTGGTATTTTATGTGCAGAGATTATTTATTATCTTTATACACGCATAAAACAACACATTGGTAAAATGAATGGTAAAATATATAAGAAATCATATAATATGAATAACAGAGCATAAGGGGTGTTTTTATGAAAAATGATATTATTGAGCGACTTACAAGATATGTCAAAATTGATACACAATCTGATCCACAATCAAATTCAACACCTTCCACTAATAAACAGTGGGATTTATTGAATTTATTGAATGATGAATTAACAGATTTAGGACTAGAAACTGATGTTGATGAAAATGGATACTTGTTTGCAACATTAGAAAGTAATGTTAACGAAGCTATTCCAACTGTTGGTTTTCTTGCGCATGTTGATACTTCACCCGATTTTAATGCTACAAATGTCAATCCACAAATTATTGAGCAGTATGATGGGAAACCGATTCAGCTCGGCGATACAAATCGAGTTTTAAGTCAAGATGTCTTTCCTGCTATGAAACAAGTAGAGGGACATACTTTAATGGTTACAGATGGCACATCATTATTAGGTGCAGATGATAAAGCTGGTGTCGTTGAAATTATGGAAGCTTTAAAATATTTAACATCGCATCCAGAAATCAAACACGGTCGCATCAGAGTAGCTTTTACACCTGATGAAGAAATTGGTAAAGGACCACATGCATTTGACGTTGAACGTTTTAATGCTGACTTTGCATATACAATGGATGGCAGCCAATTTGGTGAGTTACAATATGAAAGTTTTAATGCTGCAGAAGCGATTGTAACTTGTCACGGTGTTAATGTTCATCCAGGCTCTGCTAAAGATGCGATGGTTAATGCTGTGCTATTAGGTCAACAATTCAACGCTCTTTTACCTCAAAATGAAGTGCCTGAACGTACAGAGGGTTATGAAGGTTTTTATCATTTAATGAAATTTGATGGTGATGTTGAGAAAGCGAAACTTTACTATATTATTCGTGATCATGATAAGCATGAATTTGATTTACGTAAAAAACGTTTAGTAGAAATTAAAAATGATATCAATAGTCATTTTGAAGATGAACCGATCGAAGTTGAAATAAACGACCAATATTACAATATGGGAGAAAAAATTAAGCCAAAACCACATGTTATAGACATTCCTAAACGTGTCTTTGACAAGTTAGATATTCCAGCTAATACTGAACCGATTCGTGGTGGCACAGATGGTTCACAACTATCATTTATGGGATTGCCAACACCTAACATTTTTACTGGCTGTGATAACTTCCATGGACCTTTCGAATATGCTTCTATCGATGTCATGGAAAAAGCTGTAGATGTCATAGTAGGTATCGCTCAAGAAGTCGTACAAACTTATCAAAAGAATGATTAAATAGAAATGACTCGGATATAGAGGTCATTTTGTACTTTTTCAATGCTCATCATCCTTGTCGGAGTAGGACAACGAAATCTTTTCAAAGATTAGATTTTTGTCCTACTCCCTTTTTTTATTTTTGTACCTTACAATTTGGATTGTGCATGCTAGTCCAACACATATTTCGTATAAACCTCAAACTTGTATTTGTTAATCAGACGATACCACTGGGTGCCAACATTATGGTAGTATTGTTTCTTATCATACGTATGTGTATTAAAAATAATTTTTATTAAATTTATGTCTTATAATTGTAACTTCGAACAACTGCTGATTTTTGTAGAATTTAAAAAACCGTCAATTTCTATATAATTACAATAGAAATTGACGGTTTTGCATTTATATTTTATTTATTAACATCAAACTGTGTTTTTAATAGCTTAATCGCTTGAACCGTATAATGTCTAATTTGAATTCCCATTTTAAAATCTGTAAAAGATTGAGGCATTTCTATAAATGTATTAAACATTGCTGTTACACCCATCGATTCAAACAAATCAAACTTATCATCTGTTGCGCAAATTGCGATTGACGGTTTGTCATATTTTGTAGCTAGCTCGGCTAAGCGAACGGTAGTCGTTTCTAAAATTTGATCTTGCTCGTTCACACCTTCACCAAAAATTATTAAATCTGCTTGTTGAATTAATGACTCTAAATGCGTAATTTGGTCTACCAGTTCATGACTCGTCATAATCTCAGCACTATATAAACCATTTAACATTGCAGCTATACCCCCACCAGCGCCGCCTCTTTGAATAGGCCCTAGTGCGATTTTTAATTCAGCTTTTAACATCTCACTTAAATACCATATTAAATTATCTATCTCACTTGCTTCTTGATGCGAAATTTGATGCGTTTCATATGTTTGCATGATTTCACTATTTTTACCATATAATTTACTATCAAAATCTGACATAAGTTGGATTCTAATATCTTTCAACTTAGGATTAACTTGAGATACATCTATACGACGAATATATTTTAAAACACGACTGCCTTGTGTAACATCGATTTCTTGAGCCTCGTCATCATAAAATTTAGCACCGAGTGCTTGAAGCATGCCAGCACCACCATCAAAACTACCAATAGCACCTAGCGAAATAATTAAATGTTCAGCACCATTTTCTATTGCATCAAGTATAATTTCACCTAAACCATAACTTGTTCTTTCTATAATTGGACGTTGACCTTTTAAAAATAGATTACCTTCAATAATTGTCATACCATTATCAGTAATACCATAAATAGCTTCTACTTCATTCATATCTGCATCATGTGCAACCACTCTGTATTTGGTACCTGACTGCCATAAAAAGACAGAATCCATCAGTTCATGCCGACCATTAAACAACGGTACTTGAACAATATCAGCCTTCTCTATTTGACTAGCAACCGCTTCTTCTACATACCGATTGGCTTGATAGCTAGATATAATACCATTAAATTCATCCATTGCTACTAATACTTTCATTTTGTCACCTCTAATATTAATATTACATTGTAATTTTCATAGCTTTATTTTTAAGTTAACGTGATTTCCACACCTTATAAATTTTAAATAGCTGTGATTAATTGATATATTTAATTCAACTGTACAGAAATCAAACTAAGTATCATTTCACTTTGTGTTAAAATTAGCACAAATCATATGCTACTAAACCGCTGGTAAAAATATCATCACACTTAAGGTTGGTAATCACGTTCAAACATCGTATTGATGATAAATACAATAGTTACATAAATAATATACATCTATGCACATAGATGCATTACTAATTCAACTTTATATTATACATGTCAAAACACATTTTTTCACATTATAAGAAACGCTTGTTAAACCTTTTAATATAACTTAAAGCTTAACAAGCGTTTCTTTATTAAATATTTATTTTTTATTCTTCAGCGCCTGCCAAAGATTTTACATTAATATGATCGTGACTTGCATTCCAAATCGCTTGTCCCTTCACAAAATAAAATGCTTGTGGCGATTCATGTTTAACATTTGTTTTTTCTTCTATATAATCTGATAAAGCTCTCTCTTGTTGTACGATTAAATAATAACCATCCATATCTCTTTCATATAAAAATTTGTTGAATTGATCAATAGCATTTGCTGAAATTGGACATGTTTCACTATGCTTCAGCACAAATACATATTTATTTTCTTCTAAAACTTGCTCAAACTGGTCAATCGAACTCAGCTTTATAGCCATTCTATTCACCTCTAAAAATATTTAACACACCACATTGTCTCTAAAAGTGTGAAATTCCAATGATATTCACATATCATTGTTTCCAATTATACACAATTCCCTTTTTATTGTTAACAGTTTATTACAAATCTCATAACTTACCCGATTAATTTATTATTGATATTTTTCTTTTAATTCGGCATAGCGTTTATTAAAATCCTTATCATAATGTTTTAAATCTTCACTTTCTTTAGGTAATTTATTGATGTCTATTTTAGCGATTGCTTCACCAATTTCAATTGTTTCTTCTCTTGTTTCATAATAATTTTGTAAGCTATAGTACATCTCAATCGTGTTTTTACGCGCATCATTCACATAGCCATCTGTTATTTCTGCCTTGTTCAAGTCTTTAATTTGTTTTTTTATTAATGGCATAATTTGAGTTTCAATGACTTGCTTCTCTGATTTAGCATTTGTAGAATTGGATTCTTTTTCCGCTGTATTTTTTAAATCTTTGTTATTTTGTTCCAATTTCTCTTTAAAGCCTTTAACACTTTCACCAGCATTATTAGCTTTTTTCATGTTTTCTTCTACTTCTGATCTATTCTTTTCAAAAAGTTTTGTATAATCTAAAATATCTTCATTCGCTTTAACTGCTTGATTGTATAAATCTACAAATGTTTTAACTTCCTCGATGGCAGCTTTTTTCTTTTTGACAGATGCTAAATATTTTGATTTTAATTCCTTGGTTTCCTCAGAATTTGCTGGCAGATGTTTGGTAGATTTCTCATATGCTTCAAGTTTAGGTGTTAACTTGCTATTCAAGTTATTTTGCAATTGATTGAATTCTTTTTTGTTTTTATCAGTCATATCTGTTTTACTTAAATCATTAATGTTTTCTAAATCAATAGAATCCATTACTTTATTAAATTCCTTTTCTTTTTGCTTTACGTCAGTTAATGTACTATCGAAATCTTTAAATTCGTTGGCACCTTCATGTCCGCAAGCGACAAGTACTACGGCAAAACAAACTAATAAAACAAAGCACATTAATTTTTTCATTTCTGCACTCCTTATCATTACGTATTATACAGAAACTTATTTAACTTGAAAATAATATATGATATATTATTCCAGAATTTACAGTTTAACAATTTATTTTGATCATTTAAAGGAGTGATTTAATTCAATGCATTCGAATGTTCAACCTTTTATCAATGAAGATATACAACAAACTTTTATTAAACAATATCAGATGCTACGTCATAAATTATTGACACTCTTAGATACTCCTGTAAAAACAACACATCATATTGGAGGAACGAGTCACTTCAACTACCCTACTGAACCTATTTTAGATGTTTTAGTTGGCGTCAATGATTTACATGATATAACTGCTTTAGATGAAAAAAGATTAAATTATGAAGGGTTTTATAGACTTCACCATCCATATCATAAAAAAGTAGTAATGGCTCAATTTAATAATCTCATTGATTTAAGACAAATTGCTCGATTACATATTGTTCAAATAGATTCACAACTTTATAATGATTATCTGAAGACAAATCATTACTTAACAATAAACTCATCTTCAGCAACCAACTTTGGAAAGCAAAAGTATAATTTAGCGACAGATGCAGTACTAATTCGTGAATATGAAAATCAAAAACAATTACTTTTCAAACAACTACTCCGAAAAATTAATAAAGATTTATCGAACACACACAACTAATCTTTAATCACTAAAATATTAAATTAACTTAATCGTTTTCAATAAAACGATATACTATTTAGCAAACATGTTAAATCATTGGTATAATATATAAATGAATTCAACAGGAAAGGATGTTCTATAATTGCATAAAGATGACATCTTAAAAGAATTAGAAGCAATAGTTCCAAAAGATATTATAAAAGTTGACGAACCGCTAAAGCGCTATACATACACTGAGACGGGAGGTCAAGCCGATTATTATTTATCTCCAACCCAAAATGAGCATGTCCAAGCTATCGTCCATTTTGCCTACACAAATGATATACCCGTCACATATCTAGGTAATGGTTCAAACATCATCATCCGTGAAGGTGGCATCAGAGGAATCGTTATCAGTTTACTTCAGTTAAATTATATTGATGTTTCTGATGATGCAATCATCTCAGGAAGCGGTGCTGCAATTATTGATGTGTCACGTACTGCACGTGATAATGCGCTTACTGGATTAGAATTTGCCTGTGGTATCCCAGGTTCAATTGGTGGCGCTGTATTTATGAATGCAGGTGCTTATGGTGGTGAAGTCAAAGATTGTATTGATTATGCACTATGTGTTAATGAAAAGGGAGATCTAATCACACTGACAAACAAAGAACTGGAGTTAGATTATCGTAATAGTATCGTCCAAAAAGAACACTTAGTTGTATTAGAAGCTGCATTTACATTAGCGCCTGGCAATTTACAAGATATCCAAGAGAAAATGGATGATTTGACTGATAGAAGAGAAACGAAACAACCTTTAGAATACCCATCTTGTGGTAGCGTCTTCCAAAGACCACCAGGACATTTTGCTGGTAAATTAATACAAGATTCAAACCTACAAGGCTATCGTATAGGTGGCGTAGAAGTATCTAAGAAACATGCAGGCTTTATGGTAAACGTTGATAAAGGTACTGCAACTGACTACGAAGATTTAATCCATCACGTGCAAAAAACGGTTAAAGCAAAATTTGATGTTGAACTTCATCCAGAAGTTAGAATAATTGGTGAACATCCTATTGAACGTTAGGAGTGTTATAAGATGCCGAAAGTATACGGTGCAACTGTAGATAATGAAACACGTTGTACACACTACCACACACCATTAGATGTAATAGCAATTAAATTCAAATGCTGTAATAAATACTATCCATGTTATAAATGTCATAATGAGGACACCTCTCATTCAATACAAAGATGGGATGCTGATGAATTTAATACAAAAGCTATTTTATGTGGTGTATGCAGACACGAAATGACAATCAATGAATATATGCTGATTGAAGCGTGTCCAAACTGTGATGCACATTTTAATAATCGTTGTAAATATCATTACAGCACTTACTTTTCTATATAATTAACGCTAAACAAAAAGAGCGACGCAGAAATTTATTTTCTAATCAAGTTTCTACGTCGCTCTTTTATCTATTTAAACCATTGTAAAAATAAACATAAACATGACATACACAAGTTCATTCAAACACTATCTTCCTATTGTGCGTTTATTTTGTCCTTTATAAATTGTACAAACGCTTCTGCATCACCTTTTTGTATATTTTTCATCGGCATAGGCCCAATATTAAACGTGAAATGAATGCGACCGTCTTCGTATGTAATTTTCTCTACTTCATCATAACCAATACTTCTATAATAGAATTCTCCATTCATATCTACATTTAAAATAATACGTTCATTTGTAGCAATAAATGCACCTTCAAATTCTGTAGAACCTTGTACAGAATACTCTATCGTACCTAGTACACTAGGACCTTTCTTTTCTGTTGGAAATAAATCATTTGGGTTTACATTATCTAAAATCATTTTTATGTCACCTTCTTTTACTATTTTTATTCATTATACAAGTTTTTAAATCAATTTATTACTTAAGTGCTCAATTCCATTCTAGTATTGAGCCAACCAAAAAACAATTGAGATTAGCACAGTTACATTTTATATCTTCTTGTAAGCAGAACGCATCATCCATATCAAAAAAGCAGTGAATTCACGATTAAAGTGATTTTCACTGCTTTGAGTATGCATTATTAAGACAATCCCCACTCATGTCTATTATTATTTTTTATCTATTGCTTTTTCGACTTCTTCAATTTGTTTAATCGCAGTTGTCGTCGAACCACTTGAGAAGTACCAAAGTTTTGGATCTAATTCATATACTTTATCATGCTTAATCGCATCAACATCTTTGATGACATCATTACTCAATGCTTTTTTAGCAGTAGATTTACCTGCTACAGCTTGACCTCGGTCCATCGCAAAAATAATGCTAGGATTTTTTTCTGCAACATATTCATTTGTAACATTTTGGCCATGATTACTTTCTTTAATTTCTTTATCTGCTGGTGTAAAGCCCATTGTATTAAAAATCATAGAACCGAAACGTTCTCCAGGACCAAATGTTGATAATTCACCTTCATTTACTAACAAATATAACGCTTTTTGGTCTTTTAAATCTTTTGTTTTTTCTTTCATACTTGCTATTTTATCTTCTAATTTTTTATTAAGAGACTTAACTTTGTCTTCTTTTTGATAAATTTTACCTATTTTTTCAGCATTTGCTTTAAGCGACTTAACTTCATCTTTATTATCTACACCTATGTAAACAACTTTAGCATCTGGTGCAGCTTTTTTAAATTCATCTAAGTTTTTTTGGTTTGCTGTACGTCCAGATATGAATATCACTTCTGGTTTTGCTTCTGCAACCTTGTCAAAATTAACTTCTTTTAAACTACCAGTATTTAAATACTTATCATTTTTAAATTCACTTAAAAAATCTGGTAATGATTTAGCATCTTCACCTTTAGGAACTGCTTTAACTTTATCTTCAAGTCCTAATTCTTTTAATGTATCTAATGCACCATAATCAAACACAACTGTGTTTTTAGGATTTACTGGAACCTCAACTGTCTCTTTTACAGATTTAGCATCGCTTCCATCACGTTTTTCTCCATTAGCTTTATAATCATTTTCTATCTTAACTGTTTTATTTGATTCATTGCTATCTGATTTTGTATCCGATGACTTTTTATCGTCTGAGCCACCATTACTACATGCTACTAATAAAAACATTAAACCTATTACCATAAACAAAGCAAATTTCTTCATATGTTTAATCCTCCTGGAATACTAAAGTTAATCACCATTTCAATATGCCGTTTAAAATGAGCAACGTTGCAGCTGCATCACTCCCTTCAATATAAATCATTCCATTTTAAACGGATTGTAATATAGATAATTCATAATCTGCTGTTTCTTCATCAAAATATACACAAATGCGTTGTCCGCGAATTTCTTCAATTTTAACGTCCATATCGTACAATGTTTTGAGCGTATTTTCTTGTATAACTTCATCTTTAGTACTGGCTTTGACCATTTCTCCATCTTTCAATGCAATGATGTCATCTGAATAACACGAAGCAAAATTAATATCATGAATCACAACAACAATTGTTTTATTGAGTGATTTTGCGAGTTGACGTAACGTTTTCATAATTTGAACTGAATGTTTCATATCTAAATTATTTAATGGCTCATCCAGCAATATATACTCTGTGTCCTGCGCTATCGTCATAGCTACATATGCCCGTTGTCGTTGGCCACCTGATAATGTTTTTAGGTAACGATGTCTTATTTCTTTAAGATTCAATAACTCAAGTGCATACTCAACTTGCGCCCGATCTGCTTCATTTAAACGGCCTTTTGAATATGGGAATCTTCCAAAATTTACGAGTTGCTCAACAGTAATATTTAACTCAGTATGATTAGCCTGTTTCAAAATTGATAATTTTTTAGACAATTCATTACTCTTAAATTCAGAAATAGCTTTCCCTTCTATCTCAATTGTCCCTTTATCAAAATCGATCAGTCGTGTAATTGCTGAAAGTAAAGTACTCTTACCTGCACCATTTGGTCCTATCATTGAAGTTAAACGCCCTTTACTTATATCTACATTAATGTCATTTAAAATCGTTTTATCTTGAATGGTTTTATTTAATCCTTGAACACGTATCAATTCGCATGTCTCCTTTTAATTAATAGATAGATAAAGTACGTTCCACCTACTAAGTCAATAATGATACTTACTTGCGTCGTCGCTTCAAATAAATTTTCTACTACACCTTGTGCAATAAATAAACTCAACCAACTTAAACAGATTGTTGCCGGTAATATATATTTATGTTCATAGGTTTTCATCAATTCATGCGCCAGATTAACTGTTAACAATCCTAAAAATGTAATCGGACCTACCAATGAAGTAGAGACAGATACTAATATCGCAACAAGTATGAGCAATAATCTTGTAATCATTTTATAGGACAAACCTAAATTAATTGCTTGGTCTTTTCCTAATAAAAGCACATCTAAATATGGTATCGCAATCACTGTAATAATGATTAAAATAATTAATATAATGCCGCACAACATTACCAATTTACTATTGGAAGCATCAAAATTGGCAAACATTGAACTCTGAACTGCTAAAAAATCTTCAGGATTAATAATCAGTTCTAAAAATCCAGTTATACTTCTAAAGAAAGTACCTAATATAACACCAATGAGTAAAATTAAATATATCGACACATCGCCAATTCTAAAGATACCTTGAAATAATAATAATGAAAATACAATCATAACCAACAGCGAAGTAGCAAAACTTAAATATATATTAGTTACAAATGCAGACTGTACGCCAAACACAAATACTAGCAATACTTTCACAAACATATATACAGCATCAAGTCCCATAATTGATGGAGTCAATAAACGATTCGTTGTAATTGCTTGAAAGATGACTACTGAAGCTGCAATTGCTCCACCTACCAATATCATGAGCACAAGCTTTCGAAAACGACTGATAAACTGGTATCTAAAAATTTCAAAATCAATACCGATGAAAAGATATATTAAAGCAGCAATTAAAGTGACAGCAATTAATATCATTAACTTTGATTTAGCACTAATTTGCATAATTGTGTCTTCCTTTCATCAATAAGATCAAGAAAATAATCGTGCCAAAGACACCAATTGTTAAACCAATATTTATTTCATATGGATAGACAATAATCCTACCAATTATGTCAGAAAACATAACAAATACCGCCCCTAACATTGCTGTGTGAGGTAATGCTTGCTTTAAGTGGTCACCTCTGAATATTGACACAATATTCGGAACAATTAGACCTAAAAATGGCAGCGTTCCTACTGTAACAACTACAAGTGCTGTTATAGTTGCAGTTATAAATAAACCAATATTTATTATTTTTTCATAGTTGACGCCTAAGTTATTACTAAAATCTTTCCCCATCCCTGCAATCGTGAAATGATTGGCAAATATATATGTAAGTATCAATAAAGGAATGCTTAAGTATAATATTTCATATCTACCGCTCGTAATGATGGCAAAGTTTCCATTGAGCCAGTTGCCTACACTTTGTACAGTATTGGTTCTTAGAGCAAGAAAAGTTGCTAAGCTAGACACAATACCACCAAGCATAATACCTAAAAGCGGAATAAAAATAACATCAGTGAATCGTATGTATTGAACTAATTTAACAAATAAAAATGTGCCACCAATACTTAATATCACCGCAAATATTAATTTAATAATAATGTTTTCTTGCGGAAAAAATATCATTGATATTAAAATACCTAACTTTGCCCATTCCATAGTCCCTGCTGTCGTTGGGCTCACAAATTTATTTTGCATCATCTGCTGCATAATTAGTCCAGAAAGTGCTAAAGTACTTCCAGATATTAATATACTTATTGTTCTGGGTATCCTACTAGACACGATGATATTTAATTGTTCATGCGTTAAATGAAAAATATCAGTAATTGATACTTTGCTAACGCCTATAAATAAAGAAAGGATAGTTAAAAAGAATAAAATAATAGCTAAGACAACACCATTGAGTAAAAATTTCATAGTGAGTAATTAATCCTTTCATAAACGTCATGTTTCATTGAATGTGATAATCATTATCAATGCCTATAAGTTAAATTTTATCATCTTTGCATGTAAATTCAATAGCTATAACAGAGATTATCAAAACAATTCTCTATTTATGTCAAAATTTTCAAAATAAAAACAAAACCTTTTAGTCAAATGTATTCTTTTGAATTTATGTATTTATAAAAATTTTTGACATTTCAGTTGGCTAACTAATGCAAATACTAAATAAATTTAAGCACGTGCTTAAATTAATTGTATTGGCACAAAATGTGTAAAATATTAGTGCAACGAACAAAACTTTAATAAATAAAAAACGTCAATCTCTATATAATTCCAATAGAAATTGACGTTTGTTGGTGCTTAAAATTTACTTATATTTCATACATCTGCTATCAACAACTTTTACATTATGATAGTTAAACAGTTGTAATTTAGTCTTCAAAAATAAAATCTTCATCTTGTAATGCTTCAACATTTAGCGCTAAAGTATAACCATCGCCTTTAACAGAGAAGAAATCATGGTTTTTTGTAGATGTGTCTAATGCATTTTCGATGATTGGATTAAATTCTCTTTCTTCAAAGTACGGATCAAATCCAAGGTTTGATAGTGCTTTGTTACCATTATATCTTACATAGTTAAGCACATCTTCAGTTAAACCGATATCATCATATAAAGATTGTGTATAAGAAACTTCGTTTTTATATAGTTCATCTAATAATTTATACATTTCTTGGTCTGCTTGCTGTTTTTCACTTTCAGACAATTCATTGCGTAAACTTTGTGCGTCCATACCAGTAAATACACCATGAATAGATTCATCTAATAAAATTTTACGAATAATTTCTCCTGAAGTCGTCATTTTACCTTGTCCAGCTAAATATAAAGGATAATAGAAACCAGAATAGAATAAAAATGTTTCTAGAAAAACACTTGATACACGTGCAATATATTGATCATAAATAGATGCTTCTTTACCCCATAATTTATGATAATTATTTACAATTTTATCCGATTTAAATTTCAAATGTGGTTCTTCTAGGACCCATTTATCTAATAAATAGTTTGTTTCGCTAGATGGTAATAATGTTGTAAAGATGTGAGAATAACTTTTAGCATGAATTTGTTCCATCATCGCCATAAAGGAATATACCGCTTTTTTACGTAAATCTGTTGTATGTAACATAATTAATGGCATACCATCATCTGCTTGGTGTGTATCCAAACCAGTTAAACCTGCCAATGCCTTTTTAAATGCATTTTTTTCTTCATCAGATAATGTTTTCCAACTTGCAATATCTTTTGAAACTTTAAATTCAGTTTCTACCCACATTTGCGAAATATTTTGTCGCCAAAACATATTTGTCATATCTTCTTGAGTATTCCAATTGACTGCTTTCATTTAGATAATTCCCCTATCTAGTAAATATTTGTTTAATTTATAAAACACAGAAAGTGGGACAGAAATCTAAATATATTTTTAGATTTTCTATCCCTTTGCATAAGTGACTATATTTCTATAATGTCGATACACTTTGATTTAAATGACATTCACTTAATGCCTCACCTTTTTGCATTTAAAACATATGCGTTATTTCAAGATTCATATATCTTTTTCATTAATTAAAAAGTTTCGTTTTATATTGCACAGCTTGTACATTCTTCAACACTTAATAATTTATTTCTAGTGTAATATAAAGATTTCAATCCTTTATGATGTGCATAAACATATAATCTAGATAATTCACGTGTTGATATCTCTGAATTTACATAAAGAATTGTAGAAATACCTTGGTCCACATGTGTTTGAATCGTAGCTATTAAATCAATTAATTTCATTTGATCAGTATTAAATGCAGATTTGTAGTACCACATTGTTTCAGGTGATAAGAAAGGCATTGGGTAAAATGTTTCTGCATTACCATAAGTACGACGTTCAATTTGATCAACTATCGGCATAACTGAACTTGTCGCATTTTGTACATAAGAAATACTTTGTGTTGGTGCGATCGCTAAACGATATGCATGGAATAAACCGTGAGTTTCAACTTCTTTTTGTAATGCTTTCCAATCTTCAGGTGTAGGAATTTCTAAGCCTTCAAATAATTTACGTACTTTTTCATATTTTGGTGCAAATGTTTGCGAAGTGTAAAACTCAAAATATTTACCATTGGCATAATCTGACTTATCAAAGTCTTTAAATGTTTCTTGTCTATCTTTTGCAATTTCCATGGATCTTTCAATTGAATAGTAGTTCATCATCATGAAGAATATGTTAGCAAAATCTTTTGCTTCTTCAGATTCATAACCAATTTTATTTTTAGCAAGATAACCATGTAAATTCATAACGCCTAATCCAACTGAATGTAACTCGCTATTGGCTTTTCTAACACCTGGGGCATTTTGAATATTTGCTTCATCACTAACCACTGTCAATGCATCCATACCTGTATGCACTGAATCTTTGAATTTTCCTGATTCCATAACATTAACAATATTTAAAGATCCTAAGTTACAAGATATATCGCGCTTGATTTCGTCTTCTGTACCGTAGTCATTAATAATAGACGTTTCTTGTAATTGGAAGATTTCTGTACATAAGTTACTCATTTTAATTTGACCAATATTAGAGTTAGGATGTACTTTATTCGCATTATCTTTAAACATTAGATAAGGATAACCAGATTGTAGTTGTGTTTGAGCAATCATATTTAGCATTTCACGAGCGTCTTTTTTCTTTTTATCAACATTTGGATTGGCTACTAAACTTTCATAGTATTCATCTAAATTAATATCATCTAACGTTACACCATATTCATTATAAACTGTATGTGGTGCAAACATATAAAAGTCTTTACCCTCTTTCGCCAATTCAAAGAATTTTGAAGGTACAATTAATCCAGTAGAAATGGTAGATAAACGTAAATCTTCATCTGCGTTAACTTTCTTTGTATCTAAAAATTCTTCTACATCGTAATGGAAAATATTTAAGTACACCGCACCAGCACCAGGACGTTGTCCTAATTGGTCTGCATAGCTAAATCCGCCTTCAAGAGATTTAGCAACAGGTAATACGCCTTTTGCTACACCTTTAATGCCTTTAATCGCTTCTCCTCTTGCACGCAATTTAGATAGGTTAATAGCAACACCGCCACCAATTTTACTTAACTGTTTCGCTGTAGAATCTATAAAATTGATTGAATTCAAACTGTCGTCTACTTCTAATAAGAAACATGACACGAGCTCACCACGACGCGCACGTCCTGCATTTAAAAATGTTGGCGTTGCTGGTTGGTAACGTTGTTCAATCATAGCTGAAATAAGTTGTCTAGCTGTCGGTTTATGACCATTTGCTAAATAAAGTGCAACAATCACAACATGTTGCTTATAATCTTCTAAGAATTGTGTTTTATCATTTGTCTTTAGCGCATAATCTTTAAAGAATTTACTAGCTGACATATAACTGGCAAAACGAAAGTCTATACTTTTAGCATAATCTGTAATTTCTTGTAAATCCGCTTCTGAATATTTTTCAAAAACATCAAAATAAAAATCGTTATCTACAAGATAGCGTAAACGTTCAATTTCAGTATCAAAATAGATTGTCTTATCTTGAATCTCTTCTAAATAAACTGCTAGCGCTTCTTGGTCCTTTTCCAAATTAAAGAAACCATTATCTTTTCGTTTTGTAACCTCATTATTTAATTCAATATGATTGTATTTCTTCTCGTCCATAATCTTCATTGAAATTTCCCACCTTATCTTTAAATTCATTTATATCGTCTGCAGTGCCCTGTACTTCAAACTTCAATAATAGTGGAACTTGATATCGTTCCGAAATTGATCGTCCAGCTTTTGCGAAATTTTGTCCCCAGTTACGATTTCCGCTCGCTGCAACAGCTTTTAACAAATCATCATTCACATCTAAAAACGCTTGAACTGGTTGGGGTACCTCACCAAATCCTATTGTTCCAGTGACCAAAACGAATGGCTCCTCTATTCTCTCTGAACAATTATTTTGCGTGATTTCCATAACATTTGTCAGTTCGGTTTTTTTTATAAATCTGCGCACATTGCCGGAAAACGAAAAATATACCACTTTCATTGGATCACCTTCTTTCTAATAGATATACGTAAGTTGGAAAATCAAAAAATGTAAGGCTGTCGAGGTGTTATTATTTGAATGTGTTTTAAATGATTGAAGTAACCACTATATATAGTAACTTGTAAATCTATAAGTAGGTATGTAAAAACTCAACATTTAAGTATTAATGCCTTATTTGTCATTATTCAAAGCCTAAAACTGTGTGATTTTACTTAAAATTTGATTTATTATAAATAAATTGACCACGTATCAAAACACAATATATTGTGTTTTGTCCTGGCCAGAAATACTATATTATGTGTTTCATTATACATAACTCATCGCCTTATTAAAAGTCTTTAATTTATGACAAAACGATGAAAACAGTATGAAAATGGCACCAATTCAACTTTAAAATCAATTTTAAAAATTTAAAAAATATTTTTGTCATTTTTAGAGTCTCAATGCTTGCTTTTTTTAATTTTCTCTTAAGCCTTGATATACCTGCATTACTTAATCTACCCTCATATATATTGCGCTTCATATATTATATTTTCGAACTAATTACTATTCTAAATTACTTTTAAATTTTCTCGATTATATGCTCCTTAATAGAACGTTTGTTCGTATATTATCTTAATATATTTCTACTTTAATTTCAAGCATATATACATTTTCTAATTAACTATGCTAATATAGATACGTTAAAATTTTAAAATTGAGGCGATGTATGTGAATCCAAAAATAAAAGGTATTATTGCTATTCTAATTTCTGCAGTTGGCTTTAGCTTTATGTCTGTCTTTTTTAGATTAGCTGGAGATCTCCCTGTCTTTCAAAAATCATTGGCAAGAAACCTAGTAGCGATGTTTATACCTTTGTATTTTATATTTAAATATAAGCAACCACTTTTTGGTAAATTAAGTAGTCAGCCTTTATTAATATCTCGTTCTGCACTTGGTTTGATTGGCGTATTATTAAATATATATGCCATCGACCATATGATACTCAGTGATGCAGACACATTAATGAAATTGAATCCCTTTTGGACGATACTACTTAGTTTAATTTTCTTAAATGAAAGAGTACGCAACTATCAATTTGTTGCTATGATTGTAGCCATTTTTGGTATGTTGTTCGTTGTAAAACCTGAGTTTTCCTCATCAATGATACCAGCGATTGGTGGATTGTTATCAGGTATCTTCGCGGCAAGTGCCTACACTTGTGTTAGAGCATTAAGTAGTAGAGAAGCACCTTATACGATTGTTTTTTATTTTTCTTTCTTTTCTATAATAGTTCTCATTCCATTTACGATTTTTACATTCGAACCAATGTCTGTCATGCAAGTTGTTTATTTAATCGGTGCTGGCTTAGCTGCAGCTGCTGGTCAAATAGGTATTACTTTAGCATATAGTTTTGCACCAGCTAAAGATATTTCAATATTTACGTACGCATCTATTATTTTCACTGCGTTATTTGGTTTTATTTTATTTGGCGAATCACCAGATTTCTATGCTATTTTAGGTTACATCATTATCATTGGTGCAAGTTATTATATGTTTGAAAAAGCCAGACGCCAACCGCTAACAATTCAGAAAAAGGAACAAAAATCTAAATATTAAAGGAGCAATTACGATGTCTGAAGGACGTAAACAAGAAGATTTAAATGACATTACTTTACTAGGAAACCAAAACAATAAGTATGATTTTGATTATCGACCAGATGTATTAGAATCATTTGATAATAAACATCCAGGCCGTGATTATTTTGTTAAATTTAATTGCCCTGAGTTCACATCTTTATGCCCTATTACAGGTCAACCTGATTTTGCTACAATTTATATTTCTTATATCCCAAATATTAAAATGGTCGAATCTAAATCATTAAAACTATATTTATTTAGCTTTAGAAATCATGGTGACTTTCATGAGGACTGTATGAATATTATTATGAATGATCTCATCGACTTAATGGATCCACATTATATAGAAGTTTGGGGCAAATTCACGCCTCGTGGTGGTATATCTATAGACCCTTATACAAATTATGGCCGCCCTGACAGTAAATATGAAAAAATGGCAGAACATCGTTTAATGAATCATGACCTCTATCCAGAAAAAATAGATAATCGTTAATTCATTCCTACTATGAATAATCCACACGAACTAAAAATAATTCGTGTGGATTATTTTTTTATTTATTTCATTTAGATATTAAAACGCTTACTTATATAATTTTGTACTATTGATATATACACTTGTTATTTATGTGAAAACATTATAAAATAAATCCAACCATTTAGGGGAGGGAAATTATGAAACAGATAAGTTACACGCACGAGGAAATTATGAAAAGTACTCCGAGAAAGGGGTTCTTCGGACATCCAAAAGGACTAGGAACACTGTTTTTCACTGAATTTTGGGAGAGATTCAGTTATTATGGTATGAAAGCGATACTAATATTTTATCTTTATTATAGTGTGGCTGAGGGTGGTTTTGGTTTAAGCCAAGCCGTGGCAATGCAAATTGTCGCAATTTACGGAACTTTAATTTATATGTCAGGTGTTATTGGGGCATGGATTGCAGATCGGATAACCGGGACACAAAGCGCTGTCTTCTACGGTGGATTCCTGATCATGATTGGGCATATTTTATTGTCCTTACCTAATAATTTAACATTAGTAATGGTTGCGCTCGCAGTCATCATTGCAGGTACTGGTCTATTAAAACCAAACATTTCATCAACTGTTGGTGAACTGTATGATCGTAATGATGTAAGACGAGACGCTGCATTTACTTTATTCTATATGGGGATTAATTTTGGTAGTTTGTTTGCGCCATTACTTACAGGTTATTTACAAACTAGAGTAAGTTTCCATGCAGGTTTCTTAGTAGCTGCTATCGGCATGTTCTGTGGCTTAGTAGTATATGCACTAAAACGTAAGGTGAATTTAGGTTTGGCTGGTCGTAACGTGCCGAATCCTTTAACTAAACCAGAAATCAAAAAGTTCGTGTTATTTAGTTCAGGTATTATTGTATTATTTTTAGCATATTTATTAATTCTACATTTAAATAATGCCTTAAGCTTAGAAAACTTCAGCTTTTTAATTACCATTTTAGGTATCGTATTACCAATCTACTTGTTTATTAATATGATTTTACATAAAGACGTTACGAAAGATGAACGTTCACGTGTATATAGTTACATACCCTTGTATATTACATCTGTTGCTTTTTGGATGATACAAGAACAAGGGTCAACGATTCTCGCAACATTTGCAGATAAAAAGACACAACTAGAAATGTCTGTATTAACGAACGGATTAATTGATTTTTCAATTCCTGCCTCATGGGCACAATCTTTAAATCCATTGTTTATCATTCTCTTAGCGCCAGTCTTTGCAACGCTATGGGTTAAATTAGGTAAAAAGAATCCGCCTACGGTGCATAAATTTGCTTATGGTGCTATTATCGCTGGGTTCTCCTATCTAGTCATGATTATTCCATTGGCTACAGGCAATGACTTAATAAACCCATTATGGCTTGTACTCAGTTTCTTATTAATTACTATCGGTGAACTTTGTATATCTCCAGTCGGTTTATCAACTACTACAAAACTAGCACCAGTCACATTCACGGCGCGTATGATGAGCTTGTGGATGTTAAGTAACGCAACAGCACAGGGTCTTAACGCTCAACTCGTTGTTGTATACACAAAAATGGATCAAAGTGATTACTTTATGTATTCAGGATTAGTTGCAGTTGTTATCGGAGTTATATTATTGATTATTTCACCAAAAGTAAAACGTGCAATGAAAGGTATATATTAATCACTTAAACGATAATATTTTTTAATAAGCAATATAGAGATCTGGTTTTAAAGATTTCTATATTGTTTATTTTTTTGTAAAAATACACTGCCAACAATTTAAATATAACTAAATAAAAATTTATGTTTATATACAGTGATAATAAATCAGAATATTTTGAATATTGTTGTTTTGAGAATATTATTGAAATTTAATTTAATTAAGCGTAAAATCATTTTTATACATTCTTATAGGGAGTATGAAAGGACGGGGAATGTTTTTATGCAAAATCAAGATAAAGCCCATGAACAAGCAGTTCAATCTATTCCACAAAAAGGATTTTTTGGACATCCTAAGGGGCTAGGCGTATTATTCTTTGTTGAATTTTGGGAGAGGTTCAGCTACTACGGTATGCGTGCCTTGCTGATTTTCTACATGTATTTCGCTATCAAAGATGGCGGACTAGGTATGGATAAAGGCACTGCACAGTCTATTATGGCAGTATACGGTGCACTGATATACATGACATCTGTACTGGGTGGATGGATTTCCGATAGAATTACAGGGACGCGCGCAGCAACATTTTACGGTGGCGTGTTGATCATTATTGGACATATTTTCTTAAGTTTACCTTTAGATATTATAGGACTATTTATTTCTATGTTCTTTATTATTGTGGGTTCTGGTTTAATGAAGCCAAGCATTTCAAATATTGTCGGTAGATTATACCCTGATAGAGATACACGTATAGATGCTGGTTTTGTTATATTCTATATGTCTGTTAACTTAGGTGGATTAATTTCACCAATTATTTTAGATCGCTTTGTACATACAGGTAACTTCCACGGTGGTTTCTTAATCGCTGCGATTGGTATGGCACTTGGACTCGTATGGTATATATTTTTCAATAAAAGAAATTTAGGGCAAATTGGTTCAAAACCAACAAACCCATTAAATAAAAGCGAGAAAAAGAAATATAGCATTTTATTTGCTGCAATCATCGTAATCATTGCAGCGGTATTATTAATTACCGGCTTAACAGGTACATTATCATTTAACTTAGTTAGTACAACGGTACTCATACTAGGTGTGGCATTACCTATCATATATTTCACAATTATGATTCGAAGTAAAGAAATCACAGATGATGAACGCTCAAGAGTAATAGCGTTTATACCACTATTTATACTCGGTGTAATATTCTGGTCAATTCAAGAACAGGGTGCCAACGTACTTAACCTCTTTGCGTTTGAAAGCAGTGATATGAAATTAAATATATTTGGATGGAAAGCAGATTTCGGTCCTACGCTCTTCCAGTCGATCAATCCATTATTTATTGTATTACTAGCACCAGTGATTTCATTGATTTGGGCAAAAATGGCTCGACGCCAACCAAGTATAGCCACAAAATTTGTTCTAGGCGCAATATTAGCAGGTGCTTCTTACATAATGATTGGTTTTATCGGTCATTCAGCTGGCGGTACCGATATTAGTGTCAACTGGATTATTTTATCTTATATCATTTGTGTAATCGGTGAACTTTGTTTATCACCTACAGGTAA
Source organism: Staphylococcus sp. GDY8P45P (assembly GCF_017892745.1). Taxonomy (NCBI): domain Bacteria; kingdom Bacillati; phylum Bacillota; class Bacilli; order Caryophanales; family Staphylococcaceae; genus Staphylococcus; species Staphylococcus sp. GDY8P45P. The sequence continues at coordinate 266,234 of NZ_JAESLS010000009.1, read as the reverse complement.
CAGTGCAGCAGTTAAACTTGCTCCAAAAGCTTTCAACACACAGATGATGAGTTTATGGCTGTTAACTAATGCCTGTGCGCAGGCTATAAATGGTACATTAGTAAAACTAATCGAACCTCTTGGACACAAAAACTACTTCCTATTTTTAGGTAGTATTGCAGTTGTAGTTAGTTTAATTGTTTTAGCATTTGTACCAAAAATCATCAAAGGTATGCGTGGCATTAAATAGCGCATGCAAAAAGCCCTCTTCTCAATTTATTGAGTTAGTGGGCTTTTTCCATGTGCTAAAGCTTAGGTAAACATCGACCTAATTATCCTTGTATAATAGTATGAAGAAATCATTTGAATTGAAATATATGTTTCGCCCGCCAAAATATATTTATAACTATAGAAATATGGGTAAAGTGAATAAGCAACAAAATTTAAAAGAATATGGTGAAGAAAATTGGAAAATACTAAATTCAAACACGGTGTCTTATTTTATCATGAATATAGTGGTATTAAAGATATATATCGAGGACTGGGAGATGTAGCAGCTTCTTTAACTACGTTTTGTAAACATCTGTCAATCCAACTAAGTGAAGATGAAGGTGATATCATAAGATTTTGCCAGAAGATTAAAGATCAAAGTTACAGTGACGATGTAGATATCATTTTTCTCCTTGGTGGAGATGGTACTGTCAACGAATTAATCAATGGCATGATGCAACATGAATTGAATATCCCTATTGGTATTATTCCAGGTGGTACGTTTAATGATTTCGTTAAAACATTAAACCTAAGTCCACGTCATAAAATAGCCAGTCAACAACTTATTCAATCAGAGTTACAATCTTATGATGTTATGAAAATAAATGATCAGTATGCACTAAACTTTGCTGGATTGGGTCTCATTGTTCAAAATGCAGAAAATGTTCAAAATGGCAATAAAGACATTTTTGGGAAATTGAGCTACGTAGGGTCTACTGTTAAAACTTTACTTAATCCGGAGCACTTTGATTATCAATTAACCGTTGATGGTAAAGTAATTGATGGTAATACTGCCATGCTTGTTGTTGCTAATGGGTCATTTATAGGAGGCAGTCGTATACCTTTAACAGACCTTTCACCTAGTGATGGTTATCTGAATTTATTTATCTTCAAAGAACACAGTTCAAGTGTACTGAGTGATATATTTAAACAAAGAGATAGTATGAACTGGAACCACATGACAAACGGTATTCAGCATTTATTAGCCAAAGATATCAAAATAGAGACTAAACCTGAAATGAAAGTAGATATCGATGGCGAAATTGCATTAAAAACACCCATCCATATCGAAGTTATACCAAAAGCAATTCAAATTTTGACGTTACCTGAAAACACACCTGACACTGAATATGAATAAACACACTATATATAATGATTAATAAAAAAGGACTAATCCACGTACATATGGATTAGTCCTTTTGATATAGTGTTAGAACGTGTTTACTTACTTGAAATATAGATAGCCCTTAACCTTTCACTCATAACATATTCAAATGTCCCACATTATAAGTATAACATCATTAAATTTTATATTTAAACACCAAAAACATATTCATGTCATTTGTATTATATATCGTAATCACGATCACCCAAGAAATATTTTTCAACATCATACCAATCATTCACACGTGTAAAACGATCATCGTTAACATTATGTGATGCTGTATACATAATTGGTTTACCAGTAAATATAGCTAACTGACGAGGGTTGTCATCTATGAGATAGTCCGCGTTTACGATATCTTTACGACCACAAAAAACAAAATGCTGTGGGTCTAAAAACGGAAAATACTCTCTTAACCATGCATATTTATCATGAAACGATGTAGGAACGTCCATTGCAGCAGTAGCAATATAGACATCATAATACTCAGTTAGTTTTTTCACAACTTCTTGTGAATGTGCCATCACTTTTAATTTTTTGAAAAAACCTGGTTCGCGTAAAATTTCATGCAATAACCCATCATGTTCAGGCATAGCATGACGTAATTTTTTACCATCCAACATATCATATGTTATTCCTAAATCTGTACGTTTATTCACATCTTCAATCAATGCACCTACTGTATCAGCAAGTACTTCATCCATATCAATAGCAATTGATTTTCTAGTCATCTCGTACTCTACTCCCTTTTAAGTTCTTGTTCATTAACAATGATAACGCATTATTACATTGGTCATCTTAGAACATGATCTTGTTTATCACTATTAGTATAGCAAAAAACGTTCAATGAAACCAAAATTGTATATGAGCATATCATAATATACTATATAAATTAATTATTTTCATTATATAGTTTAAGCTTTATACATTTTAATTTATTGAACGTTATAAATACTACTTTTTATAAATCAAAGTTATTTAATACTTCGATCATTTTATCATTTTGCTCAGGGAAACCAATCGTAATTCTGACACCATTCGGAAATTCTCTTGTAATGCACCCTTGTTTTAACAATGCTTCATATAATTCGTGAGGTCGCGACGTGTTCACAAAAATAAAGTTCGTTTGGCTTGGATTTAATTTATGACTACTAACTGAATCAAAGAATTTTGCTCTTTCTTGTGCATTTTTTTCACGAATAGAATCTAAATAATCTTGATCTTCTAACGCAGCAAGTGCAGCGTGTTCTGATAATCGCCCTACATTAAATGGTGGTCGTATAATATTCCATTTTTCAATCGCTTCTTGAGCAGCAATCACATATCCAATACGCATGCCGGCTAATCCATATGCTTTAGAAAATGTTCTCAGTAAGAAAGCATTTGGAAATTGTTCTTGTAAAGCTAATGAATTCGGAAAGTCTTCAGCTGTCGCGAATTCAACATAAGCTTCATCTATAATTACCGGTATATCTTGAGGTACACGTGATAAGAATCGTTGCAAGTCTTCATGAGTAAAGTATGTGCCGGTAGGATTATTAGGGTTACACAACCATACAAGCTTAGTGTAGTCATCAACTTCAGAAAGTATGCCTTCTAAATCAAATCCACCATCTTTTAGTGGTACTTGTACAACATCTGCTGCTTCAACTATGGCATTATGATAATACTGACCAAAAGTCATTTCACTTGTAACAATTTTATCTCCTTTGGTTAAAACAGCACGTGAAATCATTAATATCACTTCATCTAATCCTGCACCAAATAAAATACGTGCTGGGTCAACATTCAAATGTTTACTTATCGCTTCTTTAATTAACGGAGAACCCGTTTCAGGATAAAATTGCAATTCATCTAAATGCTGCGTGATTGCGTCTTTCACTTTAGGTGACGGTCCATATAAATTTTCATTAGAAGCTAATTTATAAAGTTCACCCTCAATCCCATATTGTTCTTTTAGTGCTCTTGGTGATAAACCTGGTTGATATGCTGATAATTGCTCTATTTGTTTTTTCATTGTTGATTCGGGCCTCCTTGAATTTACAGAAATTTCAAAACTTAGTAACCATTATATACCTTATTTCCATTGGAAATCAATGTAACTTAAATTTTTAAAGCTAGAATTTAATCAAATATAAATACGAGTTCAACTTAATGCATTTTTGTACGTAGTAAAATGCATTGTTAAACTCGTATTGTCTTATGAATTAATCAATTAAATGATGTTTCTCTAGATAGTTTTTTGCTACCTCATATGGATCTTCTTTTTTTACTGTAACTTCATAATTCATTTCTTGCATATCTTCATCAGAAATCTTACCTGCTAATTTATTAAGCGGTGCTTTAATTTCAGGATGATCTTTTAAATACGATGTTTTAAACATAGGAGCGCCTTGATATGGAGGGAATACTTTTTTATCATCTTCTAATACAACCATATCATATTGTTTTAATTCAGCATCTGTTGAATATGCGTCGATTAAATTAATATCTCCGCTTTCAACTGCTTGATATCTTAATTTCGGCTCCATCGTCTTCACGTCACCGAAATCTAAATCATATGCTTTTTTAACAGCTGGGTAACCATCCTCACGATCATTAAACTCTAATGTGAAACCTGGTTTAATTTGATCGCTCACTTTGTTTAAGTCACCTATCGTTTTAATATTATGCTTTTTCGCAAAATCTTTTTTCACCGCTAATGAATAAGTATTATTATATTGCATTGGCTTTAACATAGTCATATCGTATTTATCTTCTAAACTTGATTTTGCTTGTTGATATACTTTATTTTCTTGTTTAGACTTCAAATCTTCTTTTGTTAACTCTCCAAGTACTGTACCCGTAAACTCAAGGTAGCCATCTATATCGTCAGATTTCAAGGCATTAAATAGGAATGAAGTTTTCCCCATGCCATCTTTCACTTCTACTGTATCATCTGTTTCTTCTTCAATTAAAATTTTATACATATTAGTAATTACAGATGGTTCTGACCCAAGTTTACCTGCTAATGTAATTTTATCTCCTTTTTGAGCAAACATTGGTCCAATAATCACTAATAACAGTATTATAATAATTGCACCAAGAGAAATAAGCAATTTTTTATAGGATAGTTTTTGCATATAACGTAAAACTAAATCAAATAGAATTGCTAATAAAGCTGCAGGAATCGCACCAATAATAATCAATGATGTGTCATTTCGATCTATACCTAAAAGAATCAAATCACCAAGACCACCTGCACCAATTAACGCTGCTAATGTAGCAGTACCTATAATCAATACCATTGCTGTTCTAATACCTGCCATAATTACTGGCATGGCTATTGGCAATTCCACTTTCGTTAATCTTCGACCTGGTTTCATACCGATACCCTTAGCTGCTTCAATTAACGAGCTATCTACCTCATTGATACCTGTGTATGTATTTCTTAATATCGGCAACAATGCATAAACTACTAATGCGATCACTGCTGGTACCTTACCTATACCAAACAGCGGTATCATCAAACCAAGCAAAGCTAATGATGGAATTGTCTGTAACACGGCTGCGATATTCATCACAACCTCAGAAACCTTGCGTGTCTTTGTGAGTAAAATGCCTAGCGGTACCCCAATTACTGCAGCAATGAGCAATGCAATAAACGATATTTGGATATGTTCAAATATGGTAGTTAACAATTGTCCTTTCCGATCTGAAAGTGTATTTATTAATTCATTCATCTTTGACTACCCCCTGTATGCTCCGATAGATATTTAAACATATCTTCGCGTTTAAGCACATGCTGTGTAGCAGTCGAATCATCATTAATAATGATTGCATCGTGGTTAGCTAAATCACTATAAATGCTTTTAATAGACGCGTTACTATTAACAATAGGATAACCTTTGGTAGCTTCCTGTTCATTAATCGTTAATTCACCGATAAGTTCTGATAGTTTTACGTCTTTTTCTATTTTCAGTGATTTATCCCCAACAAATTGTCTTACAAAATCACTTTTAGGATGATTAACCATATTGTCAGGTGTATCTATTTGCTCTACATGTCCTTTGTTTAATAGACAAATTCTATCAGCTAGCTTCATCGCTTCTTGTATATCATGTGTTACAAAAACGATTGTTTTTTTAATTTTTTGCTGTAATGCTATTAAATCATCCTGCAGCTTTTCTCTGCTAATTGGATCTAATGCACTGAAAGGTTCGTCCATCAGAATAACTGGTGGATCTGCAGCTAATGCACGTACCACACCAACACGTTGTTGTTGTCCACCTGATAATTCATCTGGTTTTCTATCTTTAAATAGTTCTGGCTCTAAGCCAACCATATTTAATAACTCATCTATACGTTTATCAATATCTGCTTCTTTCCATTTTTTCATTTGTGGCACTTGTGCAATATTCTCTTTTATCGTTAAATGCGGAAATAATGCAATTTGTTGTAAAACATAACCAATATCCCAGCGCATTTCATATACTGGATAGTCACTAATTGGTTTCCCTTTAAAATAAATAAATCCCTCTGTTAATGAAATTAAACGATTAATCATTTTTAATGTCGTTGTTTTACCACAACCTGAAGGTCCGATTAAAACAAAAAATTCACCTTCTTTTATATTAAAGCTAAGATCATCTACAGCTTTCTTATCCCCATAACGTTTCATAACATTTTTAAATTCTATCAATTTGTCACCCTCACTCTTCTCATTGCCTTTACTATCACTTAAAAAAATTCACATAGTTAACACATAACCGATTTACTAACAATTTAACCTTTTTAATCACAGTTAAATAAAACAAATACGAAGTTAATTCAAACTCATCAATATTACTATTACATTTGTGCCTGTATAGTATATTAATCGTTGTCAAATTAACTTCGTATTTTTTGCAATCATTTCAATGTAAAATACCAATACCGTTAAAATTAAGTATATGGGATTATATATTCTAAAAACAATTATTTGCTCAACTAAATTTGAGCTTTATAAGATTGTATTGTTTCTAAAAATATTGGACAGTAGTGTTTTAATTTATAACTTCCAACACCATCAATTAATATCATATCTTGTTTTGATTCTGGTTTTCTCTTTGCAAATTCTTCCAAAGTGAAATCTGAGAAAATGCTTACTGGTGGAATAGTTAATTTTTCACTTAATTGTTTACGTACAGCAACTAATTCATCGAATAAAGCACGGTCTACACCTTCTACAGTGTTGATGTTAACCTTTTCTTTTGATTTGCGTTTAAATGGTGTTGTATATATCGAAATTTGGTTATTAAGCAGTTCCTTTACAGAAACATCACAGGTTAATATTTCATCGTGTTCATTCAAAAATCCTTTAAATCGCAATTCATCAATAAGATGACTGAGTTCAGAAGTCGTATAGTTTTTCATAATACCATGCGTTGTCAATTGATTATAATCACAATAACGAATGTAATCAGAGTCTTCGCCCCTTAAAACTTGAATAATGACACTATAACTTTCTTGCTGTTTCATACGTGCAATACAACTCACTATCATCTTCGCTTCGTTCGTCATGTCATATGTTTTATTTTCTCTAACACAATTACTACATTGTTCACATTCTTCTAGTTTTTCATTAGGTTCAAAATAATGTACAAGTGTTGCTTCTAGACACTTTTTAGTTTTCGTATATAGCAACATTTTATTCAATTTTTCACCCATTTTTTCTTTGTAATCATCGTCTGCTTTTGAAGATGAAATGAAATATTGGTGTAATCCAATGTCTCTATCGCTGAATAAAAGAATACAATCACTCTTCAATCCATCACGACCAGCACGTCCCGCTTCTTGATAATAAGACTCTAAATCACCAGGCATATTATAGTGAATCACAAATCGCACATTAGATTTATCAATACCCATACCAAATGCGTTCGTTGCTACAACGACACGCACGCGATCATATACAAAATCATTTTGTGCTGCTTCACGCTCTTTATTGGATAAACCAGCGTGGTATATTGTGCTACTAATTTTATTGTTTTCAAGTGCTTCATGTAGTTCTTCTACTTGTTTACGTGTCGAGCAATAAATAATGCCTGCTTCTTTTTGATGATCTTTAACATATTCTAATACGAACTTTTGACGTTGGTACGTTGGATTAACTTGAAATATTAAATTACGTCGTTTTGTACTTGTTTTAATTTCGTCATGCTTATCGATATTTAAACGATCCATAATATCTTTTTGTACTTCAATTGTTGCCGTTGCTGTTAATGCTACAATTGAAAAATCTTGTGGCAAGGCAAAAACCTTATGGATGACTTCCTGATAACTTGGTCTAAAATCATGTCCCCATTTTGAAATACAATGGGCTTCATCAAAGGCAACTAAGTGTATATCTAACTGCTGTAATAAGCGCATAAAATTAGCATTGTCAAAACGTTCCGGTGCAACATATAAAAATTGGATTTCTCCACTTTTTAGTTGTGCTTGAATCTCTTTTTGTTGCTTTTGAGTCAAACTACTATTTAAATATGCTGCGCGAATGCCCATGGCCTTTAATTGATCAACTTGATCTTTCATAAGTGAAATTAATGGGCTGATTACGATTGTCGTACCACCCAACATTAATCCTGGCACTTGGTAACAAATTGATTTTCCCCCACCAGTTGGTAAAACGCCAAGCACATTACGATGATCCATTACTTTAGTTATTATTTCTTTTTGACCTGGACGGAATGTGTCATAGCCAAAATAATGTGATAATGTTGCTTCCATGTTATATAATCCCTCATTGTTCTTTTAATTCTTCAAGTTCGCTCCATCTTGTTATATCTTCTTCATACAACATATTAAGATTTTGTTGTTCTTCATTTAATTCTTTTACTTTAGCATAATCAGAACTTGCTTCAACCATTTCTTGCTCGATTTCTTCTAATCTGTGCTCGGTTGTTTCAATACGCGCAATAATTGTTTCATATTCTTGTTTTTCTTTATACGATAAACCTTTTTTCTTTTTCTTTTCATACGTTGGTTTCACTTTAGCTTGTTGTTTTTCTTGCGTTTGTAATTTATCTATCTCTTTTTTATATGCTTCATAGTCATCAAAATTTCCTATGATACGTTCTATTTTTCCATCATGAATATACCAAAATTCTTGAGCAACTTTATTTAAAAAGTAGCGATCATGACTCACCGTGATAACTGTGCCGCCAAACGTATCGATATAATCTTCTAAAATAGTTAACGTTTCTGTATCTAAATCATTTGTTGGTTCATCTAATAATAAAACATTAGGTTGATGCACTAATAATTTTAATAAATACAATCTTTTTTGTTCTCCACCTGATAATTTGTAAACTTTTTTACCATGTGTTGCACTTGGGAATAAAAAGCGTTCTAATAATTGCGTAACTGACACAGCAGTTCCATCTTTTTCTTTCGCTACTTCACTTTCTTCACGCAAATAATCAATCATTCTGATGTCCCGGTCTAAACGTGCTTCAGTCTGTCTGAAATAAGCAACTTTAACAGTTTGACCAACTTTCAATTCCCCTTCGAACGCTTGGTCATCACCATTCAAAATATTCAACAATGTTGTTTTACCAGCACCATTTGGTCCGACGATACCAATTTGTTGTCCATTTTGAATAATTTCAGTGACATGTTCAAACAATATTTTATCGCCGATACATTTTGACACGTTATCAAGTTCAAAAACTTGTTTACCTAAACGTGAATACGCAAGATTTAAAGATGCTTTATCTTGTTGTTGTTGGTTTTTCACATCGTGTTCTAAATCTTTAAATCTATTTTTTCGTGCTTGTTGTTTTGTAGAACGCGCTTTTACTCCTGCACGCATCCAAGCTAATTCTTGTTTATATAATGCGCGCTGTTTCGCTTGTTGTTTTTGCTCAACAACTTCATTTTCAGCACGTTGTGCAATGTAATCTTCATAATTACCTGGATAAGTAGTTAATTTACCACGATCTAATTCAATAATGCGAGATGATACTTCATTTAAAAAGTAACGATCATGTGTTACAAACAGCACTGTATGCGGATACTGTTTAACATAATTAATTAACCAGTTGATTGACTCAAAATCTAGATGGTTCGTAGGTTCATCCAGAAGTAATAAATCTGGTTGCTCTATAAGTGTTTTAGCAAGACCAACACGTTTTTGTTGCCCACCTGAAAGTTCTCTCACTTTTTTAGTCGTATCATTGATGCCTAGCTTTGATAAAATAGTCTTAATTTCAGCACTATAATCCCAAGCTTGATATGTATCCATTGCTTCTTGTGCTTGCATCATTTGTTGAAAATCTGTCTCATTCTGCGTCTCACTATATTTTGTTACAGCAGCTTCATATGAGCGAATCACCTGAAGTGTCTTTGTCTCTGACGTTAATACCGCTTCAAAAACAGTTAAATCTCCTTCAAACTCTTGTTTTTGAGAAGAATAACGTATGCGATATGCATTAGGATGTGAGACCTCTGCCTCGAAGTCTTCATCCAAACCAGCGATTACTTTTAACAAAGTACTTTTGCCTGTACCATTAATACCTACAAGACCTATTTTTTCTCCTTCAGAAATAGACAGATGTAAATCATCGAAAATGATTTTATCAGCGTAAGATTTATGTAAATGTTCAATTTTGTAGGCTTCCATCGTCCAACATCCTTTTTAATATCGAAAATTATAATTAATTCTGTTAAACTTAATTTCAGTTCTATATATTATACACCTTTTTGAACTCAAATGATACAAGGGAGCGTAGCTTATGTCAGATTTTTTCCAAGACTTACCTCCTTTTATCCAAGCACTAATCGCAGGTATCATCACATGGTTATTGACTGCATTAGGTGCTGCAGCAGTCTTTATATTTAAAAGAGTAAATGATAAAATACTGAATTCAATGCAAGGATTTGCTGCAGGCATTATGATTGCTGCAAGTTTCTGGTCTCTATTACAACCATCAATCGATTACGGTTCTGGATCATCTTTTGCATGGTTACCAGCAGCAATAGGTTTTTTATTGGGCGGTTTTTTTATACGCGCGTTAGATTTAATTATTCCACACATTCACCCAAACACCCAAGACTCTAACCAATACCAAGAAGGTGTAGGAACGAAAAAACTCAATAAAAATACATTACTTGTATTAGCTATTACATTGCATAACATACCAGAAGGTCTTTCTATTGGTGTAGCATTTGGTGGCGTAGTAGCTGGTAATGGCCAAGCAACTTTTTTAGGCGCACTCGGTTTAGCAATTGGTATCGGGATTCAAAACATCCCCGAAGGTGCTGCACTTTCAATGCCTATCAGAGCTGCTGGCGCATCACGATGGAAAGCATTTAACTACGGACAAGCATCTGCAATTGTTGAGCCCATTTTTGCTACAATAGGCGCTGCTGCAGTGCTTTTCATTACGCCTATGTTACCTTATGCACTCGCTTTTGCCGCTGGAGCAATGATATTTGTAGTTGTAGAAGAGCTTATACCAGATTCTCAAGCTAGTAATAACACTGATTTAGCAACATTAAGTTTAATGCTAGGTTTTACTATTATGATGATTTTAGACGTTGCACTTGGATAAAAGGTAAAAGAAAAAGAAATAACTTGGATCCATTTCTTCAAATAAAAATGATGAGTCTGGGACAACCATCTCAAGCTCAAAATAAAGAGGTTAGGACATAAATCCCAGAAAAATAGCACTCAGATGATTTAATTCAATTCATCTGAGTGCCTCTTTTTTATTCAATATTTCGTATTGTTGGCTCGCTTTCCTAGGAGACAGCTTGAGGCTATAGTCTTCAGCTTGTCCTGTTCCCACAAGCGTCTCGCCAGAATACGTCATATTTATACAAGAACTATATATCTCAGGCAATCTTATTTTGAGAATGGGGATTTATCCCCCAGCCCTTTTTAACATTCATTTTTTGCTATTTTAAACGTAAGTGCTGGCTTGAGATATGGATTAATCCGTTATCCTGTCCTTCTTAAACTTCACTATAAAACACCATTCAATACGCTTACATATATAAAAGCCCTAATCCATTATTTAAAATGGATTAGGGCTTAATTTAGTTATTATTTTTTCTCTTGTCCTTTTGGACCTACTTCATATTTATAATCTGATGGTTTCACTTTATCAAAATCAGGGTTATCATAAAATCTCATTAAGTCACCATTTAGGACATCATCGCTCATTTGCAAGTCTTTTTCAGCTTGTTGCTTACGTTTATCAAAATCACTAGGTTTTTCTGTTACTGGCTCATTATTTTTATTATCATATATTCTGCCATTTACATATTTGTAATCTTTCGTTACAAAATCACCATTTCTAAACGGCACAGTATCGTTATGATCTTTTGATAATAAGTCTGTACCCATCATGAGATAATTCTTAGTATCAATACCCATTAAATGTAGTAATGTAGGCATTACATCTGCTTGTCCAGCATAAGTTTTATCAACAGTACCTTCTTTACCAGGGATTTTCAACCAGAAACCTGTACGATTTAAATCTGTAAACTTAGCTGGTGTAATGTCTTCACCTAATAATTTTTCCATTGCTTTGTTATGATTTTCTGAAATACCGTAATGGTCACCGTAAATCATGATAACTGAATCATCATAGACGCCTTTTTTCTTCAATTCATTTACAAATTGTTCTAACGATTCGTCTAAATATCTCGCTGTCTGTACATAACCGTCAACTGTTGAATCACCAGTATTTGGTTTATCAATTGATGCATCTTCTGGAGATAAAGTGAACGGATAATGGTTCGTTAGTGTAATCAAATGACTATAGAAAGGTTCTTTTTCCTTCGCTAAATAATCTGCTGATTCATCAAAGAACTCTTTATCTTTCAGACCTAAATTCTCTTGATTTTCCTCTGACATATCATAGTACGTTGCATCATAGAATTTATCTACGCCAAAGTGTTTATAAACTTGGTCACGGTTCCAGAAAGTTTTATAATCACCGTGCATCACGCTAGATGTGTAACCTTGTTGTTGATGCAAAATCGCTGGTAATGATTGGAACGTATTATCACCTTTAAGTGAGAATGCCGAACCTTGTGGTAAACCATATAAACTATTATCCATTGTAAACTCTGAGTCTGAAGTTTTACCTTGTCCTGTCTGATGGAAGAAGTTTGGATAGTATCTAAAATCTTCATTACCAGTAGAAAGTTTATTTAAGAAAGGTGTAACTTCTTCACCATTTACTTTTTTGTTAATCAAGAAAGTTTGGAAACTTTCTAAGTGTATTTTAATCACATTTTTTTTCTTAGCCGCGCCGAAGTATTCTGGATTCGGCTGTGTTTGCTTTTGTTTCGTATAATTTAAGACTTTAGTTAAATCATCTTCATTTGCTAATGCTTTTTGTTGATTATTTTGTATCGTTTTTACACCATCATAAACTGTGAAGTTATATGGACCTAAGTATTTAACTAAATATTTATGGTCGAATGTACGTGTTAATAATTCCGGACGATCAGATTCAGCAAAAGCTAGGTTTAAGAAAAATAATGCAACAGATGCTGCCATAATCACTGGAACAAATTTTTTGCTAAACACACGCTTGTCTAACCATTTTTGTCTAAATATTAATACAAATAAATAAATGATTGTATCGATAAAGTAAACAAAGTCATACCATTTAAATGAAGCTGATACAGCACCACCCATTGATTCAACATTACCTACTTGATTTAACGTACTGAAAGTCAAGAAGTCTGAGAAGAATCTGAAATATACAACATTTGCGTATAATAAGAAGGTTAAAATAAAACCGCCTATAAAGATAAACCAAAATGCTTTCTTACCTTTGAAGAATAAGAAAATACTCAATACTAATGCAATTAAACTATATGGATTCATTAATAAGATTAAATTTTGAACTAACCCTTTAACACCTAAAGAAAAGTCAACATAGTATGAAAAATACGTTTTAGCAGTAACTGTTAATACAGTTAAAATAAAAAACGCAAAAAGAGTTAGTTTCTTTTTGTGTAGACTCATGTCTGTTCCCCCGATATAAATTAATAAAAGTTGGTGCTAATACCTAGCCCAATTAAAATGCTTTGTAATCATTGTTAATGCGTAGCTTAGATTATCTAACAATGTCTTTATCGTTATTTGCGAAAGTTAAAATTTAAGTAAGAAAAATAGGGCGACATCCTGTATCTTTCCTCTAAAACACATCTTTTTGTCTTTTGTCACTAATTTATTTTTATAAAGTAGCAATTTTTATTTTTAATGAAATTTATTGATTCTTTTTGAAAAATTATATTTGTTGTAATGTAAATTATGTTAATGCATTTTATTATGTTTTACATCGTTTTTACACTGCATTCACTCTGTAACATCCTTGTAATAAAACGATTATAGTTCAATTAATAAATATAAAGCAATTCTTGTCTAATATCAAGTAAAAACACACTTTTTTTAATTAAAAACGCTGATTTAACCGTTTTATGAAGGTATCATTAACCTATTGTGAATACATGATTAAAAGAAGATTAAAATTTAAATTTCCTTTATAATTATACTTGCTCTATTTAATAAATTAATCAGGCCTTGGACCTATTTAGATAATGGTTAATTTATACTGAATGACTTATGTAATTACTTAATCTTATCATATTCAACACGATTACCGTTTATTATACTAGATAAATGAGTTCAAATATTTAAGAATTAATCACTATATCTGAATGTCTATCGAATAATCACTGAATATGTATCACTAAATAAATTTCAGAACTATATTTTAGTCAAACATTTGTCTAAGATTTATGCATATTGAGTAAATCATCTAATGTAAAAAACCTCAGGTAATTTATCACCTAAGGTTTGGATACATTCTAAAATTCATTAACCAAAAGACATATTGATATAATAATTATTTTATGGCTAAAAGATTTTTAATTTTAAATGAACACTTTCGAAACGTATTGCTATACACTAATACGTTTTATTTTTTGATTGCGTATACTATTTTAACATTTCTAATTGCATTCTATACTCAATGCCATGAAACAGTTGATTTAACCAATTGGTATATTTTATTAAATTCTTTTCTGCAGTTTCAACATCTATGAATTGAAACTTCAACTTAGTACCAGGATGTTTTTGGCCTAACTTCGTTAAGTGATAACTGGCGATTGTCCCTATTTGCGGGTAGCTTCCCAATGTGTAATGATCATTTAACAATATAATAGGTGTACCATCCCTCTTAACTTGAATTGTTCCTATTTGTACAGATTGATGTGCAGGCATATCTTCATAAAATGCTTTAACAGGTTGGCCTTCAACATACATGCCCACCCTATTCGCTTTACTTGTCACTTTATACTCCCCATAAGTAAAACGATTTAAAGCATCTTGATTAAAATCTTCTGTTCCTTTGTTTTTAATGACATGAAATACATCTGACATATAATTAAAAGAAAGTGCATAGCCATCTATACCCCAATCTGTTTGATGTGTATGTTCAAGATTCTCAAAAAGTTTATGGTGACGTTCTGTATAATCACGTTTCATATTGATTTCATCGCCTATTTCTAGTTTGCGACCATGAAAACCACCTAGTTTAGACATAAAATCAGTAGAAGTAGAACCCAGCCATTCGTCTAACTCGAACCCTCCACCAACAGCTAAGTAAACTCTTGAGGTCCGTGAAGTCTCTGTAAACTCAAGTACATCACCTTTTTCCATTAAATAAAGTTTATTAGGTAAGACTTTTAAATTAGAGGTTTTAGCTTTAAAACTGCCGCCACTTAATGCGATTAAAGTTGGTTCAGTAAAACGAATACTGGCCATTCTATTGGTCATTTCTAATGTTGCTTCATGTTTATCGTTGGCTACTAGCCGATTAGCAATTTCATGTGATAATGGATCTAAAGCACCACTTGGGATTACACCATTGTGTTCAAAACCGATACGACCAAAATCTTGAAAACTTGAGAACAATCCTTCATTTTCTATTATGATTGACATGGTTTAAATCCTCCTAAATCCAATGCTTCTGCTGTCATAGCTTGAAATTGCACATTATCACCTAATTTTAAAGTCGTAAAATCTGTTTGATGTGGATTAAATAATTCAACTGGCGTATAACCTATCACTAGCCAATCGCCATAAGTATCAATCGTAGTAATACCTGTTTTCTTACCTTCAATGATTACTGATCCCGCAGGAATAAATGCTTTTTTACCACCTGTGTGATTTACAAATAAACGCTTATCCATCCCTGTTAAATATGGAAATCCTGGAGAATAGCCCATCATTGATACGAAAAAGTTCGAATTTGTATGTAATTTTACAAATTTGTCGAAATCCATTTTATAATATTTTAGCAAAGACGCTAAATCTGGACCAAATTCACCACCATATACTACAGGTATTTGAATTGGTTCAGACGCCTCTTCTACATGTTTTATTTCTAATTGCACAGATTGCAACAATGCTTTCATATATAAAAATGGTGATTTTATGTTGTGATGTTTAATCATATCTCTAGCGTCATAGCAAATCATCATATCTGACTCTGTTGGCACAATTTCTGTAATAAAAGGATAATTTTTGTTAACAAGATATGTTTTTAACGCGAGTAGATCGTCAGTTAAATCTTTGGAGACTTCTTTTTCTATAGAAACCACAATTGCTTGGTCACCTTGACTGTATATCTTCATAAATTCACCTCATCTATTGTGTCTATTTGTGACTATCGATAAAATACATTTAATATTTGTGTTAAGTAGCGTATTAATTCTTTAACTAAACCATAGATAAATATCAACTGAATAGCACATGAAATAGTGATGATTAACTTAGTAGCAGAATATTTATGTTGATTCATTAAATAGGTTACATACCATTTTGTAAGGCCGATTAGCGTAATAATTAATAAGATCCAAATCAATATCATTATTTTGCCTCGCTTGCTGACATTAGATTTTTTAAGACTCGTATAACTTTGTTTATCTTAATTCACCTCATACAGTTAAACCATATCTATGTGTGGCATATTTGATACTTCCAACTATTGATATCAAACACACTCGCAACAACGTTTTATCACAATTATTAGAATTAAAATTAATATTTTTCTTATACTTTCTATATTCTATAGATTTATTGTAACATCGGCAACCTCTCTCAAACTATTTATCAGAAAAACTTGAATTTGATTTTGCCTTAACTTGTGCTTAAAATCTGTCAAACTATAATCTTTTTCAATTAATTTACCTTCTTCTATTAACTCTTGTCTCTTACATCCTTTTAAAAAGTCTTCATTATATACTGGTGTATAATAATAATTTCTTTCTTTGATCATAATATTTCCAATATCAAATTCTAATATTTTTCCTGATTTGTCATAGAGTAAGATGAGATCAGTTTCATGATTATGCGCTAAATGATCCCTATTTGTTGTTTTATTCGTAAGTACTCGTTTATCTTGAATTGTGGTTAATGGTACAATTTTTGCCGTAAAGCTATCTTTTTGAGGTAATTCAGCAACTTCATATTTAAAAACACCATTAGGATGTAATATAATTTTCACTCTATAAGTTCCTGTAAAATATAAGCCTTTAATTTCCGAAATCGTTTTGTTCCATTGCTCATCTTCGAAAGTCATTTGGAATTGATTTGCCGAATGTTTTATTCTGTCATAATGATATGTCAGCCTTGAAAAATTGCCAGAATCTAATCGTAATGTTTCAAATAACTGCATTATAATCTCTCCAATATTTTTGTCTTATCTATAAATTCTTGCACTTCAGATTCTGGATTAGAATCAATGGTAATACCTGCTCCAACGCCGTAAACAGCTTTCCCATTAATATATTGAATTGTTCGAATAGGTACATTGAAAATAGATTTCCCATCAGGTAGCAATAAGCCTATAGTTCCACAATAACCATTTCTTGGTGTTTGCTCTAATTGTTTAATATATTTCATTGTATTCAGTTTCGGTGCACCGGTAATTGAACCACAGGGGAAAATGGCTTCTAGAACACGCAATAAACGCATATGATTTGGTAATTGTCCAGTTACCATGGATGTCATTTGATAAACTGTTTGATATCTTTCAATATGAAACGGTTTATATACTTTAACTGTTCCAGTATTGGCTACTCTACTTATATCATTACGCAACAAATCAACAATCATTACATTTTCCGCTCTATCCTTGGTAGAGTTTCTTAATTTTTCAAAATGTTCCTTATCTTCTAATTCTGTTTCTCCCCTAGCTATTGTCCCTTTCATGGGTTTGCTTAATACAATATTTGATTGATTTTTAAAGGGCCCATATTGAAAAAATAACTCTGGTGATAATGATGCAATTTGAACTTCTTCTGTATCAATCAGTGCTGAATAATGGCCATGATTCCCACCCTGTAGTACATGGTAAAGTTCAGAAATCGGACCTTGTATATCATCACTCAATCTCGTTGTATAATTAACTTGATATGTATTGCCTTCAACAATCGCTTTTTGTACTTGTTTTATATGTTCAATCATTTGCGCATGTTCATATTGAAATTCAAAGTTATATTTACGCTGATATGTAACATTTTGCTCATTTATGCCATCGTCTACTGCTTCAAATACATATGCAGCAGCATAAACGAATACCCCATCGGGAGTTACTGTTGCTAACTGATCGTTAAAAAAACTTGCCGCTTCATATGGTAAATATAAAGCTACATACTCCCCTTTGCCTTGATGTAATTCAGCAAATTGAATGACTGCTCCAATGTCCTGCTTTTGATATGCTATTTTTTTACATACACATTGTTTAAATAGGTATTGATAAGTTTCGGTTTGTGTTTCATTTATGTAATATTGATAATTAAATTTTACTTGCATGATGTGCCTCCACACTTTCAATAAATAATTTAATTTGGTCGATACCGTATTCACTCAAAAATGATTCGGGATGGTATTGGACACCATAAACAGCAAATACTCGATGTTCACAAGCCATAATAATCCCTTTATCATTGGTTGCTGTCACGGTTAGCTCTCCAGGAAATGTATGTATATCAGCCATTAATGAATGATAACGCATTACATTAAATGATTTTGGTAAATTTTTAAAAATACCTTTGCCTGTATGCGTAATTAAAGTTGTATGGCCATGGACAGGCTTATAGTTCTTTACGATGTGCCCACCAAAATAAGTAATAATTTGTTGAAATCCTAAACATATACCCAAAATCGGTACATGGTTCATAAATTGTGTTATGACTTCATTTAAAATCGGATAATCTGACGGCGTTCCCGGTCCTGGCGATATTACAATTACTGACGGTTTCATATTGATCAGCTTTTCTATATTAATTTCGTCCACATCAATCACTGTGATTGCCTCTGAATAACATTGTTTGAGATAGTCCACGATATTATAGGTAAATGAGTCTTTATTATCGATTACAAGTAGCATTGAATCACCTCAATTATAATTATATATTGTTCTAATATAGTCATTATCCCAAATCTCAACTTGATTTTACAGCTTAAATGTATTATTCTAGTCACGGTATAAATATAACAGAGGTTTCTAGCTGACACCCTCTATAAAAAACTAGACACTTGAACGACGTCTATCTTTTTATAGAGATAGGCGTTTTTTTATGGCGTCATAAGTTTTATATGGCAAAGCTAGCACGATATTTTAAGGAGTGTAAACTATAATGACACAACAGCCATTAAACAATAATAAAGCCATCGTCGTTTTTAGCGGGGGCCAAGACAGTACAACCTGTTTATTTTGGGCAAAAAAACATTTTGATGAAGTAGTCTTAGTAACTTTTGAATATGGACAAAGGCACGATACAGAAATTCAAGTTGCAAAACAAATCGCCAAGGAGCAAGCAGTCGAACACCATGTACTTGATATGTCACTATTATCTCAACTCACTCCTAATGCACTCACACAACATGACATCGATATAGATGAAGATGAAGACGGTATGCCAAACACTTTTGTACCTGCACGTAACTTGTTGTTCTTATCATTTGCTGGCGCCCTAGCTTATCAAACAAATACAAAACATATTATCACAGGCGTATGTGAAACAGACTTTTCTGGTTACCCTGATTGTCGGGATAACTTTATAAAGTCAATGAACGTTACACTTTCGCTCTCTATGGATAAAGATTTCGTTATTCATACACCGTTAATGTGGCTTGATAAGAAACAAACATGGGCATTGAGTGATGAGCTCGGTGTATTAGACTATGTTAGAAATCGAACGTTAACTTGTTATAACGGTATTATTGGTGAAGGTTGCGGCGAATGCCCTGCCTGTAAATTACGCGCACGTGGTCTTAATGCTTATTTAAAAGAAAAAGGAGCGAATTAATATGTTCCAACAAAATTATCCGAGTGTGAACCACAATTACCAATTTGAACTTAATAAGGATTTTAATTTTTCAGCTGCACATTATATCCCAAGTGAAGACGCTGGAAAATGCATGCGTACGCATGGACATACTTATTTTGTCAACTTAACAATCGGTGGAGATACCGTAGACCATAATGGATTTTTAGTGAATTTTAGTGAATTGAAGCAACTCGTTCACGGACAATTCGACCACCAATTATTGAATGAGTTACCTCAATTTGAAGGTAAAAGTCCATCGACTGAAATTGTTGCACAAACGATATATGAGATGGTCCAATCCTCATTAGATCAAAGACCAAACAAACCACAATGCTTACAAGTTTATGTTAGAGAAACGCCAACAAGTTATGTCATATATCGACCAAAGGAGCTAAATGATGAGTAAAATACCTGTGCTTGAAATTTTTGGTCCAACGATACAAGGTGAAGGCCGTGTAATCGGTCGTAAAACCATGTTTGTACGTACAGCCGGATGTGATTACCGTTGTAGTTGGTGTGACTCCAGTTTTACATGGGATGGCAGTGCTAAAGAAGAAATACGCATGATGGATGCAACAGAGATTTATGAGAAATTATATGACATTGCAGGTGAATCATTTAACCACGTAACAATTTCAGGAGGTAATCCAGCTTTAATAAAAGGTATTCAAGCCTTAGTCGATTTATTCGAAGAAAAAGGTATACAAAGCGCTTTAGAAACCCAAGGAAGCAAATTCCAGCCATGGATGACACAAATTGATGATTTAACAATTAGTCCAAAACCACCTAGTTCAATGATGAAACCAAATTTACCTATATTAGATGATGTCATTGCTAAATGTAAGCCAGAAACACTCAATCTCAAAATAGTTATTTTTGATGACGATGACTTTGAATTCGCAAAAATGATTCATCATAGATATCCTAATGTGCCATTTTATTTACAAGTTGGGAATCCATATCTAGATGGAGAATATGTCGAATCTCATACAGAAAAGTTACTTTCACTATATGAAGCCCTTGTCAATCGTGTTATGGATAGTAGTGACATGAATAATGTATATGTATTACCTCAATTACACACTTTACTTTGGAGTAATAAAAAAGGTGTTTAAATTGAGTAAATCAACCGATTCGTTGTATAATGCTCTTTGTCTATACAATAAACCGGTTTTTCTTTTGTACATTAAATATAGCAATGATTGTCACTGTAAATATAATTATTAAAAATAATAACATTTTTACAATATGTCGGATAATGACTTATAATTTTTTAAAACATCAACTGTTATTAAATGATTAAATCTAACTTAATTGATATAATGTTGCAGTGAAGTATCTAGGTTAGGAGAGCAACATGCTAATAAATATAATCATAAATATAGCTACGGTAGTAATCATACTCGGTATTGATTTATATCGTCAGAATTTCAAACAACTTAAGTTTAGCTCTATTCTTTTATCAATAACTATTAACAGTATCATCAATTTAGTCTTTGTTGGTAAATACGATTACATAACATTCTACACTTGCACCCAATTGATTATTTGGACATTATTGCAATTGTATCTCAATAAAAAAACAAAAACATATGTGATAACTGATCAAAAATTTATCGGTTTTATTTTAACGATTATCATGAGTACGTCTTTAATCCTTTCATTCGATACAAGTAAAGATTCTTACTATATGTCCATTCCGTATTTAGCTCCAGCTATTTTTCTCATAGGTGCAACTTTATTGTTCTATAGTACATTCCAAACACATGAAAAAGAACAAATTAAAATCTTGAATCGTATTCGAAAACCAGTAGTGATTGGGCAAATTATTATTGTATTATCTTTTACAATCATGCCTTTATTAACACCTTATTGGTATGCCTTTATTATTGTACATTTATTATTCTTACTTTTTTTATTATGGCAGAATATATTTTTTTCAAAAAAATGATTAGCAAATTATATTTTGTGGTATGTAGTAATTGATGATGATATTTAAAAAGGAGGTATACTTATGTTTGGATTTATTATTATGTTAATTGTCGGCGGTTTGATTGGCTGGATTGCTGGTGGTATCGTCGGTAAAGATATCCCAGGAGGTATTTTAGGTAATATTATTGCTGGTATCGTAGGTTCTGCACTAGGTTCATGGATATTAGGTGATTGGGGTTGGCACTTAGGCGGTATCGCTATCTTCCCTGCACTACTTGGAACAATTATTCTTGTTGCCCTTTTATCATTTATTTTGGGTAAATTACGTAAAAAATAATTGGTTTGTTAAATTTTTAGTTTTAAAAGAAATTCCTGAAACTTAATGTCATAGTTTCTATATCGACAGAAGATGACTATATAGTGAAAGCACTCAGGAATACTAAAATCTAAAACAAAAATAAGCGTCAATTTCTATTAACATACTATAGAAATTGGCGTTTTTTGTTTTTTAAAGTGTTATTATCTTGAGGGTTTATGATCTATCTTTCGTAAAATGTCATTCGTATAAACCTTAGTTATTGTTTCACTTTGTGTGTATGGGTTCAACAATAACCTAAAATCTAAAACAACCTTTATAAAACTAAACATTACTTCTGTATCAAAATTTCTTTGACTATAACATTTTTATTTTTGCTTTTAAGAGTATTTAACTAATTTGGCTCTTATACAATTTTGTAATGTGCTAATGCTTGAGATTGATATGCGTGAAAGACTACAGCCTCAAATCATATCTCCAAGCATGTAAGGTCAAAATCGTGATAATCATTCTGTTTATACACAAAGCCCTCAACCTACGCTTTTAGCATAGACTGAGAGCTAGAATTACCTGTGTTTAACGAGCGTCTTATTTTTTTCAGTTTCCACCTTATGTGACGGTACATAAAAATGCTCTTCTCTATTTATTCTGTTTTCATTATTTTCTTCTGTTTCTTCTGGATATTCAGACATTTCTATTTCAGAGCCCAGTCCTGTTGTTTTGTGTATTGGTTTCAAATTAGTTACTTGAACAATATATTTTGGGCGCTGTTTTACTTCATAATATATCCTACCGATATATTCGCCTACAATACCTATTGAAATAAGTTGGATACCTCCAAGTAATAAAATAGCTGCAATTGTTGAAAAGTACCCTGGTGTTTTCACACCATTAATCATAATATTACCAAAACTAAATACAATATAAAGTAGACTCACAAAAAATACGATAAGTCCTAAATAAATCATAGCCCGTAACGGCTTATTATTAAATGAAATCAAGCCATCTATTCCATAGTTTAATAATTTACCAAATGACCATTTAGATGTACCTTCTTCTCTTTCAACGTTTTCATAAGTGAAAACCTTAGTATTATAACCTATCCATTCATACAATCCTTTTGAAAAACGATTATATTCATTTAACGATGTTAGTGAGTGTAGTGCGCGTTGACTAAGCAACCTAAAATCTCCAACGCCATCTTCTAATTTAATATCCTCAACAAAGTGATTAATCATTTTATAATAACATTTAGTTAAAAATTTTCTCGAACGTTTTTCACCTGTTCTATCACGTTTTGCGACGACTTGATCATAGCCATCCAAATAACTATCAATCATCTGTGGTATAAGCTCTGGCGGGTGCTGTAAATCAGCATCAATCATCACAACAGCATCACATTCCACACTGTGTTGGAAACCGGCTATCATCGCTGATTCTTTACCGAAATTCCTACTGAACGAAATATATTTCACATGTTCATCATGAGCTGCCATTTCTTGAATATAATTAATCGTTTTATCATGGCTACCATCATCTACAAATAGTAAATCATAGTTATAGTGACGGTTAAGACTATCTTTTTCTAGTATTTCAGTTAACCTATGGTATGTTTTTAATATTACTTCACCTTCGTTATAACATGGCACTATAACTCTTATCTGCATAATAAACACCTTCATTTCAATTACTTCAATTTCACTTTACCAATAATTACAGTTATTTCGCCATTCTTTTCATTTAGATTTACATAATTTTTATATTTCCTTAATATTCAATTATAAAACTTACACGCTTTTAAAAAAATTGCTAAAACAGAGAACATCAATGATTTGTATAATAAAGAAAATCTAAAATACAATTTTCAAATTTTTCTAATAAAACAGATTATATATATATACATAAATATTGCTCTATATCTTTTTTGTAAAAAGTTGTAACTTTGTCCATCTAGTTTATCAACTATTTGTCAGAAATGGAAACAAAACCTAATATTAGTAAAATTAAAAAAATAAGATAGAGAATTAAGTGTCATTAAAACAATTCTCTATCTTACACGATATAAAATAATCGGCTTACAACCTTTTAGGAATATGTTACAGAAGATAGACCATTGATTATAATTGCCACTTATTAATTTTGTAATTATTATTCAGCAACACATGCTGATAAAACGATTTAAACTTGCTACTTTAAATAAATTATTTCAAATCACCTATACGCACTTGATCAGGATCTTTACCTTGACGTGCATCTCGATTTAGATTATCGATTTCAGCAATGTCTGTTAATTCTAAATTAAAATCAAAAATTTCATAATTTTCTTTAATACGTTTTGGCGTTTTAGATTTAGGTATAATCAAACGGTTATGTGCTAAATGCCAACGCAACACGATTTGCGCAGGTGTTTTACTATAACGTTCGGCAATATCAACAATGATAGGATGTTCAAGTAAACCTTGGTTTCGCATGAGCGGCATCCAAGCTGTCACGGCGATATCATGCTTATCACAAAAATCTTGTAATTCATGCTGATTGAAATAAGGATGTACCTCCACCTGATTTACTGTAGGCGTAATTTCTGTCTCAGCCATCAATTTTTCTAAATGATGTTGCTTAAAGTTACATACACCAATTGCGCGTATTCGACCTTCTTTGTATAATTTTTCCATCGCTCTATATGTTTCAATAAAAAGTCCATCTTCTTCACATGGCCAATGTATTAAAAATAAATCTAAATAATCAGTGCCTAAATTCTCTATAGATTTTGTGAAAAATTCAATTGTTTTATTATATCCTTGATAATCATTCCATATCTTTGAAGTAATAAACAATTCAGAACGAGGTACATCGGATTTTTTCAAAGCGTTGCCTAATGCAATTTCATTTTTATAAAAGTAAGCTGTATCAAAAGCACGGTAACCGATATCTAAAGCGCTAGATATCGCTTTTTCCATTTCCTCATCAGTGATTTTGTAAACACCCAAACCGATTTTCGGCATAGGATAACCATTATTTAAATAATATGTATCTTCTATCATAAATTTATCCTCCTCTTTATTAGTATAAATATATATTTTCATCCTTTAAATAAAAAAACCCTATTCACATAATTTTTCTATTAAGATGATTATAAAAAAACTGGGACATTGATTGATGTCCCAGTTTTTGCAATACTTACTCATTTTTATAATACAAGTTGTATGCGTATGGTGCAAAATATATGGTGATATTTTGCTAGCAAATGATAATTGCTATGTTAAAAACTCAAACATCACTGAATTATCATCATTCGCAGCTTAATTATCACTATTTTCTTCGTCTTCATCTTCTTCTCGAGTTGGACGTGTTTCATGATATTCAAACTCTAAGATAACATTGATAATTTGATGATTATCCACTTCCGATATTACCCAACGATCATATTGTGTATCTACATAATCATTTGGTTGTAAGTTGGTATTATGTGCTTGTAACCAACCACCAATTGTATCTATATCTTCAGAATCCTCAAATTCAATACCAAATTGATCGTTTAGATCATCTAATAACACTCTACCGTTAATTTGGTATTTATTATCACTTAGTCTGAGAACATCATTGACTTCATCATCGTCAAACTCATCACGAATTTCACCGACAATTTCTTCTAATATATCTTCCATGGTTAAAATACCTGCAGTACCACCATATTCATCAATAATTAAACTAATGTGAACATGTTCGCGCTGCATTCTGATAAGCGCATCACTGATTCTAGTAGTTTCGGAAATCATTGGCAAATCGTGGATATAGTTACTTGCTTTCATCGGTTTACCAGAAGCATACTCGGTTAAAAATTCTTTTACGTTAATAAACCCTTTTACATGGTCTTTATCGCCATCTTCTGTAATTGGATAACGCGTGAATTGATGTTCTTTAATTGTTTCTAATAATTCATCTACATTAAATGGCTCATTTAGTGTAACCATTTGTGTACGCGGTACCATGATATCCTTAGCATGTCTTTCATCAAAAGAAAAGATATTTTGCATATATGCTAATTCTGTTTGATTGATTTCTCCGCCATTATAACTATTATTTATTATAATTTTTATTTCTTCTTCTGACATAGCATCATTATTTGCATCAGGATCCACACCAAACATACGAATAATCATTCTTGCTGAACCATTCATTAACCAAATTAATGGCTTCATTATAAATCCGAAATAATATAGCGTTCTAGCATAAAATAGTGCCAATTTTTCGGTATATTGGATAGCAAGCGTTTTCGGTGCTAATTCACCCAAGACAACATGCAAATATGTCACAATGATAAACGCTACTATAAATGAAAAAGTTGTCGTTAGTGCTTCAGGTAAATGGATTAATTCAAATAATGGGTGTAGCAACTTGTTAAATGTTGGTTCACCTAACCAACCTAATCCTAAAGATGTCACGGTAATACCCAATTGACATGCTGATAAGTAATAGTCTAAGTTTTTAATCATCTTTTTAACAACACGTGCACTACCGTTGCCTTCTGTTGCAAGTTGTTCAATCCTAGTAGTACGCACTTTAACTAATGCGAATTCTGATCCTACGAAGACTGTAGTTAATGCTATTAAAAAAAAGAATATTACTAAATTTATTATGGTCACTGTTTCCAATTAGTTCCCTATTTCTAGGGATTCACCTCCAAATTTTGTGTCACAATAGGTGACTGCTTATAAAATATTATATAATTGTTAAAGTTTGTATTATATGCTAAATCCTTCCCATTGTAACACCTCCCTAAAAATACGCATTTCTTTTATTTTATCATAATAGTTGTTTCGAAAGTAATTTATACATATTAAAATTTATATTCACCTAATGTACCATTTAAACGCAAAATTACCTTCGCGTCAACTTTCTAAATTTTACATCATTTGTCCTAAATAATATTTATTTATTCTAAAATAATGATTACTTAAGAAATTGATGTATTTCACCATTTTTGATAGTTGTTTGAACTTCAATATCATCGTTCACGATGACAATATCTGCATCTTTACCCGCTTTTAAGCTACCTTTTTTATCGTCAATGTTTAAAGCAATTGCCTGATTCAAACTAGTGACACGCCATAGATTATCCAATGAATCACCTGTAAATTTAAGAAGATTATGCAAACCAGTATTCATTTTTAAAATACTTCCTGCTAATGCTCCTGAAACTAAACGTGCTTCTGAGTCTTTTACGATGACATTTTGGCCACCTAAATCATATTCTCCATCTGGCATGCCTTTTGCTCGCATAGCATCTGTAATTAAATAGAAATGTTCATTTCCTTTTTGTTTATATGCGATATTTACAGCAGCAGGATGTGAGTGAATCCCATCGACAATAACTTCAGTGTTCAATTTATCATTAACCCATGCCGCACCGAATAGTCCTGGTTCTCTATGTTCAAAAGGTGTACCAGCATTATATAAATGCGTTACGTGTTTGGCGCCGTTTTCCACCGCTTCATTGCTCTCATCAAATGTCGCAACTGTATGTCCAATTGAAAATATAATTTGATCTTTAAAAGCTGCCAATGTTTCTTTAGCGCCATCGACTTCAGGTGCAAATGTGATAACTTTGATGTGATTGTTCGCTATATTTTGGAAGTATTTTAATTTTTCCACTGAAGGCCGTTGGACATAACCAGGATTTTGCGCGCCTACTTTATGTTCAGAAATAAACGGACCTTCTAAATGGATACCCACAATTTCAGCTGTATTTAACGTATCTTGTTGTGTTTGATATGCAGCTATATTTTTGAGCGCATTTGTAATATTCTCATCTGATTGTGTCATTGTAGTTGCTAAATAACTCGTTGTACCTTCAGATAACAATGACTCTGACAAATGTTTTAAGCCCGTCATCGATGCATCCATTGCATCTTCCCCGTAACCACCATGCATATGAATATCAATAAAACCAGGTAGAATATGATGCCCTTGTGCATCTATCGTTTGTAAATCACCTTCATACTTTCCTACACCTAAACCAGCAATTTTACCAGATTTAATGATGATATAACCGCAATCAATGGTTTCAGTTTCAGTATATATTCGTCCATTTTCAATTACATATTCAACCATTTATATTACCTTCTTTTCAATTATTTTGGGTTAAAATTTTCTTGCATCACTTGTAATTTATTTTACCAAATTCAACGCTTATATTATATTCAAAAGCAAATAATAAAAAACCAGAAGTTTCACTCAATCATGAGTTTCTTCTGGCTTTTCATTATGAATCTCTGTAATTTTAATCATTCATCGCTTCTGAATTTTGTATCTCTTCTTTAGTTAATTTTGGTTTTAACATACCATAAATAACTGCTGCTATGATAGCTCCAATAATGATTGCTATCAATGATTGCAATACGTGACTAAAGTCTGTTCCTAATATAACAATAATACCACCATGTGGTGCTTGAATGGATGATCCTAAGCCTAATGCAATTGCACCTGCTACACCTGAACCAACCATCATAGACGGGATTACACGAATAGGGTCAGCTGCGGCAAAAGGTATTGCTCCTTCAGTAATAAAGGATAATCCCATCACATAGTTTGGAACAATAGAACCTTTTTGTTCTTTAGTGAATTTTTTACGGAACAGTAACATTGCTGTTGCAATAGCAATCGGTGGCACCATACCGCCAATCATCGCTGCTGTAATTGGTGCTGCATTACCTTCTGTCAATGCAGCTACAGCGAATACGTAAGCTGCTTTATTAAATGGACCTCCCATATCAATAGCCATCATCGCACCAATAACAAGTCCTAATAACATAATATTAGTACCTGACAAACTTTGTAATCCATTCAGCAATAAATTATTTAACCAAGATGCTGGAGGATTTAAAACATAAATCATCAGTAAACCTGTTATAGATACAGAGAATACTGGGAAAATTAAAGTTGGTTTTAAACCTTCTAGAGATTGTGGCATACCATTTGTTAATTTCTTGATGCCTAATGTTAAATAACCTGCTAAGAAACCTGCAAGTATGCCGCCGATAAAGCCTGAATCACCTGTACTAGCTAACAAACCACCAACCAAACCAGCTGCAAAACCTGGTTTATCCGCAATACTACGTGCTATATAACCAGCAAGTATAGGAATAATTAACATAAAGGCGCTCTTGTTACCTATATTCCACAATTGTTCTGCGAATGCGTTGTAATCTGAACTTTTTGGATCAAACGAGTTTGCACCAAACAAGAACACGATAGCCATTAAAATACCACCAGCTATAACAAGTGGTAACATATTAGAAACACCGTTCATCAAATGTTTATAAATTGTCTTGCCCACACCTTGTTTTTCATTACTTTCTGATTGTACTTTACTTGAATCAGCACTCGCTACAAACGGTTTACGAGAAGTATCTTGAGCAATATTAATTAATTCTTCTGGGCGTTTAATACCATCAGCTACCGGTACTTCAACAACATTCTTACCATTAAAACGCGCTGTTTCAACATGTACATCTGCCGCTACAATAACACCAGTAGCACGTTCGATATCTTCATTCGTGAGATGATTTTTTATACCGCCAGATCCATTTGTTTCTACTTTTATTTTAACGCCCATTTTTTCAGCTTGTTTTTTCAAAGCATCTCGAGCCATATAAGTATGTGCTATACCCGTTGGACAAGCTGTAACTGCTAATATATAGGGTTCATTTGTGTCAGCTGGTGCAACAGAGCTTTCAGTATCTTCTTCTACTTCTTCTGTAGCTTCATCATCAGCTTTATCAATGATTTGTAACACAGATTGAGGAGACGTTGCATTTAGTAAATCTTCTCGTACTTTATCATCCATTAAAATACCTGATAGTTTTGCTAATGCATCTAAATGCGTTTGTGCGCCACCTTCTGGAGCCGCAATCATAAAGAACAAATGCGCCGGTTGCATATCTAAACTTTGATAATCTACACCCGCTTTAGATTTACCAAAAGCGATGGCAGGCGTATCTACCGCTGCTACTTTAGCATGTGGTATCGCAATACCTTCTCCAATACCAGTCGTACTTTGCGCTTCACGGTTATAAATAGCTTCTTTAAAAACTGATACATCGTTTAATTTCTTTGCTTTATCCAGTTGATTCACTAATTCGTCTATGACACCATTCTTATCAGTTGATGAAAGATCCATAGCTATTGTCTCTTGAGTTAATAACTCTGTAATTCTCATCTCATTCACTCCCTTTTAGAGTAGTAATTGTCACTTGTTCTTTAATATCTTCAATTGCTTTGTATGAGGCTAAATCATCGTTAAAAGCAGTTGCTGTTCCCGCAGAAACCGCTTGTTTAAACGCGTTTTCAATCGTCAATCCTGTTTCAAGACCAGCTATCATGCCTGCAACAGTGCTATCACCTGAACCAACTGTATTGACAACTTGGCCATGAGGTACTGACGCCTTCAAACTATGTTTATGGTCAACATAAACTGCGCCCTCGCCACCAAGTGATACAATCACAGATGATGCTCCTTGTTTCATAATTTCTTGTGCGTAATGGATAACATCTTCGTCCGAATTGATTGCTGTATCAAACATAACTTCTAATTCATGTTTGTTCGGTTTAATAAATAGTGGATTGTATTTTAATACGGCTTCCACTAAATCTTTTTCAGCATCTACGACTAATCGAGCACCTGTTTGTTTTATGATTTTTGCAATTTGTTCATACGCATCTTTAGGGACGCTTTTCGGTATGCTTCCTGCCACGACTACTATATCTTTTTTTGAAGTTTGTTTAAGTTGTCTGAGTAGATTTTCAAATTGTGTTTGAGAAATATTTGGGCCTGGTGCATTTATTTCTGTTTCATCACCAGTTTTCAGTTTTACATTAATCCGCGTATCTTCATCTATTTCTATAAAATCAGTTTGAATACCTGCTTTTTTTAAAGTATCATCTATAAATTGACCCGGAAATCCACCCGCAAATCCTAAGGCTGTTGAAGGTACGTTCAATGTTTGCAACACTCTTGAAACATTAATCCCCTTACCACCAGCAAATTTATAAGTTTCTGTCGCTCTGTTTAATCCATTTAATTCAAAATCATCAGCAAACATGATGTAATCAATAGAGGGATTAAAAGTTACCGTATAAATCATCGTGTACCTCCAATAAATGTATAATGTTCAGTATATTTCTTAAATATGTCACTCTCTTTTACTTTTTTAGAAGTAATAATGCTAACTTGTGTTTCTACAGGCACATGTGCAAAATATACCTTGTCGTATTTATCATGATCAGCTAAAATATAAGCGTTTGTCCCTAAATGTATAGCGTATTTTTTAATAATCGCTTCTTGCTCATCAGGTGTAGTTAAACCATATTTTATGTCTATACCATTCATACCAAGGAATACCTTATCAAAACGATAGCTTTTCAACGTTTCAAGCGCGCTAGCACCTACTGTCGCATATGTTGTCGATTTGATTTCTCCACCTAAAATAAATGTTCGAATACCCTGTTTAATTAGCTCTTCGACATGCGTCAAACCACTCGTTACAACAACAATATTTTGTGCACTGATGTAAGGGATCATCTCAAGTGTAGTCGAGCCAGCATCTATAAAAACACATTCATTATCTTCTATTTCCAGCGCTGCTAACCGTGCGATTTCTTGCTTTTCTTTTAAATTTGTACCGCGTTTATCTGCTAAATTAGGTTCTAAGATAGATGAGTCGTTTAACATTGCGCCGCCATGCACTCTTTTCAATTTCCCAACTTTTTGTAATTTGGATAAATCTCGGCGAATTGTAGATGCACTACATCCTGTTCGATCTATCAATTCCTGTAACGTCAAAAAATCTTTTTTTGACAATTCAGTCAATATGAGTTCCTGCCGTTTTTCAGTAATCATCCCTCCACCTCATTTCATTTTCATTATAATGGTTACGCTTTCTTATTTCAATCATTTTTTGTCAAAAACAATCAAAAACAATCATATTAAGCCAATAAAATTTGTTATTCCTCCTTTTTCTCAATTATTTATGATTTTTATTTATGTATTAATAACCACATTTGAACATCTTGATAATACATCTCATTACGTTACAATAATCATGTATTATACAACCTTTTTTCATTACACTTATTTCTTACAAGGAGTGTGTCTTGAAGTTATGCAACCATCATCTATAGTAAAATGGGAAAAAAGAATCAGAATCAGTATCGCAATGATCTTTGCTATTTTAATGGTACTCAACATATATATAAGCGAAAAATTCAAAACTGACTTTGTATTTTTTCAAACGTTGATTATGTATATCCTGTTGTTTTTTCAAATGGGGTTTAACCTGTTACAATTTCTTAGTCAAACGACGAACAAATATATACAAATGACCATGATTTCACTCTATACATATGCTTATATTAGTAACTTTATCGTGTTGTTAATTTTACTTATATCTCCAATAGATTCTATGCTTGTTTTAACTATGGTTCTCACATTTTTTACATTGAGCGTTATGTTTTTAACAATCGTAGAACATCAATTTAAAAAACGCATAAAAAAAAGAGCGAAAAATTCGAATAAAATTTCAAATCATTAACGCTCGCGATTTCATAAAAGTATATGATTGCTTACTGCTCATTAAATAATCACGAAATGGTATCATGACCACTTCGTGATTTTAATTATCTTATTATATTGTTATTGATGAGTGACGTTCAACACTTTTGCATTAGTTATTTTAATCAAGTCATCAACTGTCATTTCAATCTGTACCCCACGTTCTCCGCCACTAATATAAAGAGAATCTATACAAGTTGCTTGCTGATCGACAATAGTTTGAAATTGTTTTTTCATTCCAATCGGTGAACAACCGCCCCTAATATAACCTGTTACGTTTTTAAGTTCATCTAAAGGCATTAATTGTAGTTTCTTTTCATTTACGGCGTTAGCTGCCGCTTTCATATCTAATGTATCACTTACTGGAATAATAAACACAAAATGATGGTGATGACTATTTTCTAAAACAAGTGTTTTATATACGTATTTATCTTCTATGCCAACTTTGTGTGCTACTTCAGTGCCGTCCATATGTTCATCCGAGATTTCATACGTATTGACATTGTATTTTATCTTTTGACGATCTAACATGCGCATAGCATTTGTTTTCTTTTGTTTCATTTCGATACCTCATATGATTAAAAATGTTTTATGCATATCAAAATAATTTTATCCCAAATCATCAATCTAGCTTGAGTTGTTTAATGAATTTCGTTAATGCTTCATTCATTTCTTGATCTTTTAAAGCGAATTCTATTGTAGTTTTTACAAAACCTAATTTTTCACCGACATCATAACGCTCACCTTCAAAGTCGTAGGCATAGACTTGACTTTCTTTATTCATTCTTTCAATAGCATCTGTCAGTTGAATCTCTCCACCGGCGCCTTTACCTTGGTTTGCTAAATATTCAAAGATATCAGGTGTTAACACATAACGCCCCATAATCGCTAAATTTGAAGGTGCCGTTCCTTGTTTCGGTTTTTCCACAAATTGATTCACTTCATATTGACGCCCGCTTTTACCTAACGGATCAATGATGCCGTAACGATGTGTATCATTTTCATTTACTTCTTGGACACCGATTACAGATTTACCAGTTTCTTCATATGTATCTATCAATTGTTTAATGGCTGGTTGTGTTGACTCCACAATATCATCACCCAATAGTACCGCAAAAGGTTCATTGCCAATAAATTGACG
Source organism: Staphylococcus sp. GDY8P45P (assembly GCF_017892745.1). Classification (NCBI taxonomy): domain Bacteria; kingdom Bacillati; phylum Bacillota; class Bacilli; order Caryophanales; family Staphylococcaceae; genus Staphylococcus; species Staphylococcus sp. GDY8P45P. Next base: position 232,438 of record NZ_JAESLS010000009.1, on the reverse strand, counting down.
TGCTGAATAAATCGCATGTCCTAACCCTTTTTGTTCTTTTTGTCTTACATAAAAAATATTAGCAAGTTCTGTAGAATAATTCACTTTTTCTAATAGATCCGTTTTTCCTTTTTCTTCTAAAATCATTTCTAATTCTTTTTGATTATCAAAATGATCTTCAATTGCTCGCTTGTGTTTACCGGTTACAATTATAATATCCTCAATACCAGCACGAGCTGCTTCCTCTACAATGTATTGAATCGTTGGCTTATCTAAAATCGGCAACATTTCTTTTGGCATAGCTTTTGTTGCCGGAAGAAATCTTGTACCTAATCCTGCTGCAGGTATAATTGCTTTTTTTATTTTTTTCAAAACATTCATCCTTTTCAATTTTTATTAATTAAATATTCATCAAAGTATAAATCAGTTTAAACTTAATATAATAATAACATCGATACATTTAACTTTATACTTTTTATGACAATAAAAAACATCCAACTTCAATAGAATCTAAAAGTTGAATGTTTTCATTTTCCTATTTTAGTGCAGGTTGACGTATGACATCACCCAGTTTATTCACAATAACTTTATATTCTTTTTTAGCGGTCGCATCATAAAATGTATAAAACATACCTTGCTTTGAAGCATGTACTTGCTTCAAGGTTGCATTGTTTCCTAGTGCATCTTTTGCATATTTTTGAGCTATTACTTCTGACTCATGTGGTGATATTCTCGGTTTGTCTTGGTCTTGGTGATTTTGCACTTTATAAGCATCATCAAATATCCTTGCTTTATTATTTTGATCTACAGTTACTCTATAATATGTTTCGGGATGTTGCTTATTCTTGAAAGTGAAAATATAGTAATATGTCCCCTCACATGTACTATCAATACCATAGTCATTATATTCATTTTCAGAATGGTTATCACTATCAACCATTTTTTGCGCTTTATTTAGCGCTTCTGAAAATTGAGGCAAATTGATTTCGCCAGCCTCTTTATCATTCAAATCATGTGTTGCTAATTTTGCTATAGGTTCGTGGTTTTTTGCATTATATGGCTTTTCTTTTGGCACGTCATGTCTTGTGTCATCCGGCACATTTGAATCAAAATCTGCTTTTTCTTCCCCTGCTTTGGATTGGGCAACATTATTTGTATCGGAATAACTCGATATTGTTTCATGTACTTTTGCAAGCACTTGTTGGTTCGTAACTAACACTAATAAAAATATGAAACAACATGTTAATAGGAAAGCCAATATTGATAATAGTAAATTCTTCAACTTTATCCCCTTAATCATCTCTCTTTAATAATAACAACATATTATCACAAATATTTAACAAAAAACTTATATAGACCACAATTTAAAACAATTGTAATTTCTGTAACATGAATATTATGTGTGCAACTTTATTTAACATTCGTGTCATATTTGAAATTCTAATGTACAAATTCTGATAATTCTTATATCACTTAATTCATTAACCATTACACCCTGTTACTTCATACATATTTAGCAATCTTGCTAATGAACGTATGGTTAAAAATTGCCATGTTTAATTTGCTTAATAAAAAAAGTAAGAGACGAAATTAAAATGGTAGTTCTAATTTCATCTCTTACTCCTATAACATTAGCTAATTTGTCTTTTATAAAATAATTATTCATTTTCATTTTTACATGCCATTCATAAACATTTAGTAATAACCATAGCAAAATGGCTGCGTCTTTTATTAAATTTATGATTTTTTTAGACGATTTCTAATTGTTTTTTCAAAAAATATTACGATCATACCAATAAACATCACTAATATCGCCATATACAGTGGAAATTCAAAATTAATATCGTATAATGTACCCGCTACTAATGGGCCTATGAAATTCCCCATGCTGGTAAAAGTCGAATTTAACCCACCAGCAAATCCTTGACGATTTCCAGCTATATTAGAAAAATAATTGGTAATTGCTGGACGAATCATATCAAAACCAATAAATACTATAAAACTAATAATCATAATTGACCAGTAACTATGCATAAACGTCAATGCAAGTAAAATAATCGCTGAATAAAGTAATGCATACGTAATAAAAGTAAGCTCTTCAAAGTATTTCATAAACTTATCAAAGAAAAACACTTGGAATATCGCACCAAAAATACCGCCACCGGTAATTGCAAAGGAGATATCTATAGGTGAATAATGTGCTTTATCGGCTGTATATAAAGGGAATAATGTTTCGAACGCAGACAAACCAAATGCAAGCACTAGCGTTAAAATGACTGGAGTGAGGAACACTTTCCAATTTATTTTAGCCAATAATTCAGGTTGATATTGTGTAAAACCATCTTGCGTTTCATTTTTCGGATTTTTAATTAATGTAATAGATAATATAAGTGCCACGACACCACTTGTACCAGCCACATAGAACGGCAATCTATGCGATACTTCCGCCAGCAAACCTCCTAAACCAGGTCCTAAAATAAAGCCTGAATTAATGATCGCCGACATATAACCAAAATTCTTTGCTTTATCTTTTCCTATAGAAATATCCGCAATCATCCCAGTAACACCAGGCATGACCATTCCAGCACTAAAACCACCTAATATTCTAGAAATGATTAGTAGAGAAAACGTGTGACTTGCGGCAAACAAGAATTCTGAAATTGCAAAAAGTGCAAGTCCAATACAAATAATTAATTTTTTACCTAATTTATCTGCAAGCGTACCACCAAATGGTGAAATAATCATTTGTGCGAGTGCAAAGACCGCAACAAGAATTCCTAAATCACTACCTTTTAAACCTAAATCTTTTAAATATACTGGTAGCACTGGTACAACTAGACCTATACCTAAAAAGACTAAAAAGATATTAAAATATAAAATATAAAATTGTTTATTCACGTTTCTCACTCCATTCTTTTATACACTTTTTTCATCATCTTGTTTTGTATCGTTAATTTAGAGGAATGCACAATATTAGAACATTCTATAACATTTTCCTACAGAAAAACAATAGAAAAACTTACATTTTCAAACACTATTATACATCTCATAAATAATTAATTGTATAATGATATTAAATGCAATAATTTGAATGGAGGTTTTCAAATGGTATATCAAGTAGATGGTAATACAATCGTATTAGTTTTAGAACAAGGTGAAGACATTGTTGAAGCTGTAACGGATCTTGCTCGTGAGCAAAATGGTAAATTTGGAACAGTTAGTGGTATCGGCGCTTGTGATGACGTAGAATTAAATTTCTATAATTTAGAAACTAAAACCTATGAAAAAAAAGAAATTAAAGAACCTTTAGAATTAATTAGCCTTTTAGGTAATATTTCTCATATTGATGAAAAGCCATTTGCACATTTACATGCAACTTTTGGTACTAATCAATATGAAACATTAAGTGGTCATTTAACAAAAGCAGTTGTTTCAGCTACTGCAGAAATCGTCATTACAATGACAAACTTAGATATAAATCGTAAACACAATGCCGACATTGGCTTAAATCTATTAGATTTGTAATTCATTGGCGCCCACCCAACAAAGTTTTAACATTATTCAAATAATACATTAACTGTATTTAACTTATAAAAATATATCAATTTAAATATTATTTTTTATAAGTAAAGGATTAAAAAAAGTAATCTATACTAATCAAGCATCATGGATATTAATATCTCTGCCTAAAGCATAAACGTTAATTTCTATTGAAATTATATAGAAATTAACGTTTTTATACGTTTATGAAATTTTTGTAATATCGCCGACTACCATGCTCCATTTGTTTTTTGTATTAACATGTATCTTTTTTACAATTTTGAAACGTGTTGACGCTCAAGGATTGATTATGTAAATAACTATTGAATCGAACTATACTAATTGACAACTGGCAAAAGTCTTACACGATAATCCAAATTTTATGGATTATCCCTTATTTGAAAATAAATATTTATGTTTAACTTGTTTTTGTCTATAAAACGTTTTCATTCATTTTGACTAGTGTTTATAATTGAAATTTCTGTCTATAAATTGTATTATAAAAAATCACGTTCGTAATTTTACGTTTATGTTCCCTTGGCAATAAGCTTTTTAAGGGGATTTTTATTTGTTGTTTAAAATTAATACTTATTATCATGTACAAAACAATATCTAATACTTCATAGACAAGATTATATAAAAATTCCATTTCAGGTAAAGTTGTTTTTTAAACTTCAGCTATAGTTATACTCTATAAAAATAATTATATGAGCTTGTGTGCTTAACACAAATATAAATCCAAAAAGAAAGTAGGTGTAAGTATCGCCCCTCGTTACATTGCTAGAACAATATTTTTAATTTTAATGATCATATCAATTTTCTTTAATCAATTTTATCAATTTATGACGCTTAATCTCTTTCTAGCATATGTTCCATTCGAATTATGCTTACTATTAAATTTATTTAAACCGAAATATAAATATGAATGGCCATTATTTATCGTTTTTGTGCTTATATTTTTATGCATGGTGCCCAATACGCTATATATGGTTACGGATTTAATACATTTAAATCAATTTACTTTTAATTTTTATCAAGGTTTAATCATCGTTGAATGGGTGTATTTTACATTTTTAGTTGCTGGCGTCTTATTAGCTTTATATTTATTAATTTTGATGTTTGTAGAAATGGAAAACTTTACAACTCACCGTTGGTTAAATAGAACCATTATACTCATTATGATGTTTTTAAATGGCTTAGGTATTTATATTGGACGGTTCTTACGTTTGCATTCTGTTTATATTATCAATGAACCACTTCGAATTTATAGAGAAGTTGTCAATCATTTAGATTTTGATGCTTTCCTATTTGTCATATTATTGGTATTACTTCAAATTTTAATTTATACATTTGCGAAAGGAGTACAACGTACAAAATGACTTTTAATATCTTAATTTTACTTATTGTACTCATCGTATTTCAATTAATTATTGGACATTTACTTCATGACGTAGGATTTTCATACACAAAAAGCATCTTGCTTATGTGTTTACCACTAGGTATCGGTTTATTTTATTTACAATTATTTTATTATGAACGAAAATATCCTAATTGGCATGTTTCTATTAAAACAAAGATAAGATTAAAGTATATGTATATTTTAACTTTTTTTGAATACGTTGCGGTATATATCTGTATTTTCAGAATGTAATCACGAACTAAAATATATAGTTAAAAACCCACAGAACACTACTGTGTGTTCAGACTGTCGACAAAGTCTCCGACTTTGTTGGCAGTTTTTTTGTGCACGCTTTCCGCGGGCACTGCCTTAGCCTGTAGTCTTCGGCTAGTGCTCTTCCCGCAGGAGTCCGCCCAAATCACTGCCAATATCACACTAAAAATAGTCTCTGAGTGACAAATTTTCTATGGATACCATGCTAATTTGTGTTGCCATGAATCTTTAAAAAATGGCAATATGGTTAGTAAAATGACCAATAATGGTCTGAAATACCACTACTATTTTGAAAAAACTATAAAAATAGACAACCCCTTCACAAATTAATGCGAAGGGGTTGTCTACGTTCTGAAACTACAGAACACTATTATGGGTTTTATTTTTTAAAATATTAAATTATTTATTTTTAAGTGATTTTTTCACTTGTTGAACAGCATTTGCTGAAATTTGTAATTGCTTTAATTCTTCATCCGAAAGTGTAAGCTCTAAAATGCGTTCTATACCATTTCCACCTAATATTGTAGGCACACCTAAGCAAATATCAGAAAAACCGTATTCATCTTCTAAATATGCGATGGCAGGTAATAAACGTTGTTGATCTTTCAAAATTGCTTCCAACATACTATATACCGCCGAAGCTGGCGCATAATAAGCAGAACCTGTACCTAGTAATTCCACTATTTCAGCACCACCCTTTCGAGTGCGTTCAATAATTTGGCTAATAGTAGTTTCATCTAATAATTTAGTCAATGGAACACCATTAACATTTGTAGCATTTACTAATGGAAGCATCGTATCTCCATGACCACCTAGAACTAACCCTTTAACATCTTTAATAGAGATACCTAAAGCTTCTGCTATAAATGTTTGATATCTTGCAGTATCTAATATACCTGACTGTCCAATAACACGTTTTTTAGAAAAACCTGATGCTTTCAAGACTGTATAAGTCATTGCATCAACTGGATTGGTAAGCACTACTATTTTACATTCTGGGGAGTATTTAACAATTTCTTTTGTAACTTCTTCCATTACTTGTTCATTTATTTTAACCAAATCGTCTCTGCTCATTCCAGGCTTACGTGGTACCCCTGCAGTAATTACAACAATATCTGAATTTTTTGTATCAGAATAATCTACTGATCCTGAAACATTTACATCGAATCCATAAATTGGACTACTTTGTAATATATCCAGTGCTTTACCTTTAACCTGTCCTTCATTTTTAGGTTGATCAATCAATACAACATCCGCTAATTCATGTTTAGCGATAATAAAAGCTAAGGTAGATCCTGTATTACCAGCACCTATAATAGAAATCTTTTGTTTTGTCATAATGTCAGCCCCTTATAATGCTAGACAAATGAATTGTCTCAGTATTTTTTAGTCCCACTTCTCAATTTATTGAGTTAGTGGGACTTATGCATGAGCTTTAGCTCAGGTAATCCCTAAACCACTTCTCAATTTATTGAGTTAGTGGGACTTATGCATGAGCGCTAGCTCAGGTAATCCTTAAATCACTTCTCAATTTATTGAGTTAGTTCGTTTAACTATCATCACTTTCACTTATGTTTTCGTTGGCGTTTCAACCACTTCCAAATAATAAAAACAGCTAGAATAATAAGTACGATATAAATAATTTTAGAGTAAATATCCATATAGTGCACGATAACATGCCAATTGCTACCAACTGTTTGTCCTAAATAAATTAAAACGATATTCCAAATCAATGTACCAATTGTTGTAAATAATAAAAACAAAGGCATGTTCATACGTGTTAAACCGGCTGGAATTGAAATTAAACTTCTTAAAAGCGGTACAAATCGACAGAAAAATATCGTCCAATAACCGTATTGTTCAAACCATTGCAGTGTTTTATCTAAATCACTTCTTTTTACTCGTATGATTTTTCCATAACGATCTACAACTTTATATAAATTTCGCTCTCCTATCCAAGCACCAATGCCATAAAGGACAATCGCTCCAACAACAGATCCCACAGTTGATGTTAGTGTTACACCAATAAAATTCAAGTTAGAGTGTGTAGTCATAAAACCACCAAAGGTTAAGATGATTTCAGATGGTATAGGTGGAAAGATATTCTCGAAAAATATTAGAAAAGCAATTCCCCAATAACCATATTGTTCCATAAAGTGAGTGATCCATTGCTCCATGTATGCCCTCCTAATTATTTAAATCAAATAATATTGAACATTATAGTAAATTATTTGATTTAGCATATAAATACATCGTCATTCCAAATAGTGCTAATGATAATAAGGTTAAGATGATTGCTAATACCATAACGCGTTTATAATGTTTAATAAACGCAACAAACAATATCGCACCATTGTAAAAAAAGAACAGGCCAAATAATGTCATCATTAAATTAATATCAGGATATATTATGTTTAATAAAGCAATTACTATTGCAAAACCCAAAAAAGGAAAATTAATAAAATTGCGTTGAAATCTAAACTGATTTCTAAGGTGTTGTTCACTTTGATTACTCATGTTCTACGCTCCTTCTAAATTAAAATCTAAGGAATATCATGACCTAAGGAAGCTGTATAAATATCAAACCACTCTTGGTCAGTTAACGTTGTTGCCATACCTTGTAATGCTTCATCAATACGATTAATCTTTTGCGTGCCTAACACTGGCATGATTGAAGCTGGATGTTTCTTTAACCAAGACATAATAATTGCAGTTGTCGTAACATTATACTTTTGTGCCAATGGAGATATAATCGCAGTAATTCTTGCTGTTTTTTCATCTTCAAGATCAAACAGTTTTCCTCCAGCCAATGGACTCCATGACATTATTTTAACATCATCTTTGTACATATAGTTAATGGTTCCATCTTCAATTGCATCTAACGTATAAGGAGAAACTTCTAATTGATTTAAAGTAATATGTAATTTATCACAAACTAAACATTTACTTAATAAATCATACTGCGATTTGTTGAAATTTGATACTCCAAACGATTTGATTTTTCCTTCTTTAACTAAAGATTTAACAGCTTCTGTGATTTCATGTGGATCCATCAATGGTGATGGCCTATGAATCAGTAATGAATCTAGTTGTTCTACTTGTAATTGTTTGAGAGAACGTTCCACAGTTTCTGTGATATGTTTTTTACTATGATCGTATCGATGTCCATCTGCTGCCGCTAAATGGTCTGATGGCAATACGATGCCACATTTAGAAACAATTTCAAGATGTTCACGTAGATTAGGTGATAATTTAAGCGCTTCTCCAAAAATTCCTTCACAACTATAATCACCGTATATATCTGCGTGATCCATCGTAGTAATACCACGTTCAACTAGTTCATTAATATAGCGATTTAACTGTTGTGGTGTCCAATTCCAATCTTTTGCTCTCCAAAATCCTTGTATTACATTTGAAAAGGATACATGTTGGTTAATCTTCACTCTTTCCATAGTGAATCAAACCCCCTTCTTCATTACATTAATTTAAATTAGGTAAATTGTAGCATATCTAATTGATTTCGTAGTTTATTTACATCTAATTGCTCACCAATAATAACTATCGTCAAGGACACTTCTTTATCAATCGTTTGATAATCTGGCAACCCAAAAGCATATTGAAATTCATAAATATCTTCGGGTACATCTTTAAATTTCACATATCCCTTTAATCTTAGAACATTATCTGGTAACCGTAAAATAAATTGATAAAATAATTGTCTATTAATCGGTCCAGAAAAATGATAATGTATACGATTTATACCATGATGATGTACATGGGAATTTATTTTCATTTGATTTCCATTTGCAACCGAACTAATTTGATTCATATCCATATCTGCATATGTAGTAAAATATTTAGATGCTGTTGGATTAATTTTGTGAATTGCTTCATCAATATCATGTGCATGATTATCAATGAGGTCCATTTTGTTCATCACTATGTCATGACACACAGATAATTGTTCTTCCATCAATTGAATTGTATGGTTGGTATATTGAAAACGATTTAAGAAGCGAGGCCCATCCACCAATCCTATAACTGTAGGTTGGTCGACTTGTTCAATGATTTCAGGATCCTGACATGCCGCAATAATTTCAATTGGATGTGCTAAACCTGTCGCCTCAATTATTATATGGCGCATTGCACTTTTGCTTAGAAAATGTTTTAATTGTTTTATTAAATCTAGTTGCATATCACAACATACGCAACCATTTAATATTGACACAACCTCAATATCATTGCTAATAGCATAGCTATCTATATCTAAATTACCGTATTCATTTACGATTACGCCCGGATTTTCATTGCTTTTTTGTAAATATTTTATATATTTACTGAGGAAAGTTGTTTTACCACTTCCTAGAAATCCTGTAATAATCGTAATTTTGGTTTTCTGATTGTTAATATTTTTCATATACTCACTCATTTCATAAATAAAAATGTTTGCGTAAAACCTTAATTATTCTTATAATTAACCTTTCACTTGATAAAATGTTGACTTTCTTCTAAACTTTATACATACTTTATTTTAGCATGGCACAGTGTGAAAGTATGCTTGAGGAAGTGTAACACAACAATAGACGGATTCAAATCCGAAACAGAAAGAACAAAACGGATAGAATGTCTGGAGGAGAACTTTATGTCTGAACCACTTAATTTAAAGGATCAATTATGTTTCAGTTTGTATAATGCTCAAAGACAAGTAAATCGCTACTACTCTAACAATGTCTTTAAAAAATACAAATTAACATATCCACAGTTTTTAGTTTTAACAATCTTATGGGCTGATTCACCTGTTAACGTGAAAAAAGTCGTAACTGAATTAGCACTTGATACAGGTACTGTATCTCCATTACTAAAAAGAATGGAGCAAGTTGATTTAATTAAACGTGAACGTTCTGAAGTAGATCAACGTGAAGTGTTTATCCACTTAACAGATAAAAGTGAAGCAATTCGACCTGAATTGGATACAGCATGCCAAGATGTGGCAGTTGCATCTTCACTTAGCGCAGAAGAAAACAAAGAACTAAATCGATTACTTTCAAAAGTAATTAATGCCTTTACTGAAGAAAAAGCAAAATAATGCTAAATTTCTAATGTTAAAGTAAAACTATATGAAATTGATTAATTAAATATATTAATTTAAAGCTAGAGTCTGGGACAGCATTGAATTGTCCTAGACTCTTTCTTATTGTAAAGCCCCACTTCCCAACTTGTTGGGTTAGTGGGGCTTATGCATGAGCGACTGCTCAGGTAATCATTTTATACTTTTTTCAATGCTAGTCATTCTTACGAGGGTGGAAGGAGGAATCTTTTAATAAAATTAGATTTCTATCCCGCCCCTTTTTTAAATACTATTAATAAATCACTGAAGTAATTATACATTTCTGCACAAATACTTCAGTGATTCGTTCATTTGTAAGAGCTTCATATTAAATTTTTAACATTTTCCACTTACAAATCAAGTACTTATTTGCTACTTTTTATTAAAAAGTCACGCTTGATTTAACATGACCATTTGATATAAATAGCCTTTGTTTGATAGTAACGATTGGTAATCTCCATATTCTATGATTTCCCCGTCAACCATAACCATGATTTTATCAAATTTGGGTAGTAATCGTAAATCATGTGTTGCAACGATTAATGTTTGAGATTGTTTGTGAATTTCATCCATCACAAGATTCGTATGATAAATATCTAACGCTGTAGTAGGTTCATCAAGCACCCAAATCGGAGCCTCTTTTAATAATAATCTAGCAATACCAATTCTTTGAATTTCACCACCAGATAGTGTATTACCTGAAAGTGTGATGTGTCTATCTAAATCAATGTGTGATAAACCTAGTGTATCAAAAACATCTTCGATTACTGCATCTTCTTGATCAGTGAATAAATTATCACGTACTGTACCATCAAATAATTGTTGTGACTGTAATAGAGCATTAATCGAACTGTATTTATCTGAATCTAAAATACTTGTAATATCTTGATTATTTATTAAAACCGTGCCATCTTCACTTTGATAGAGACCTAACATTAATTGTAATAAGGTACTCTTTCCTGAACCAGAAGGACCAATAATTGCAACATGTTCACCTTCTTGCACACTCAGCTGTACTTTTTTTAAAGTGTAATTCGATTGATTCCAATATTTAAAATCAACATTTTGAACTTCTACTAATGGTTGATGTACAGCATTATCCAATGATAGTGGTTGATTGCCTTGTTGAATTGGGTGTGCAATAACTTCATTGATATTGTTTAAAGCTTCATCCGTATCCGCTTTATAATAAGCCACATTACTCATAGGAATTGCTTGTTCAAATAATGTTAACATCATCAAAACAATACTTGTTAAGTAAACAACATCTAGCTGTTGATTTTGCACTAGTGTGACACCCAAATATAAAGTTGCAAATAAAGCAATCATTGAAACCAGATTTAAGCTATATTCATACAACGATAAAAAGCGTTGTTCTTTTGCTTGTGCTTGTTCATACGCATTCAATTGTTCTAAAACCTGATGCTGATAATATTCTGTTTGGTCAAATCGTGCAAGTTCTTGATACCCTTCTTTATAATCGTAAAATTGATTTAAAAATTGATCTTGTATACGATTAACATCCCTTTTTAATAATTGTGCCTTTTTCGCGCTTAACCAAGGAATTAAAACCAATGTTATCAACATACTAATAAAGATGATAATTGCATGAACAAATGAGAAATAAAAAGTCACAACCATTGCAATCAACGCCGTTAAGCCAATGACTACTGGTGGATAATAAACTCTTAAATAAATATTTTGTAGTGCTTCCACACTACCAACCATACGGCCAAGTAAATCACTGGATTTAAATTTTCTATACACGTCTGGTACGACAGGTATAATATTTTTGAAAAATTGCACCCTCACATTTCTCAACATAGTAAATGTTGCTTTGTGAGATAATAATCGTTCGATATATCTTGCAACAGCACGTATAAATCCAAACATTTTAACAGAAACAATTAAAACCATTAAAGCAAATAATGGTGCACCTAAAGCACTTTGCGTTACCATATAACCACTTAAGAAAAACATGCTTAATGCAGTTAAACTGCCTAATATACCTACAATGATAGATAAAATTAAATCTTTATCTAACTTAAATTGAATATGTGGTCTCAACACAAGTCACCACCTTTATACGCATTTTGCTTGATTACTTTTATAGACTCAACAGAACCCTCATTAATCTTTATACGTCTATCTGCATTTTTTATGGTATTTTCTCTATGTGCGATAGTGATGATAGTCGTATTTTTAAACTTTTTGTTTATCACAGATTGAATGACATGTTCTGTTTGTACATCCAATCCCGTTGCAGGTTCATCAAATATCAATACATCAGGTTGTAATAATAACAAACGTGACAGTTCAATTCTTCGCATCTGTCCTCCAGAGAGCATCTCTCCACCTTCACCAATCCAAGTATCAATACCGTTTTCTAACGCATTGACAACCTGTTTTAAGTTAACATCGTCAAGCGCTTCTAAAATTTTATCTTCATCAATTTTTTGGAACATGGTCATATTATCTCTAATAGATGCGTTAAAAATATATGGATGCTGACTTAAAAAACCAATTTTTAATTGTTGTTTATAGATCACAGAGCCATATTGCGGTTTAAAATGTTGTGCTATAACTTGGGCTAAAGTAGACTTTCCAGCCCCACTTTTTCCAATTAATGCAATATGTTCTCCATCATAAATACTAAGATTGATATCTTCCAAAGCATGATGTTGTGTGTCGTCATATTTATAATACACATGCTCAAGTTGTATTAATGGCTTTTGATAACTATTCGTTTGCACTTGTGATTTTACATATCGCTCTTGTCGATCTAATAAATCGAAGACAACATCACTTGATCCTTCACTTTGCTTTCCAGTATGAAAAGATTGACCTAAATCTTTAATAGCATTATAAAATTCAGGGGCTAATATGATTGCTATAGCTGCCGTTTTAAAATCTATACTATCAAACAATATCAATCCTAGACCCGCTTCTAAAGCAACAAGGCCAATACCTAGCATACTGATAAACTCCAACATCAATCCCGATAAAAAGGCGCTTCTTAAAATACGCATCGTTAAATTTCGAAATGTTGTACTTTCTTCATATAAAGACTGTTCTGTAGCCTCAGTTTTATTAAATAATTTGAGCGTAATCAGCCCTTTTATTTTGTTTAAAAACTGCTGACTAAATTGATTTAAATAGGTCATTTTATCTTTTGATTCATCACGTGTTTTCAACCCAAAAATGATATAAAACATTGGTATAAATGGTGCAGTTACAATCATAATTAAAGCAGTGTTCAAATGTATGAAGCACATTGCAATTATGATAAATAGCGGTATCATCATTGACTTAAAAACCTGAGGAAAGTAACTATTAAAAAATGGTACTATGCCATCTATATTTTCAGTTAGTGTATTTATTTGAACACCAATGGGTTCTGACGATTTATTCAAAATCAATTGACGTCGTAAGTCATATTTAACGCGAGCAGACATACGATTACCTATCATTTGATTTATTGTATTAAATATCGCTCTTGCTAATAAAATAATTAATGTCACTAGTAGTAAAATTAACAAATCTTGATGTGTATTGCGTAACATTGCATTTAAAATTTCTGCTATAGCAACGTTCTGAATGACTACAGTAATCGCTAATACTGTACTTATTACAAACATTAATATTGGATAAATTTTATACTTCATCGCTAAACTTGTTAATCTTTTCACAAATATCACCTGGTTCATATTATATATGGATTGTATTAAAATGAAATGAATTGGCTCAAAAATTAATACATTTTTATTTACTTAATTCATATTTTTGCCATAATTATAATTAAACGATTGAATTATTAAATTTTAAACATAAACAGTAAACTTTTCATCATTATAAACTTATTAAATTATAAATAAAGTTTCCCAAAAAATATTTTGCCGTTCTAATGGAAATTTATAATGATGTACTTTTCGCCTCCATTAACTGAAGTAAGTACCTTTTTCCTCAGTCTTTAGTCCAAAATCTTATTTATCTATGGCACTTTATAATTTTAATGTGCTATTATTATAAAATGAAAATGAATAAACTATAATCCATATTATGAAAGTAGGTTAATTATGATATTGCTTGAATTGATAAAAGGAATCATTCTAGGAATTGTCGAAGGATTAACTGAGTTTGCACCTGTATCTTCTACTGGTCATATGATTCTTGTAGATGATATGTGGTTAAAATCAACTCAATTTTTAGGCTCTGAATCTGCATTCACCTTTAAAATTGTGATTCAGCTCGGTTCTGTGTTCGCAGGAGCCTGGGTATTCCGTGAACGTTATTTTGAAATGTTACATATAGGTAAATATAGATCTGAGCCCATCGATGGTATCGGTCAAAAACCAAAACGCTTAAACTTACTCCACATCATTGTGGGTATGATTCCAGCCGGTATCCTTGGTTTAATGTTTGACGATGTTATTGAAAAATATTTATTTAGTGTCCCAACAGTCATGATTGGATTATTTATCGGGGCAATATATATGATTATTGCAGATATATACAGTAAAAAAGTTACGAATCCACAAACAGTAGATCAAATTAATTATTTCCAAGCTTTTGTAATTGGTTTATCTCAAGCTATCGCTATGTGGCCTGGTTTCAGTAGATCTGGTTCTACAATTTCAACAGGTGTACTTATGAAAATGAACCATAAATCTGCTTCTGATTTCACATTTATTATGGCAGTTCCTGTGATGTTAGCAGCAAGTGGTTTATCACTAGTAAAAAACTTTGAATATATTCATTTAAACCACATTGGTTTTTACTTCCTAGGGTTTATCACAGCATTTATCGTTGGTTTAATTGCCATTAAAACATTCTTATTCTTAATTAGTAAAATAAAATTGATTCCATTTGCCATTTATAGAATTGTGTTAGTTATTATAATCGCAATCCTTTACTTCGGCTTTGGTATAGGCCAGGGAATCAGTGGACAGTAAAATGGTTAGAGGCTGAGACAAATAATTTGTCCAGCCTCTTCTTAAATTTCATTTCTAAAATTATAGCAATAAATCCATGAAAGAACGTGTATTTACCGTTTATTATGATGTATTATGGGGTAATAAGTAGATAGTATAAAATTATTGGAGGCAACGAGTATGGACAAAAAGCAATTAATTAAAACAATCATCACAGTAGCGCCTGTGTTTTTAGTACCGTTAATCGTTGAACGTAAACGTATTAAAGATCATCCAGATGTTAAAAAAGCCAGTGATGCAACTGCTAAAGCTTCAAAAACCGTAGCAAACAAATCTGTTCAAATTAAAGATACAGTAGTAGATAAATCTTCAAACGCAAAAGATTATGTTATTGATAAAAAACATAATATAGATCAAAAACGCGAACTAAAACGTATTGCTAAAGAGCACGATCCTGCTTATATTGAGAAAAAAGGCGAAAAACTTGAAAAAGAAAATCGTAAAGAAGCAGAGAAAATGAATAAGAAATTACAGAAAAATATAGACAAACGCCACAATGAAGAAGATAAGAAACGTCAAGAAAATGAAAAACAACGTATTCAATCTATGAAAAAATCTAACAAACACATGGAAAAAGTTGGCATGACTCCAGGAAAACTAGACAAAGAAACAGAACAAAAAGGCGAAAAACTTGAAAAAGAAAATCGCAAAGAAATAAATAAATTCAATAAGAAATTACAAAAAAATATAGATAAACGTCATAAAGAAGAAGACAAAGCTCGCGATAAAAATAAAAAAGATCGTTTAGCGGAATTCAAAAAGTACAAAAATTATGTTGCTAAAAGCATTGTTAAACAAAACAATGAAGAAAAAGGTAAATAATTATTATGACTCAAGTCATCATTGATGGAGATGCTTGTCCTGTTACCAATTCTGTTGTTGAATTGACGAAAGGGACAAGCATCTTTGTTACCGTCGTTCGAAGCTTTAGTCATTTTTCTTCAAAAGTACAACCTGATCACGTCAATATCATTTATGTTGATGACGGCCCAGATGCGGTCGATTATAAAATAGTTAAAATCACTCAATCAGAAGATATTGTAATAACACAAGATTATGGACTTGCGAGTTTATTATTAAATAAAGCTATAGTTGTTATGCACCATAAAGGGTTTGTGTTCAATCAAAATAATATCAACACCTTGTTAGAACAACGACATGCTAGTGCACAATTCCGAAAAAGTGGCGGGCGTACTAAAGGTCCTTCTGCTTTTACAGCAGATGACATTGCGATATTTGAACAAAATTTTTTGTCTATAATTAATGATTTGTCATTATTTACGGAGGAATAGAGTATGAAAAAAATTGCTGTTTATTGTGGTGCAAGTAAAGGTAAAGACGCATCCTACATGAAAGAAGCTTATCAGTTAGGCACTTATATGGCTAAACATAATTATGAACTGGTATTTGGTGCTGGTTCTGTTGGTATTATGGGAGCAATTCAAGATGGTGTATTAGATCATGGCGGTAGTGCCATTGGTGTTATGCCCAATATGTTAAACGAACGAGAAATTACTAGTACTAGACTAAGTGAACTCATATTAGTTGATTCTATGCATGAAAGAAAAAACAAAATGGCAGAATTAGCAGATGCATTTGTCATGGCCCCAGGAGGCGCTGGCTCTTTAGAAGAATTTTTTGAAATGTATAGTTGGTCACAAATTGGTATTCATGAAAAGCCAATCGCTATCTATAATATCAACAGTTTTTTCCAGCCTTTACAAACATTGATTGATCATATGATTCATGAGGGATTTATCGATAAAAAATATCAATCACTTGCACCACTATGTAACAATCCTGAAGAGCTGTTCGAAACGATTCATAACTATAAGCCTTTAGGTGTTAGAAGTTACGATTAACTTTAAAAGCAGAGATATGTATGCATTACGATGCAATTATCTCTGCTTTTCTTATGTTTAAAATAGTATTACTAATAATTGTTTTAATATGATACATGCAACTATCACAATAATCATTGCTGAAAATTTATTTAATATTAAGATATATTTTCCAGTTTTATCAATATTACCTACGACTTTGCCAGCAATAGCCAAAAATATAAACCAAAACCAAGAAACAATGATTGTAGTTATGGTAAAAAACATTTTATCTGTACCTTCATATATTGCTGCGTTCGTACCTATAACACCAATGGTATCCATAATTGCATGAGGGTTCAGTAATGAAACAGACAAAGCAAAACCAATTTGCTTTCGCGCAGACATTGATTGATAACGATCAAGCGCTTGAGGTTTCTCTTTCCATAATGACCAAGCCATATAAATAAGAAAAATAAAACCAATACAATAAATTACAATTTGTAACATTGGTAGTGACAGTAATATAACTGACACACCTAATACAGCTAATACAATTAATAATGTATCGCATAGCCCTGCTGCTATGATCACTGGAATTGTCTTAATGAATTGTTTTTGGTTTGCTCCTTGATTAAATACAAATACATTTTGTGCACCTAAAGGTAAAATTAAACCTAAAGCTAAAAACAAACCATGAATCATTGGTTGAAACATATTATCTCCTCTTTCTGAATAACAAAATCATCATTAAACCATACCAGTTTCCCCTTCTCTCGAACTAAACTAGCAGGTATATATAGCCATTCACAATCAATTACTACTAACCATCATTTCGCTTTAATTCACACATTATACTGATGTTTTCGACTGAATGAATTAATCTTCTACAAAATAATACGCATTAAATATTCAAATATAAATACGGAGCGTGATTCTGTATATAATCATGATACAATATATTCAATTGATTTTTACCAACCAGTTATAAATTAAAAAGCCAACCAATCATTTAAAGGAGATTTAACATGTTCACGCCAAAATACAAAGAAATTATTGATGATATACTTTCAAAGATTAAAACTGGTGATTTAGAAGCAGGTATGAAATTACCTTCTCAGAGGAATTTGGCTACTCAATATCGTGTCAATCGTTCAACTATTATTCAGTCTTTAGAAATACTACAAAGTTATGGAGTATTAGAAAGCAAAGCACGTAAAGGGTTATACGTTTCAAAAAGCAATTGGAATACATATATCAACCATAATATGAATTGGCATGACTATATTAAAAATAGCGCTTCAAAGAATAACCAATACTTTATACAACGAATTAACGAATTAGAATTCGATGCGCACATAATACGGTTAAGTACTGGTGAACTTAGTCCACATTTAATCCCAAACAAGCAATTTCGAGATATATTTTCAAAACAAACGACAACTGCTCTAAAAACCAATTATGAACACCCTTTAGGTAATTTGAATTTAAGAAAAGCGATTGTAAATCATGTTAAAAAATTGGGGATTACGTGTAATGAAGAAAACATTTGTATCACTTCAGGTGCATTGCAGGGATTAAAACTAATCGCTGACGGTTTACTCATACCAAATTCAAAGATTATTATAGAAACACCTTCATATATAAATTCTGTACATACATGGCATAATATTCGAGCAGACCTTAACTTTTTACCGATTTCTAAAATAAAACAACAAATAAATACTATTTTTAATGCAAAAACGTTATATAAAAATAGTATCTTTTATTGTATACCGACTTTACATAACCCCACACAACATTCATATACCCAAGCAGAAAAATATAAATTAATTCAACAATGCCAACAAGCAGGTATCCCTATTGTTGAAGATGATGTATACGGCGACTTGTGGTTCGAAGGTCTTCGCCCTCGACCTTTAAAATCATTGGAAGAGAACGATAATATTTTATATATGAGTAGTTTATCCAAAACAGTGAGCCCCGGTTTAAGAGTAGGATGGATTATAGGTAAACCTTCCGTTGTTATGCATTTAGCTGATTTAAAAATGCAAAATGACTATGGTGCCAGTTCACTATCACAATTTATCGCAACTGAGTGGTTAAATAATCCCATATACCATGAACAACATTTAAAATATTTAAAACAAGCGCTTTTAGAGAGACGTCATAAATTTATAAAATCTTTAAATCAACATTTTCAAGATTTAGGTACGTGGTCTATACCTAAAGGTTCTTATTATATTTGGTTCAAATTGAATGTGCCAGTAAACATGAAGACACTATTCGATTTAGCGATTCAAAATCAAATTTTAATTCACCCTGGTGAAATTTATGATAAAAACGCTCAATATCACATAAGGTTTTCATATTCTTATATAAATATTGAAGATATTGATGTTGCATTACAAAAATTGAGTCACCTCATTAAAAATCAAACACAAAAGAAAATATAATTAAAACATGGTTATTCATTGTGAATTTGTACCGTGCGGACGCCTAGGGAAATGATATGAGTGAGAGACTACTGGCTCGAGCCATATCCCCAGGCAAGCATGCACGGTCAAAATCGTAATAAACAAAAGACTAATCCATTTTCATATGGATTAGTCTTTTTTATAAGAATGAGATTTATGTCTCACTACATTATTTAATATTTTATTTTGCTTGTTTTGTCAGATCTTTATAATACCTAACATGTCTTTTAAGCGGATGGTATTTGCTTAATTCTGGATATTCAAAGAAATCATATAATTCCATACCTATTTTTTCCATAACCTTACGTGAAGGTGCATTATTTTCTGAAGTAAATGCATATACGTCATTAATACCATGCTGTTTTGCATATTGGAGTACCGCTTCTGCACCTTCAGTTGCGAAACCATTCCCCCATACTTCAGGGATTAAACGCCAGCCAATTTCATAGAATGGTAGCTCATCAAACGTATATTTGCTGTCTTTAGGTACATAGTTCAATCCAATAAAACCAAGCCATCCATTTGTTTCTTTTAATTCAACAGCAAAAAGTCCTATACCATGATTTATAATAATGTCATTCATCTTTTTCATATCATGTTCTGAACGTCGATAGCTTAGTAAACTCGGGAAATATCTACGGACTTGATGATTCGCATTCATCTGTTGAAATGGAAGTAAATCTTCTGCTTGCCAGTCCCGTAACCTTAAACGCTCAGTTTCTATATAAACTGTCATACTGTTACACCTCTAAACTGGAAATTAAATTTCTATAGAAAATAACGCGTTATGATTATTCTCATACCGCGCTATCACATGGATTAAGCTTTGCTTATGCTCTTGAAATATAACTAATCAATTCAACATTTACAGCCACTTCTTTTAACCGACCACGTTCACTTTTTGGTGCGGTAAATGTTGCATCTATAAAATCATTTTTATGATTTAATTTGTAAGTAGCTACAAATGTATCAGTATCGGATTCAAAGTTTGGTAAATGTGCAATAACACGTTTAATTTCACCCGTTGAATCTTTGATTTCTCTACCAGTTATACTTTCAATTTCTCTACCTAACTCTGGAAGCGTAATTGAACGCCCTTCTAGTAATACAAAATCTTTTTCATGCATCGTTATTCCCTCTTTCTCCTAATGAAAAATGATTATTTAAAAACTGTGTATAATAAATGATTCATTATAAAGTCACGCTTGATATAAAAGTATTGCTAGACAACTGACTTATAATTTCAAATCTATTTTTTGAAAATTTTTATGTTCATTACGTTAATGATACCCATTATAACAATTTGTAAAACGATAGTACAATAATTTCCTGGGAAATATTGCATAAAATCATTTTGTAAAGAAATAAATTTAGAAGCCTATGTTTCAGCGTTAACATCTTTTTCTAAATTTTTTGACTTATCTTGGAGTTTATCTTTTTGTTTTTCTAAATCTTTTTTTTGTTTTTTCAAATCTTTATTTTGCTTTTCTAATTTATCAATATCTTTCTCTAACGTTGCTTTTTCATCATTTTTTCCACAGGCTGTAAGTAACACAGTGGACGCAAGTATGAGTGCTAAACATTTTTTCATGTAAGAACTCCTTTTGTTAATTTCATAATAATAATATAATTTTATCATTATTTTTAAATATCTTCATTATTTATTATTAATCTTTTATTCATAGTTACTGTACTTATATGATATCCAAGTTTAAAATTCAAATCTTTCATTGCGTTATTGTGGTTGACTACTGTGCTTTCGATTTCTAAAGCACCTTTGGCATGCGCCCATATTTCCACTTCTTTTTTTAATACTTTCGCAATACCTTGATTTCGATAATCTTCTGAAACATACATCATTTCAATAATGACTTTTTGGTATTGTTTTAAATATCTTGCCCAGATAAAAGCAATCATTTGTTGTTGTTGTATTTCGATAATCACAACATCTGTGTTGGCCATTAATCCATTTTCAATCATTTCTTTGCGCAATGCAACAGAGATAGTAGTGTTTTGATATTGCTCATACTGTTCATTAAGTTGTTGTTCATGAATTTCTGCAATTTCATTTAAATACTGTTGTTGCGTTTGTTTTAAATATTCCATTATTACTCCTTTGAAAGTGTTATTGATTTATAATACTATATTAGTCATAATTAGCATTATCAATATATTTTATATGTAAGAAGGAATGCCAAATGCCGATGAAATCTACCGATAAATTAATGCGTGAAAACAATGTAAAAGCATTACGTTTAAATAATACAGATCGAGATACTTTCGAAAATTATATGACTTACGTTAGAGCAGATTTGAGTGTTAATCCGCATGATTCTGAAAAAATGTTAAATCGTGTTTTAAATCAGTTGTTGGAAGCAGAAAAAGATGGTGCATTAGCAATGGAATTCTTTGATCATGATCCAAAAGCTCATGCAAAAAGAGAACTTAGACGTTTACCAAATGAAACAATAAGAAATATTTTCAAGTATATTATGCGTCATATTTTGCTGTTTGTGGGTATTTTTTGTTTTCTCAAAGGATTTGCAGGATTTTTTATTGGTGCAAAACGACTATATCTATATACTTTTCCGCTCACATTAATCGTAGGTATTGCTATCATTTTTTTCTTTATTTGGATGTTATTTAAAACAGTACAAATACGCTGTTTTAGTACATCACATTTATCTTGGCTTTTAACATATCTCGTTTTACTTTTATCCGTATGTGGGATATTTTATGTTTTTTTCATTCCACAGACATTTTTAACTGTAGGACCATATATATTAATCAGCAACTGGACTTTTATTATTATTTCTTTTATCTTCATTCCAACAGCATTATATATTGATCATCACTTTACTAATAAAAATACAAATGCTTCTTTATAAAGATAATTTAAAAACACGTTAGCACATACTTCTAAAATTTAAGAAGTGGCTGACGTGTTTTTAGTTTATGTTTCACTTATGTTGTTATACTTTCTTTTCTACTGCAATATTGATAAATAAGAATATAAGGCCAATTAATGTTAATATTGGCGCAATTAAACTTAAGGATGCAACTGGTAGATTTGTTACCACGACACCTCCGATAAACGCACCTAAAGCATTTCCTAAATTAAATGCTGATTGGTTAAGTGTACTCGCAAGTGTTGGTGCATCTTGTGAAATTAATGTACTTTTATATTGTAGTGATGGACTCATACTGAATCCGATCAGACCGAAAAAGAAAATACCTGCTACCATTAAGAGTCCATTCATTTGCACAAAATATAATAAGATGAAATATAAAATAAATGCACTAAATATCATTTTTAATGCTTTATTTAAATTCCAATCTGCAAGTTTTCCGCCTACAACATTACCTAATGTGACACCAATACCAAATATAATTAATAAATATGAAATTAAATTTTCTTGTACATGTGACACATCAATAAGTACTGTTGATATATAAGTAAAGTAAGCAAACACACTGCTAAACCCAAATAATGTAACAGCTAATGTTAACCATAAACGTTTTTCTTTTAAGATTTTTAGTTCATTTAATACAGATGATTTAACTGTTTCTTTTTTCATTGGTACAAATATAATAATACCTATTAATGCTAATGCTCCGATGATTGATATAATAATAAATGTCATTGGCCAACCAAAGCTTTGGCCAATTAACGTTCCAAATGGCACGCCTAATATATTACTCATGCTTAACCCCATAAACATTAATGCCATTGCACTAGCACGCTTTTCTGGTTTAACCATACTTGCTGCTAATATTGAACCTATACCAAAAAATGAACCGTGCGCTAATGAAGTAATAATTCGACTCGTCATCATGAATCCATAATTTGGACTAAATGATGCTGCAAAGTTTCCTATAATAAATATCGCCATTAATGCCAACAATAAATATTTTCTATTCCATTTAATTGTCAACATTACAATGATAGGACCACCGATCGCAACACCTAAGGCGTAACCTGTAATCAGTTGACCAGCTTGACTCACACTAACATCAAAATCTCTAGCGATGTTGGGCAATAAACCCATAATTACAAACTCTGTCATTCCGATTGCAAACGCACCGATTGCGAGCATCCATATAGCAATTGGATATTTCATTTAAGACTCCCTTCCTATTCCCGTTTTTTAACACATGTGAGTGATTATACTAAAGTAGTCATAACGAAAACAAGAAGATTGCTTATATTCCAATTCATTTATGCTATAGTAACGCTCGCCAAGATTGTATGCCTCTTGTAACATCTTTCATTACGTAAATTAATTGATTAATAATGCATCAATGAAAAACCAAATAACCATAATAATCATTATTATCGCTTGAGCGATAGAACTTGCTAAAAATGCTACAACTGAACCAAAACTTGCCTTTAAAGCTTTAGAAAAGTGTGGCTCCTGTATAAATTCAACTACTAGCACCGCTATAAATGGGATAATGATTATTCCAAATGGTGGAAAGACAAAACAACCAACAATAACACCAATCAATGCTGCATACTCGCTTAATTTTGATCCACCGAATTTACTGACAAAATATTTATTCATAATGAAATCTGCAATAATAATAAATATTGTGAACAATGCCATCGATACATAAAATATCCAAGACAAATGATGATTATCAAAGCCGAATTGATAAATTAAGAAACCAATCCACAATATAAGTACTGATGGTATAATTGGTTTAATTAAACCGATAAACGCTAAAACAAATGCTGCTATAATAAATAACCATAAAATCAATGTCATTACAATCTACTCCATACTTTCTTCTGTAAATTTTTGTTCTTTCGTAAAATATATTAAAATCATACCTAAAAATATTGATCCTGCTGAAACAAAGAACACGTTACCTAATCCTACCCAGTGACTCATTATACCACCGAGCAGATTACCACATAATTGTCCTATCACCATCGCATTAGCAAATAATGTAGATGCATAACCAGGAAAATCAGGTAAAATATCTTGGAAATAACTTATACCTAATCCAAGTAGAATCGCTAGGAAGATTGCTAGAAAAACTTGGCCTACAATCATCATGATAAGACTGTTAAATACGCCAATACTAAAATAGAATAATCCTCCAAACAAACCTCCAAGTATCAGTAACGTACGTGTAGTCAACTTGGCCGATAAAATACCTAATATGACCATAAATGGTACTTCTAGTCCTGCACAAATACTAGCTAGCACGCCCACTCGACTTTCTGGCTCATTTAAAAAGTTCGTCACATACAATGGCATATTCAACGTATACATCCATTGTCCTATATGTAATAAAATAAAAGCCATAAATGGTACAAATAAAACTTTATCTCGCAGCATATTAGGTGCAGCCGCTTCGACATGTGTACTATCTGCTACCGGACGCTTTGTTTGAATATCTTTAAAGAAAAAAACTTGTAATAAAAGTGTGAATAATATGATTGTTATCGTTCCGCCAAATAAACCTGCATATCCTTTAAAACTAAGTAACAACGCACCTATAAGTGGACCGAACAAGAAACCAAATGAAAACATCGAACGTAATACAGCGTTAGCGAATTTCGCTCTATCCTTTGATGTAGAAGTATTGATCGATTCTCTCGCTGACGCATACATTTGAGGCATAGCCGGGGCAAAACAACCTTGAAAAATGGCATACATTACTATAAAAACCCATATCTCATGAACATAAAAATAAATTGAAAAACTGACTGCGCCCATAAAAAGTGCAGTAATAATAATCGTTTTTCTATTGATACTATGTGTATCAGAAAAACGCGCTACAATTGTATTCATAGTAAATTGGCTAATTGCAGCTAATGCTAATAACAACCCATATTGGGTAGAAGTCATACCTAAATCATTTGTGGCAAATAATACCAAATACGGTACAGTGATCGCAATTCCCATACCTAACATCATCATATTAACAACAAATAATTTATAATTTTTTATATGTAACAATTCACTAAACATTTAGCGTCCTCTATTCCTATTAAATTCAATATAACTCTTCGCAAAGTTACTTTTATAACTGAATCAAAATATTCAATTGTGAATAATTATTATTCCACGTATTCCAATATTAAATTAATAAATGAATCAACTTGTGGCAACTGTAACATGCTTGGATCATAGCTTAAATAAGTAGAACGAATCAGCGGTTTATCGTCTATATCTACGCGTTGAAACGCAAATTGTTCCTTATCTAAGTGTTTCATCATTATTTCTGGCAATATGGTCACGCCAACACCATTTAATAACATTTCTTTACATGTCGCCACTTGATCAACCGTAATCATCGCGTGATAATCTTGACCGATTTGACTACCATACCATTCTTTAATTTGATTAATATATATAGGATCAGCCTGGAATTCGATAAACGGCATCTTTTCTACTTCATCATTACGATTTTTTGGATGGATAAAATAATGTTCGTCATTAAATAAATGTGTGTTGCTTAAATTCATCATTTTATTACCACGAATAATCATCACATGATAATCTCTATGGTTAGCTTTAATTTGTTCACTTGATCCTACTTGAACTTGAATTTCTACATTTGGAAATTGTCGTGTATATAAATTTAATACAACTGGCAACAACGTTTGACCTATTAAAGACGAACAACCGATGGAGATGGTACCATTTACTTCGCCGATATGTGCTTGCATCTTATCTAAAAATAGACGCTCTCTATTTAACATATCGCGCGCGTGTTCAATAATCATCATACCCTCAGTCGTAGTTATTAATTGCTTTTTTGTACGTATGAATATGTCGACACCAAATGCATTTTCTATCGCTTTTAATCGTTGAGTTACTGCTGGTTGAGAGATATATAAAATTTCTGCTGCTTTCCTGAGCGTTTTTGTCTCATCTAATGTAGTTAACAAGCGATAATCGTCAATCTTCATAATTATCCCCCTATTTTTACAAATACTTAAATATCTTTATTTATGGTGGCCTTACTTTTATCTACTTTGCGTTAATTACTTATATTCAGTAATCTTCAATTCTCGCAGTGTTTACTATAACATGGTTAATGCATGACTAATATAGGGAATTTTGTTTACCACAATTTTAAGATTTTTGAGATGTATTTGAATCTTTAATCTTACTATGATGTGATTTATTTTTGTTTTGATTAGAATGATTATGATGCTTATTGTATTTTTTTATCGGCTTATGTTTAGTCTCATTGTATACAGAGTCTTTGTCTTTATGCTTTTTTCCTTTAAATTTTTGTTTATTAAAAGAAGATTGCTTTTGAGAATTCGCTTTTTGTTTTATTTTATGAAAACAATACATAATTTTGTCTTGCATCGTTGTAAAATCTGTATCAATTTTAATCATTAACTGATGTGCGATAATGTATGCTTCGTGATATTGTTTCTTCGTTATTTGTCCTTGATTTAAAGCGCGTAACAAGTCGTCTTCATCTACAAGCTCGTATGCTCCACTAGGTAATGCTAATACGTCCAAGCATAAATCAATCGTACGCGCATTTCCTTTTTGCGTAACATTTTTTATATTTATGTCAAAGTAATATTCTAATGGATTGCCCTTGTCGTCTAACATCACTGTGATACTATAACGCTTTTTTTCAGGTAATATTTGTAACCACTGATAGTTATCATCAGCAACAACAATATTTTGTCCTACCACCGATACTTCTAGTGGTTCACGTACTTTTTTCATCGTTACTAACCCAATAATACCTTTAAATTTGTTATTATTCACTTTGACTTCCGTATACTCTCTGTCAATGATGCGACGCCAGTGACGTTTATCAATATATTTTACTTTCACTGCCACCAACTCCTTGTCATTATTATATAAAACTGAACCTTACATGTCATCTTATGTTTGTTACATTTAACTTTTTAGTTAATAGCGAGTAGATAATTATTTTTATTGTACTATATTTCATAGCGCAAAAGCGAAATTGACAATTGTTGAGAATTTTGTTAAATTTTTAATATATTTTTCAGAAAATTCTTTAAAAAAGGGAGATAGCCATATGTCAACGACACAAAGACCATTTAGAGCGGATCACGTAGGGAGTTTACTACGTCCAAAACGCTTAAAAGATGCACGTAAAGATTATCAAAACAATGAAATAGATGCACAAACTTTAAAAAATATAGAAGATGAAGAAATTGAACGCATCATAGATAAACAACTAGAAATTGGCTTACATAGTATTACTGATGGTGAATTCCGCAGAAGTTGGTGGCATTTTGATTTCTTAGAAAACTTGGATGGTGTTGAAGGTTACACATCTGAGCGAGGTTTAACATTTGAAGGTGTGGAAACTAGAAATCACAACGTCAAAGTGGTTGATAAAGTTGCATTCAATCCAAATCATCCCCATTTTGAACACTTTAAATTTTTATATGATAAGGTGAACGGTCGTGCAACAGCAAAAGTTTCTATTCCAAGTCCAAATCAATTATTCCATCCTAACATTTTAAACGAAGAGATATATCCTGACATCAATGATTTTGCACATGATGTAGCAAAGGCTTATCATGATAGTTTACTTAAATTCTATGAGCTTGGTGCACGTTATATTCAACTAGATGATGTGTATTGGGCAAACTTGACTTCTGGAACACAAAACACACGTGGGCGTGATAGAAGTGAATCAGAAAAAGAAGTTGCGCGTCAACTTGCTTATAAAGTGATTAATGAAGCAATCAGTGATTTACCAAAAGATTTATTAATCACAACACATATTTGTCGCGGAAATTATCAATCTACTTGGGCCATTTCTGGTGGTTACGAACCAATCGCACCGTATCTATTCAAAGAACAATTAGATGGTTTCTTCTTAGAATATGACGATAAACGTTCAGGTGATTTCGAACCCTTAAGATTTTTCCCAAAAGACCGTTCATTTGCAGTATTGGGATTATTCACTTCAAAAAACGGTGAATTAGAAGATAAAGATACTATTTTAAAACGTGTAAAAGAAGCACAAAATTATATAGATTTAGAACAAATTTGTCTAAGTCCGCAATGTGGTTTTGCTTCTACAGAAGAAGGCAATAAATTGACAGAAGAAGAACAATGGAAAAAGTTAGCTTATATTGTTGAAATCGCTAACGAAGTTTTTGGTACTTCAAAATAATATTAATTAAAAAACTCGTGTTACTTTCACAACTGTTTTAATGAGAAAGTAACACGAGTTTGCTTTTATATTTAACTATTAATGTCCAATGATGATAAAGCATAACGATCGTTAATTTGTTTTAACTCAGGGTAAGTTTCGTTTAACCATTCTTTACTCAATAACTCAAAATGTATAAATTCAAATGCTGGATGGCACATGCAACCCACAAGTGCATAGCCAGCACAATCTTCAATAGACGATGCAAAAATCGTACCTTTTGGTACTACATGTTGCAATACATCACCATTTTCGATATGAGGACCTACTGTTACTTTTTGATAGTTGCCGTCTGGGTGTATCATGTGAACAGTTAAGGAATCTCCTGAATGGTAATACCAGATTTCATCGGCATCTATTCGATGAAAATGTGATATATTATCATGCGTTAAAAGAAAATATATACTCGAATAGGCCGACCTTTGATTTGAGTTATCAGGTATCGCTTTTATAGTCTCTTTATAATACCCACCTTCTGGATGCGGATGTAATTGTAATTGTTCAATCCATTTTTGTACTTCTTGATTTTTATCCATGTTATTTCAAATCCACATTATGGAATACATTTTGTACATCCTCTAAATCTTCTAATGCATCAATTAATTGTTCGAATGTTTCTTGATCTTCTGCTGATAATTCAATATCTGACTGTGGTAACATTTCAAACTCCGCTACTTTAAATGTTTCAACACCTGATGCACGTAATGCATCTTGTACTTGCGCAAATTGATCAGGCTCAGCATATACAATGGTTAAACCATCTTCGTCAATGACATCTCTAACATCTATCTCTTGTTCCATTAAACTTTCTAAGACATCATCCGCTGACTTATCTTCAACACCAAATACGGCAGTATGTTCAAACATATAAGCAACAGAACCAGAAACACCCATATTGCCACCATTTTTACCAAATGCAGCACGAACATCAGATGCAGTTCTATTAACATTATCAGTAAGCGCGTCTACAATTATCATTGAGCCATTCGGACCGAACCCTTCATATCGCAACTCATCGTAATTTTCTTCGCCGCCACCTTTAGCTTTTTCAATAGCTCTATCTATAATGTGGTTAGGCACAGAGTATGTTTTTGCTCTTTCTAATGTTAATCTTAAAGCTTGGTTTGAAACTGGATCGGGTTCCCCAGATTTAGCTGCTACATAGATTTCTTTACCAAATTTAGCATAAATTCTACTCGTATTCTTATCTTTTTGGGCCTTTTTCTCTTTAATATTATTCCACTTACGTCCCATAATTTCATCTCACTTTCTAATTAAATGCGTAAATCAATACATCATATTATACAATATTTTCATTATATCACATAGATTAACATGCTACTTTGCTTATATTTTTATTGATTCTCTCAAGTAAGCTTAACTATTTTGTCATTTATTTAAAGCGAGTTTGAAATGTGCTTGCGCCAATGTAAACTTAACGTCGATGAATTATTACAACCTCAAACTATAACCGGACAAATAAGCGCGATCAAAATTATATCATTTTAATTGTAAAAAGGACTAATCCACAAAATATGGATAAGTCCTTTATATCGAGTATGAGATTAATACCTCATATTCGTTCACGCAATACCGTTATAATCTTTAATATTTGTAACTGAATAAGCGTTATCTTTATGTAATTATGCTTTTTTAAATATTTTAGTCTACCTGTGCTTCGATTTCATCTAACAAAGTTTGATACTTCGTATTATTCTCTTCCGTCATCGATAAAAACACTTTTCTCTCATCTTTTGTTGAACGTAATTTGCTTACACGATCTTGGTTAATTAATCGTCGAATTGATGCTAACACTTTTGTCCGGCTCAAATCGAGTTCAGTCGTCGCAATTTTTAAAAATGGTTGCATCAGCATGTTTTGCTGTCTACAATTTTGTTGTATTATTTCCAAAATAGCAATATCATTCATTGTTAATTTATATTTATTTTCTATATATGACATTACTCTATTATATTTTTTATAAATTTTTAATAACTGCGCCTTCTTTTCATCAGTCATTGTTGCTACACCTCCAAACGCTAGTAAGCAATACAATTTCATTATCTCTAAAAAAAGTAACTCTGTCTTTATCATTTATTTTTATAGCTTTGTCATTATTACGAACACCAGTAAATTAAATTTTGTAAAACATGTTAATTTGATTATATATTTCGGGCTCAAATGCTTATTTATAAATATCAATAATGTGTACAGTGTTATAATCGATAGCTACACTTAAAGATTTGTCATTAAATGGATGTTCAAATACATTAATTAGCGGCTTATTATACGCTTCTATTTTTTCTATAAATAAATCAGACCACTGGTATTTCTCACGTAAATTGCCTGGTATTACACAATTGATATTTCCATGCACATTGTTATAAGTCTCTTTAAAAATTAAATGCTTTTTTCTTAACTTTAAATCTTTAAAATTTATATTAACTGACATTTTTGTCGCATGACGATTCGATACTTCATTTTCCATAATTTGCCAATCGCTTATATAAACGCTAATTTTATCTACTTGGTCAATAATAGTATAAAAATCATGTTCATATACTTTATAGCGCGTTTTTTCTATCAAACGATGAAACATACTTCCGACCAATGTGCGGAAACCACTTTTATCATATAAGTATAAAGATTCATTGCCATTCATTTGCTGTATCAGATCTACACCGATACCTGAAAAATATTTTAATATTCTTTTAAAAACACCGACTAACAATGGTGGACTTTCAATAATATTCATTGACTCATCATGCACTAAAAAATTATTTCTTACATTTAATAAAAAATAATGCCTTTCCTCTAAACACATTTCTGACATTATTTTTCTTATATAATTAAATTTAAAGATTTCTTTCGTCAACAACATTTCATGAGAATCATTTAAATTTGGTGTTGAAAGCTTTTGATTATCTACACAATAGTAATCAAAACCAATTCTCTTTAACTGTACTTCCAACATTTTAAAAGTATCAGGTTCATTAAATAATTGGGTAATATCAATACCAAATTTCACATTTTCTCTAAACTGTCTGATTTTGATAATATTACGATAAATTTCCTTTATCGGCATTGTACTTAAGTCAAAACAATAAGTTATCTTATTAAGCAAATCCTGATTGAAGTTTGTGCTAGTTTGTAAATAAGTCGCATAAGGTCTACAAATCTGATTTAAATATATTTCAATGTCTTGACTTTCATAAACTTGAAGCACCAAATGTGCATTGTTTTTTATGATAAAGTCAATCGCTTTATATGTTTGTTGTTCAGAAATGTATTTTTGAAAAACTTTTACGTTTATATTGCAATAAATATAAACCTGATTGTCATTTTCAATCAAATAACTCATTTTAGGATCAGTATACAATTGGTATAACTCTGTTATTGTATAAATTTGAATGATTATAGACGAATTGCGATTATCCGAAAAATAATCAGAGCAAATAGTAATTTCATTGTTTTGCACATCACTATTTGCTAATTTTGTAGTAAGTTGAGATTTTACTTGATCTTTAAATGTGTCATCCAGTGTTTCATAAGGATAATATAAATTTTTATTGTATTTCGTAAGCTTACGATATTGATTGGGTGTATAACCGTAATATTGTTTGAATTTTTTACTGTAAAGTGCTGCGCTACTAAAACCATATAAGTCAGATATTTCTCCAATGGTATATTGACCATTCAATAACTCTTTCATAGATGTTGCCAATTTTAATGTATCCACATAAGTTTTAAAATTCATATCCAACTTACTATAAAATTGACTAGATATATTTGATTGTGAAATAAAAATATGATTGGCAATTGATTTTAACGTTAATGGTTGTTTCAAATTACGACTCACATAATCTAGTATTTCTCCAGTAATACCAAAATATGAGTTGTCTGTTTGCTGGGGTAAATAGTTCGAATCTACTTTAGCTTCATTAGCAATAATTTCAACAATTTTGACCATGTAATTTTCATAAATATCACAACTTAATGTATGGTTTAAGTAGTGTTTCGTTAACTCTATTAAAGATTTTGTTAATTGTGCTGTAGATTGAATCAACTTGGAGTTATATTGATAATCAAAAAATGAATAACCTCGTTCTAAAAACCAATCACTCGCAATATATAATAAAATTGTTGTTTCATTTCGTTTAATACTAAAAATTTCTGTATGGTTTACGATTAATACTTCTGTATCAATTTTTACATTAGCGGTAAATTGTTGAATCTCTAATACTCCCTTTATTGGCAGTAATAGTAGTAGGCCATCTGTTACACGTTTAGTAGGATAAAATTTTTTAGAAATAATATTTAAGCACTGTACTTCCATATTCCAACCTCTCTCATATTCAGTTACACACCATACACATAAAATCATTTTTATAAAAATGAATATTTCTTTAATATTTTCATCTTTTGAAAATAGAACATTCACTTTTTTAGTTTCAAAGTACATGTTTTATCATTACATAATTTTGAATATAATAATTTAATTTGTCAACATAATTTTTCATTCATCGTCCTTAATTCTAAACTTTTTATATTTTATTAATGATAAAATAAGTTGTTATATCACATTATTATATGATCATAAATTAAACCTCTCGTGACACGACGATCTTATCTAAGCTGAATATTATTCAATGGTCTTGCTGAAGTAACAATGATAATAAAAGTTAAGATAAAGGCAATAAACTAAAAAAACCGTAACTGAATTTTATAGAAATTCAGTTACGGTTTTCTTTTATTAGAATTTATAACTTACGGTTTGTAAATTTTTATCTTATATATTACTTTTTAAATTTGTTCGCTAGTCTTAATACATATTTGATAATGTGTAATAAATTGATGAATAAATTGAATCCCATTTCTCGTGGAGAAAACTGACCACGTTTCATACGATTAAAATCATATATAGTATATAATAAGAATAACAATAAACCTACTACTGTAATGATTGTATGGAATATTGGATTATGCACAAACATACCGATGATTCCAGCAACAATCAGTGCGACTAACGTAACAAATAAGTATTTACCCATACCTGCAGCGTTATCGACAATGAAATAGCCAATTATACCAAATGCGATAAAAGCACCTATTGCTAATAGCACATTTTTATAAAACACTTCTGGCCCTAAATTTTGTAAATAAGCTGTAAATGTAGCATAGGACAATAATCCGACAACTATGGCATATATATGTGAAATAACCAATCCATACTTACGTGCACGATTAGTTAAAACTGTAAATAATACTAATACGAGTAAGACGATAGATAGTGGCTTTCTCCATTCCATAGGTAAAAACTGTCCAAAATAACAGCCAATACCAAAAATAATCCAATAATAAACAAAGAATAACCATACTTTACCATACGCATGGGATTTGGATTTGTCCTTATTAGATTTAGATTGCTTTTGATTAATTTGTTGTGTTGATTCAGCCAACCAATTCACTCCTTAGATGTTATAACGTTTTACACATTAATTGAAATTTATTTGCTGATTTGTATAATCAAGGTGCTTAAACGTCGTTATAGTTTTGTTTTTGATTAAATGTATTACTTTCATTTTCACTATTCCAAGTTAAATCAAACATTTTATTATCAATTCTAAAAAGATATTTAAGTTAATTGAAATTTACACATTTTCAAATGTTACAAAGTAATAAATTTTAAAATGAATTCTAAAACTCAAACCCCGTTTAAAGTCCATAACAAAAGTATTTATTATGTTTACATACCAACGCACTAAAATGTTAATAATGTTACATCTCTATAACAATAAACACAAGTCGCCTATTTTTTGTTAGTATGTAACATGAATTCAATTAAAGAAAATCAATACAGATATATATAATTTGAAATGAGTTATTTATATAGGTGTGAGGAGGAGTTCTTTTGAAAAAGTTCGCATTTGCAGTAACTGCTGCTTCAGGTGCAGCAGCGTTTATTGCTAACCATGAAGCTGAAGCATCAACACAACATACAGTACAATCAGGTGAGTCACTATGGACAATCTCAGAACAATATGGTGTTTCAGTAGATGAGATTAAACAAAACAATAACCTCGATAACAATATGGTATTTCCGGGACAAGTTATCGAAGTTGGTGGAAGTGGTCAAAGCTCAAGTTCAAACACTTCTTCACAAACATCAGGTGGTTCTTCACATACAGTTAAATCTGGTGAATCATTAAACATCATTGCTAACAATTATGGTGTTTCAGTAGATGCACTAATGTCAGAAAATAATCTAAATGGTTATTTAATCCATCCAGGTCAATCACTTACGATTCCAAATGGATCAAGTGTTGGCGGTTCAGGTGGTTCTGGTAACACTGCTACACAAACACCTTCTACAGGTAATACTTCTGCTAGTGACGCTAATTTATATGATTGGGGTCAATGTACATGGCATGTATTTAATCGTAGAGCAGAAACTGGACAACCAATTAGTACATATTGGTGGAACGCTGATCACTGGGCTAACAATGCTGCAGCAGATGGCTATACAGTAAACAACACGCCAACTGCTGGTTCTATCATGCAAAATTATGAAGGTCCAATTGGTCACGTTGCATATGTTGAGCAAGTAAATCCTGATGGCAGTATTTTAATATCAGAAATGAATTATAATACACCTCCAGGTACAGTAGATTATCGTACAATTCCAGCATCTACTGCTTCTAGCTATAATTATATTCATTAAGATAACCAAAATGAATGATTAAAAAAGAGGAAGGACTTAAACCTCTTTATCAAACAAATATTACGTCAATTTCTATGGAAAACATATAGAAATTGACGTTTTCTTTTTCTCAATTTTCATCTCTTGACTCATTTTTTTGATTAGATAAGTATTCACTGCCTTCATCTAAATTGTGATCATATTAGATCAATATATTTATGAGTTAAATCTGTACTACTATTTCATTTAAATTGATACATATTTTTATCTTCTTTCCTTTTCTCTCCTCTACCCCTTTGTTTAATTATTTCATTAATCGCCTTTATCAATTGATTGATTCAACATAACAAATAACACCACTGCTTATTTTATATTATAATTTCGCCAGTGATTTGAGTCGACTTCTGTGGAAGTGCACATGATGAATACCGCTGTAAGACAATACCCAAGGAAAAGCACGCACAAAAAAACTGCCGACAAAATCAGAGACTTTGTCGGCAGACTGAAAGGATCAACCCTATTGTATTTAGATTAGTCCTTTATCTTAAGAATAAGATGTAGGTCTTAAACTCATTCTTAAATTTATTTAGTTATTTATTATTAACCATTGTTAATACTTATAAAACAAGATTGATTACAAAATATATTAAAGCGGCTAATAACGCAGAAATAGGTAATGTGATTACCCAAGTAATAATCATACGTTGTGCAGTATTCCATTTCACACCTTTAATACGGTTAGAAGAACCTACACCTAATATAGATGAAGACACGACATGCGTCGTTGAAAGTGGAAAATGCAATGATGACGCAACAAAAATAGTTAAAGCAGAAGATAAATCAGCTGCTGCACCATTAGCTGGACGTATTTTCATTATGTTTCCACCAACTGTTTTGATGATTTTCCAACCACCAACAGCTGTACCTAACCCCATCGCAGTAGCACAGGCAACCTTAACCCATAGTTGAGGCTCGGTGCTTGTACCTGTTTGGATATTCGCAACTATAAGCGCTAAAGTAATAATACCCATTGATTTTTGTGCATCATTTGTACCATGTGAAAATGATTGTAATGAAGCAGTGAAAATTTGGAAAAATCTAAAATTACGATTTGCTTTCGTAAGATTTGCATTTTTGAAAACTACTTTAACAATTGAATACATAATAAAACCAACACAAAACGCAATAACTGGTGATAAAAGTAATACAATTATTATTTTTGTAAAGCCTTGATAGTGTAATACAGCAAATGTACCTTGTGAAGCAATTGCTGCACCAGCGATTGAGCCAATTAATGCATGTGAAGATGAACTAGGTATTCCAAAAAACCAAGTTACTAAATTCCAAATAATTGCTGCCAAAATAGCAGCTAAAACCACAACTAGACCATTTTCTAATTTAAATGGATCTACAATATCTTTTGTTATCGTACTTGCAACTCCAGTAAATGTTAATGCACCAATAAAGTTCATAACTGACGCCAAAATAATCGCAGTTCTAGGAGTTAATGCACGTGTTGAAACAGCAGTAGCGACGGCATTGGCTGTATCATGGAAACCATTGATAAAGTCAAATATCAAAGAAAAAATAACGATAGCTACTGTGATAATCAAAATATATTCCATAAGTTAGGACTCCTTAGCTATTTTTCATTATTATTGTTTCAAAGTTATTCGCTACAGCTTGACATTTATCGGCAATTTCTTCTAGACTTTCATAAATCTCTTTGATTTTAATAAGTGTGATAGGATCTGTTTCACTGTTAAAAATATGTTTAATTGACTGACGTAATATGCCATCACAGTTAGTTTCAAATTCTTTAATATTAATAGAATGAATGCGCATGTGAGATAATTTTTTATCGACAAGTAAGCCTACTGCTAATTTCATTTCAGCAATAGCTTTTTGGATATTATCAACAAATTCAGCCATATATTCATCTGTATATTCTATAGAGTACATTTCAAACATTGCTGATGTTTCTTCAATTGCATCTAAAACATCATCAATAGCGTTACATAAAGAGAGGATGTCCTCACGTTCAATAGGTGTAATGAATGTTTGGTTCAAATCCGAAATCACTTGATGCATAAGCTCATCACCATGTGATTCGTATGTTTTAATATTATCTGAATATGCTTTAAGGTCTAAGTGTGTATTAAAATCCATTTTACCAAATTCAATTGCTGCACGGTCTAAGTTGAAAACCATTTCTTCAAGTTTCACCATGAACTTATCTTTTTTCTTGTTAAACATTCAAAAAATCCTCCATTTACAGTGACCAATACAATCACCTTCAATAAATTTAAAAAATTACATTCTTTTCTAGACAAATTAAAATTGGCAAGATTTACAATACACCCATTACTTTTTTGATTTATTAATATTATGTAAATGAGTATTTGCTTACTAGGTTTAAAAAATCTCACAAATGTTGATTTGTCCTTATTTGAAAATAGCACAAATTTAACAATCCTACAATTAAATTTACAAATTCTTAACATTACATTTTCGTTAAATTAATAATTGTGTGTATATCGTTCTGTCGTATTTATATTTTTCCAAAAATGATTTAGAAATTTATAAATTCATACATCAAAACGCACAATAGCAATAATTGCATAATTACAATTTATAATCAACAATTATTTTTCTATATTTCTCAAAATTAACATACACAAAATCATTCCAAGGTAGTGCTTATCTTTAAATTTATGAAAACAAATATTTTGGTCAAAGGTTTACTTAATACGCAATAACGTCAAACGCGAATATATTTTTTATTTTAATTACACTAAATATGAGTAATAACAAAAATGGCAATCCCTTTAGCAAAATTAGGGATTGCCACTTTGGCGCTAACCACGTAATTCATGTCTCAAGCTCCGCATTTTTACACTTTGTGTAAATTTTGATTCGCCATAGTCGATAAATACAATATTTAGACATCTTATTTGTCATCGCATTTTCATATATTGCATATGAACAGATTTAATAATCAGATAACCTTTCAACAATTTCGTTTTGGTTTGGAAAAACAAACTGTACTTTCGTTCCTTTATTGATTTCAGAATTGATATGAACAGTTATAGCTAATTTTTCTTTTACATTTTTCACCAGATATAGCCCTATACCAGAAGACGTCGTTTCATTACGATTTTTCGTTGAGGTGAAACCTTTATCAAAAATTCTTGGTAAGTCTTTTTTACTTATTCCCCTACCTTCATCCTTAATTTCCAACGTCACATGGTTTTCAATCAGCCTTCCACTTATATAAATTGTGCTATTTTCACTATATTTAATCGCATTAGAAAGAATTTGTCTTATCATCATTCGACACCATTTAGTATCTGTATATACTTTATAATCGTCGTCAAATTCAAGATCAAAACCAATGCCTTTCGCTTGGCTAATATATCTAGTAATCTGTATTTCATCTATGACTAAGCGTTTTAAATACACGTATTCATAATACATATCTTTATTTTGTGACTCTAATCGAGTCAAAAACAAATGTTTATCTAACATATCGTTGATACGTGTCCATTCAAATAGTAGTGCACGTCTTCTATTATCATCATTTTCTTTTTCAATCAATAATTTCAATGCAGTGACTGGTGTCTTAATATCATGCACGAAATCTGTTAACGCAGCTTCAGTAGATTTAATTTGTTGTTTTTGTTCAGTCACTAATTTTTTTGTGTCGTAATTTGATCATATAAATACTCTAACATCTCTTGTTGAAATGGCGTATCTGCCAGTGATTTATGCTTTAACGCTTCGGGTTCTATATTATCATCTAAGTGTTTATAAAACTTAACTTCTTTTAAGTATGTAAATAATAAAAAAATACAACTTAATCCTATATTTAAAATAATAATATATAAAACACTGTTTACATTTAAATCATAATCTAAAAAAGCAATACCTAAAAAAATGAATTGTAAAATGAGTAACCAAAATATCCAATTTTTCCGTGAACGGAGAAATAACCAAACCCATTTAATACTATCCATGAGCCATGTAACCCTTACCGATTTTAGTTTCAATTGCATCTTTCATATTTATATCTGCAAGTTTCTTCCTTAAACGATTCACATTTACAGTTAAGGTATTATCACTGACAAACGCCTCATCGTCCCAAAGTGCAGTTATCAATGTGTCTCTGGTTACAATTGTATCCTGTTTTTTTACTAACATCTCTAAAATAATCATTTCTGTTTTAGATAAGTATATGACTTGATCATCTCTATTAATACTATCTTTTGTAAGATCGAGTGTCGCTTCTTGCCAAGTTATGACCCTTTTCTCATCTATACTAAATTGATAAACGCGTCTATATATCGCTTGTAGCTTAGCAATTAAAATATTCGTATTAAATGGTTTTTGAACATAGTCGTCTGCGCCTAATTCCATGCTCATTACCTGATCCATTGGGTTATCTCTTGAGGATAAAAATAAAATTGGTGTATTTGATATTTCTCGAATCTTTCTCGTCCAGTAAAATCCATCGTATTTTGGTAGTTTAACATCCATAATGACAATTGCTGGATCCACCTCTTGAAACTTTTCTATTACAAGATTAAAATCATCGATACCATTAACATTAAAATCCCACTGTTCCAGCTCTTCACTAAGTTCTTTAAATAAAGTCATATCATCTTCCACTAATAAAATTTCCATAAACTCACCTCAACTATTTTGTATATTTTATATTTTCTCCAGAATTAATTCGACCTTGGTAATGCTTAATGCGGCAATCAATTTCAAATCCTCTCATCATTAAATCTTGGAAAGGTGATTGTAATAAATAATATACTGGCCAAGTTAATTTCGGGATATAATCAAACAGGTGTACGATGACTTGTTGACTACCTTTTAATTTGCGAAACTCTAATTTCCCCTGCTTTTTTAAATTAGGTTTTACAATACTACCACTTACAAGATACAACGTTATGATATCTTTTTCAGTCTTCACCTTACGTAGTACTAGTATAGGATTACGTTTATTTTTCATATAAACGATAAAATTATCTCCTTGTTCTGCTGTATGTAATAATGTTCCTTTCGTTTCATCTAACCATTTAAAATAATATGTTACCATTTGATTTAATGTCCAATTCATCGGTAATTGTATACTTAGCGCACTTCTTACATCATCGTATTTCGATGTTTGTAACTCAACTGCTACGTGTGGGCGTGCCACTTGTGCTGTCGTCTCTTCTACTTCAGTGCCATATGCCGATAAACGTCTTTTCGTTTCAACATCGAAACGACTACCGCTAATATATATAATCTTACTCACACCTTGTTTTGCTGTAGCTCTACCAAAATTATCTGCGGCTATCAAATTGATATCCCTAGCAGTTGCATGCGTTAATTTAGCAGAATGTTTGGTTGGGTCTAAATAATATATTGCAATGTCTATACCTTCCATAGCAGTTAAAACATCATTATAATTATAAATGTCCTTTTCAAGCCAAATAATTTCTTTATATTCTTTTTCTTTAGGATACTTAGACAATGTGTATAAGACCCCTTCATCTTTAATGGATTCAATTAGATTCTTTCCTATATATCCTGTGACGCCCGCAAGCAATATATTCGGTTTCATTATACGACACCCTTTATCATATATTTTTCTTATTTTAATTATTCCCTAGTAAATTCATGTTAATGATGTTAAGTTATACTATAACTGAGTTTTAAAAATTGGAAATGAGGAGTGGACATATATGGTTCATCAAATTCGAGAAATTGGTATCAACGATATAGAACCTTTTATAAAACTATTAAGTACAATCTATGATGAATCTGATTATTTGATATACAATCCTGGCGAGTACGCGCCCTCTAATACGGATGCTATCGCAACCTTAGAACATTATATAACTTCTCCTTCTAATGCAATTTATATTGCAGAAAACAATGGTGAACTTGTAGGATTTGCAATTGTCACTACCGAAAATTTCGAACGTACACGGCATGAAGCACATTTTTCTATGGGAGTTATAAGGCATTATCGCGAAAAAGGATTAGGACAATCATTAATTAATTCCATAGAAGCATGGTGTTTAAACCATGACATTCACCGTATTGAAGTTGAAGTCGTTCCCGAAAATACGACCGCTGTTGATTTATTTAAAAGTGCAAACTATCAAGTCGAAGGAGAACTTAAAGATAAACTGTTTATTGATCATCGATATTATAATAAATATATCATGGCTAAATTACTAATTTAATAGATTAAATGTAATAAGTTAGTAAACATTTCCTTAATTGCAGTTTAATCGTTTTTTGATAATTATCCAAATAACAACACATTCTGTTTGAAAATTTTAGCAATAAAATCATTATAGAATTATATATGATACCAAGACAAACTTAGCGCGCAACATCTTTTGATTGTCACTCCCAATACTTCTATTTCATTCTCAAACGTATAGTTAAAACAAACTAACAAATAAATATGAATCTATTCAATATTAATAAAAACACTTCCGTATGAATACATCTCATTTGCATTCAACGAAAGTGTTTTTTATTTCAAAATCTTTATAAAGTTGAGGTTATTTGATTCAAACATGTTTAGCCATTGATAAGCTAGTACGGGTTTAATTCAACACCATTTGGATTTGCATCTTCAGATTGATATTCCGTTTCAACACCTGAGGAAGTAGTATTTCTACTTAAAAACCTTAAGACGTCTTTCATATTTTGCTGCGATTCTGGTAATTCCATATGAAATTGATACTGATGTCTCAATTTATGTGAACCGTCATAAAATAATGTATCAACTGGTACGTCTGTTGACTTTAATTTTTTATAGAATTCAATATTCTGACTATAAAATGGGTCAGCATCACCCACTGATAAAAATGTTGGAGGATAATCCTCTGTAACTTGATTGATAGTAGACATCTCACTTATATACTTAAATTGTTGTTCCCAATCTCGCTTCCCAGTATAGCTTTCCATAAAGAGTTGAATTCTTGGGAATTCTGTTGCTTTAACTGTTTTCATGTCATAAAATCCACCAAAAAAGATGGCCGCTTTAAGTTGATCTGGTTCGAATTGTTGCTTAAAGTTCATGTCTTCTCTTAAAGATTCATTCGTTTGTATCGCTGTGAATTGACTTGATAATTGTGCACCTGCGGAATCTCCACCAAAGATAACTTGATTGAAATCAATAGGCAATTCATGTTTATTTCTCTTAATAAAACTCACCGCTTGATCAATCTGTTGTAATTGCATAGGATATTTAAAATCTGGTGCAAGTGCATAATTAATATTTACCACAATATAACCCTGTTCAGCAATCTTAGATAATAATGGGTTTTTATATTGTTTATCTCCTGCAATAAATCCTCCACCATGCATCCAAAAAATTACTGGAAGTTTATTATCTTGATCTAATTCATTCGGAGTTAATATATCAAGTCGACTATTTGGCAATCCTTTACCATAAGTGATATTTGTAAAAGCATTCACATTTTTATTATTAATTTGAACTTTTTCGTGTACTTTACCCGTGTTTTGTCTATCATACTGTAGTTTTAAAAGTACTGCCATAACTACTACAACAGTGACAATGATAAAAGCTGTGATAAGGGTCCATTTATGTTTTTTCTTCATAGATTACCTTTCCTT
Organism: Staphylococcus sp. GDY8P45P; assembly: GCF_017892745.1. NCBI lineage: Bacteria > Bacillati > Bacillota > Bacilli > Caryophanales > Staphylococcaceae > Staphylococcus > Staphylococcus sp. GDY8P45P. Next base: position 189,316 of record NZ_JAESLS010000009.1, on the reverse strand, counting down.
TCGGAAGCATTGTACCATAATAAATAAGTTCACAATAGTATTACAGGGATAATGAATTAGAAAACTCAGCTTGCATAAGTTGGCAAGCTGAGCTATATCATATATAAATTATGTTTTCACTTTTAAAGATTAAGCAATAAATTTCTTGTTTTGTCGTTTTCTACTGTAATACTTAATAAGTACTCCAATAACAACAATTAAACCAACATATCCCATTATTGGATATAAGTAGTTAATTAATCCTGCGAAACCTACAAAGCTTAAACCATAAGCCACAATTACCATAACTATGATAAAGATATGATATTTTTTACTGTATGGTTCTGTAAATCTCGCTGCAAATGAATACATTAAACCTAAAATTGTATTATACATTACTGCTAACATAATTACCGATAGCACAAGTGCTATCCAAGGATTAATTGCATTTGCTAACGTTAACATCGGAATATCTGCATCTTTGATTTTTGGGAATTCAGACTGTAATGCAAAGTTAATTAACGCTAATAATATGGTATAAATAATACCTCCAAATAGCGCGCCAGCGCCTGAAACGCGACGTCTTGAAGCATCGCCACCTATAGCGACAATAGTACTGAATCCTACAGCAAATGCAAGACCACCGTAGTTAATACCTTTAAGTATACCTAGCCATAAGCTGTCATGTGGTACAGTTTCGTTAACTTTTCCAAATGAAATACTACCATTGAAAAGATAGTACGCAGCAATAATAACTACTAATATAATTAAGAATGGCGTAACAATACCTAAAGCACGTACAATTTTATTAAAGTCCATCAATAGTGTGATATATATTGCGATTACCATTATCAATGCACCTAACCACGTCGGTACACCGAAGCTTTCTTGAAATGTTGATCCTGCTCCAGCAATCATAGTAACTGAAATACCAAATAGGAAAAAGATAAGTAAGTAGTCTACAATTTTACTGAATGCATTTCCAAATAAATAGTCTAAAGTTGATTCATGGTTTTGTGCGTCAAACGCAGTCCCAATTTTTGCAACTTGTCTTCCAATAAATCCTAAAATTAGCCCAGAAAGTAAAACACCAATATATGACCATAGGCCATATGGTGAGAAGAATTGCATAACTTCCTGTCCTGTTGAAAAGCCAGCACCTACGACGATACCGACATAAGCGAAACCAATTTTTATAGCTTCTTTATTCAACCCCATGTGATAAATAACCTCCTCATAGTTAACACATTTTGTAATTATAACGTACTGACTGTAATTTGCAACATGAGAAAATTAAGATTTGCACAATTCATTAAAATTAAACATAATAGTCAAACAATATATTTCTTTTTAATCATTCATTTTATCTTTTAAAAATAAATCATCCATTCCTAGATACACTATAAAAATGAACAATTCATAATAAGATTTTGCAACTTTATACATTTTCTAGTTTTATGATAATTCTAAAAATAAAATGAAAATTTTTTTGAAAAAATTTTCATTTCTTCATCTCTTACTGTAATTAATAAATATAAAAAGTAAATTACAGTGTTATTTTCACTCATATGATAATAACAAAATAAAAATGAGCGGAACAGAAATCTCATTGATTTAAAATGCTTTCATGGTACCACCCTAACGAGCCATCCCAATGTTTTAAGAAAATAACGCTTAGTTTCACTTGACCTTTTGATCATGCATAAAAGGCTGAGACAATCCATTTGTCTCAGCCTCAAAAGTCATTTTCATATACATTTGTTTTTACATCAGAATTAAACACTATACTAAAATTTAATTATCACTCAAGTTAATGTGCATTTTTAAAACGATTTAGTTCATTGAAATCAACGACAACATTATCCAAACGTTTCGCTGTTTCTTTAAGTACATTACGCGCAACGCTATTCGTTGGATCTAGTTTAAGTATTTGGCGAGAAATCTCTAATGCTTTTTTATCAGAAATGACTGGTTCAGGAACTGCATGTAATAACAACATCTGTAATAAGCTTTTTACTTCTTTGCCGTCAGTAAGTTTTATGGATGAATCTGCATGATAATACGCAGAATCTAAAGCACCTTGTAGTTCACTTAATGGATAAACGAGTAGTAGAAAAGCTAAGTCATGCATTTCTGCAGTTTCTTCAGTTTTCATCATATCTAAAATACATGTATAAAACATGATACTTTCCACTTCATGAGCGCTTGAGATATAAGCTTCTTCAAATTCCATAAAATCTGTCTGGGACATAAGACGGTATACTGATTCAAATTCACCGTTTAAGACATGCTTTTGTATCAATTCTTTCATTGCAATGTCCTCCTAGATATCCAGATTTCTTTAATAGTTAAGTCTCATTTTACCATATCTTAATTATATATTCATATAAAAAAGAATATTTTTGTCAAGTTACTTGAAAAAGTTATAATTACATACGCTACTCATATATATAATTATAACTTCTTGAATAGTGTCATTACTCCATATTTTTTCATTTAGCCAAATTTCGTATTTAGTTCATTTATCACTTCGTCTACGGTATTTCCTACAGAAATATTTACAGCTGCAGTAAAAGTACCTTCAACAATCGGTGCATCTATTTTTTCTACACGATGCTTGCCATCATACATCTCAATCGCTAAATCTAAATTCATTTCAGCAGAACCAATGTCATAAAAACATAATGTGTCATCATCTATTTGATTCACCATTTCTTGAATATCGTCATATGATGTTCCGATTTTACCGTTCACACCACCTTGTGCCGTGATTGTGATATCCTCTCCTACCATTTGACTTACCAGCGCTTTAGTCCCGTCAGCGATCTCTTTACTATGGCTTACAATGATAATTTGCGTCATACTAATCAGCTCCTATCAATGCGTTTAAAATATATACACTACTCTGTGCTCCCGGGTCAACATGTCCTTTTGAAGCTTCTTTAAAATAGGCAGCTCTACCTTTAGTAGCTACTATTTCCTTAGTGGATTCTGCAAATGATTGTAAATCTTCAAATGATAAAGTTTCTCCGTTATTAATCGCTTCATTAGTGCGTTCAATAACGTCATACATCGTTTTTTCATTTAGTTCAACTTTACCACGTTGTGCAATTGCCTCGGAAAATGTATTAAGCATTGTTTTTAAATTTTCTTTGTCAATTTCATCGCCTACAACTTGAGACATTTTCACAAAACTGAATCCATAAAGTGGACCAGAAGCACCACCAATATTAGACATTAATGTCATACCAGTAGATTTTAATAATGCAGACATAGAGCTATCATCTAGCTTTTCGGGTAAGGCTTTAAATCCTCTTAACATATTCACGCCATGATCACCGTCACCAATTGCTCTATCTAATTCTGTTAATAATGATTCTTTTTCTTCAAAGACATCAACTAAATCAAGCAATTTTTCTTTTAACTCTGACACATTCATTCTTCTTCACTTCCTGTCTTATATATTCGTTATTTACGCATTAAAATATGGACTACTTGTCGGTGCAGTCAATGCCTCATAAACTGTTTCTGTAAATGGTAAAAAGGTTATTGATAAACCTTCCATGTCTAATGAAGTCATATAGTCCCCAACAAACCATAATTTCACATCTTTTTGTTTATCTTCTAATTGTTGTGCCACGTATTTTGTTGCAATATTTAGTTCAGATAAAGGTGTAGCTCCCATACCGTTTATCATCACGATAAGTTGTTCATCTTCTACCTCTTTCAATAATTCGGCGATCAATCGTTCTACAACTATATCTACACTTTCAACTTTTTCACGTGCTAGACCCTTTTCGCCATGTATACCAATACCGATTTCCATTGATTCATCATCTATATCGAAACCATACTGTCCTGTCGTCGGAACTAACGGTGGTGTTAAAGCCATACCTATTGATTTGATAGTTGGTAATAATTCATTTAATTTTTCTTTAATTAGTGACAGCGATGTTCCCTTTTCAGCTAAATATCCAGCTATTTTATGCACAAACACTGTACCAGCGACACCTCTACGTTGCGCTTCATCACTAACAGCAACATCATCCTTGACCACTACTGTCTCTACTTGAATATCTTCCATTTCCGCCATTTCTTGAGCCATTTCGAAATTCATAACATCACCTGCATAGTTTTTTACAACAAGCAGTACACCTTCTCCGTTGTCCACGGCTTTAATTGCACTTAAAATTTTATCAGGTGTTGGAGATGTAAATACCTCACCACATACTGCAGCATCTAGCATGCCTTGTGCTACATACCCTGCATGTGCAGGTTCATGACCACTCCCACCGCCAGAAACAATTGCTACGCCTTTTTCTTTTTTCTGTTTACGCACTACTACTGTGTCAGCAATTACTTCGACATTTTTATTTGAAATCGAAAGACCATCTAACATATCTGGTAAAAATTGTTTTTTATCTTTAATGAGCTTTTTCATAATGAGGACCTCCTATTTTCACTATTCACTTATAGTATACCCTACACATAAATGTAAACGCTAACAACTCAAAGGTTTTTTCTTTATAAAAAAAGCGGGTCTACAATCAATCATTTTCAAAATTGATTTTAAAACCCGCTCATATATGAAATTTATTCTTTACTTGCAACCATCTTTAACGATATGCTCATCTCTTTTCATACTTATTTAACACGTACAAAAATTTTATAACCTTATTGATGCACTTAAACTGATTTTGTTTTATACATTAAATATAAGAAGTAAGGCGCACCAATAATAGATACAACAATTCCAGCTGGCATGCCAGAAGGTTGTAATATCACTTGTCCGACTGTGTCTGCTAATACAAGTAAAAATGCACCTATTAATATAGAAATTGGTAAAAATAGTTGATGTCTCGGGCCAACAATTGATTTAGCAATATGTGGACCTAACAATCCTATAAATCCAATAGCTCCCGCAACAGATACTGCAGCCGATGACAGAATTACTGCTATTAATAATAATACAATGCGTTCTCTACCAATTTTCACCCCAACACCTTGAGCAATATGTTGATGTGTATTTAATAAATTTAATACATTCGCTTTTAACAATAAAAATGGTATAAGTACAATGACCCAAGGTAGAAAGGCAATTACAAACGCCCATTCATCACCCCAAATGTTACCTGCAAGCCATGAAGCAATAAACTCTGATTGATCTTCGTCAAATGTTGACATTAGTGTTAGCGAACCACCACTTAAAGCTGTAGCCATACCTACACCTACTAACACCATACTTGCTGGAGTGATACCTTCACCTTTATTATAACTAAACGAAAAAATAATTAGCGCAGTTAGTATACCACCAATCATACTTATAAATGGTAATACATACACAAAATTATCCGCATTAACTTGGCCGACTACTATAAATAATGCAATGGCAAACCCACTTCCCGCATTTATACCTAAAATGCCAGGTTCAGCTAATGGGTTTTTAGTCACACTTTGTATAATAGCCCCACTCATCGCTAATGCAGCTCCGGCTAAAATAGTTATAACCATCCTTGGAAATCGAAATTCCATAAGTATCAGTGTATCAGTATATTCACCTTGACCTATAAGTGTTTTAAAAAAAGTACCTATCGACATCTTATATTCACCTGAAGTCATGCTCCAAGCACATGCGAATATTATCAATATTATAAGAATAATCATGGTAATGAACTGTTTATATCTTAATTTTGGGTCTATCATGAAAAGCGTCCTCCTCGTTTAACCAAATACAAGAAGTAAGGTACGCCAATAAATGAAATAATTGCACCTACTGGAGCTTCACCTAACATGCGTGCTAACGTATCTGCAACGAGTAGCAATAAGCCACCAACAACAGCAGTTAATGGCAGAACACGAGCATAGTCTGTACCTACTAAATAACGTACAATATGCGGGACCATTAGTCCTACAAAGGCTATTTGACCAACCATCGCTACAGCAATACCCGCCATAACCATGGATATAATTAAAGCAATCGCTCGCGTTAATGCAACATTTTGTCCCAATCCAATCGCTAAAGTTTCACCTAAATTTAAAATTGTTAAATGTTTACTCATCGCAATGATGATAACCAATGCAATAATGATAAATGGCGCTGCCCAAACGAGCTGTCCCCAAGTCGTACCAGAAACACCGCCGGCGCTCCAAAACGTTAAACTTTGATTTAATCTAAACAATAACGCTACACCTTGACTTAAAGCTGTTAGCAAAGCACTTACGGCAGCCCCAGCCAATATAATCCTCATCGGATTAAAACCATCACTTCTTGATCTGCCAATCATCAGTACAATAAATCCGCCCATGATAGCACCGATAAATCCTGCAATCATCAGCACTATAAATGGTGCTGTCGGATAAAATGCAAAAGTTAGCGCTAACATAAATGAAGCACCTGAATTTAATCCGATTAAACTCGGGTCTGCTAAACCATTTTTAGTAACGCCTTGAATGACTGCACCTGAAGTCGCCAATGCTACACCTACGAGCATTGCTCCTATATCTCTTGGTATGCGTATTTCGCTAATGATATTATGTTGCTGATTCTTATTATCATAATTGAATATAGCATCAAATATTGTTGAAATATGAATTTTAGCATCTCCAATCAATATTGATACCGTCAAAGCAATGACTAACAGAATCAAACTAATTATAAATGTTGTTGTGAAGCTTAATTTTCCTTTTTTTTGCGTAGCCATGTTTACACCTAAATTTCTGAATAGCTTTTTCTACATAAATCATAGGTAACTAGCATTGGTTTCCCTGTTCTAGGATCTGTACTAATTTCTACATCTATATTGAATACTTTTTCTAAGTTTTCTTTAGTTAAAACATCTTCCGTATCACCAGAAGCAACAATGTCTCCATGTTTCATCGTAATTAGATGATCTGAGAAACGGACTGCTTGATTAATATCATGTAACACCATAATAATAGTGCAACCTTGTTCCTGGTTTAATTGAGTAATTAATTCTAAGATTTCTAATTGGTGTGAAATATCTAAATATGTTGTAGGCTCGTCTAAGAAAATAATATCTGTTCGTTGTGCTAATGCCATAGCAATCCATACTCTTTGACGTTGACCACCACTTAAATCATTGATAGAACGTAGTCGGAATTCATAAGTCCCTGTTACATTCATTGCCCAGTCAATCTCTTTTTTATCTTCAGCAGAAAGTCTTCCAAATCCTTTTTGATGTGGAAAGCGACCATAAGAAACAAGCTCTCCAACCGTAAGTCCATCAGCGACCTCTGGCGATTGTGGTAAAATAGCAATTTTTTTTGCGACTTCTTTTGTTGATTGTGTATGCAGGTTTTCACCATCTAATTTGATTTCACCATCTTTAATTGGTAAAAGACGTGACAATGCTTTTAGTAATGTAGACTTTCCACAACCATTTGGTCCTATAATGGATGTAATTTTACCAGTCGGAATATGAACATCCAAATTATCTACGATAACATTATCCCCGTAACCTATCGTAACTTGTTCTCCTTCTAATCGAGTCATAATTTACCTTCTTCCTAATACAAAATGTACCAAAAAACAATCTATATCTATATCACTTTAATCTAATTTGTTATTTAAATGATAATCATTATCACAGATGATATTATATCATTTTTTAGATATGATGACTAATAAATGTTCTATGATAATATGCAATATGTATGCTCTATAAATATGTTTAGGTTTGCCATATTGCATTTTAAACCGTATGATTAATTTCTTATTTGTCGAATTATTGTAACTGTACCTAAATTAAAACCTTGATGCATCAAGGTTTTAATTTGGATTTTTTTCATTATTAATGTTCATCAATTAAGAAACCATTACCGTAAACATCACGAACATCATGTATAACTAAAAATGCCTCATTATCGATGCGTTTGATTAAACGTTTCGCTTTACTAACTTGTGTTTTAGTAATAACAACATACAATATGTCTTTTTCTTGTTTAGAGAAATAACCTCTACCATTTAATATTGTTAAACCACGTCCAACCTGTTCATCAATCACTTTCGCTATTTCATCTGGTTTACTAGAAATAATCGTCATTGCTTTTTTCGTATTTAAACCTTCTATAACATAATCCATTACTTTTGTACCGATATAAAGTGAAATCACTGTGACTAACGCACTCGGAACAGGAATTACTGTTAATGATATTGCAACAACAATTAAATCAAAGAACAACAGCGCATATGGTGTACTAACATCTAAATATTTATTAGCTATTCTAGCTAATATCGTTGTTCCAGCAGTTGTCCCTCCTGCAAGAACGATAACACCAATACCTAGACCTACAGACATACCACCAAAAACTGCATTAACTAATATGTTACCTGTCTCAATTTTCCAACTCACTGTTAATTCCAAAAATAGTGAGATCAATATTGTCGCCACTATCGTTAAATACATACTTCTCTTACTTAAAAACTTGTAACCGATAGCAATAAGTACTGCATTGAATACAAAGTTTGTTACACCAGGAGAAATGTGAAAGGCATAATAGAGTACGATAGCTATACCGGTCACGCCTCCTTCGCCTAAATCAGCAGATATGATAAAAGTATTAACGCCTGCTGAAAATATAAATGACCCAATTACAACAAATAACAAATCTCGTACTGTTTTATTCACCCACATGACCCCCTCAAATTAACTTCAATCAATTGAATATTAGCAAACTATAGAACTTACCACAACATCATTCGAAAAAAATTCTGAACCACATACTTACAAAAGCTTGATTTTATAAGGTTTGTTTTTAATATCATTTTAAAAGTTCAAAAATTCTGAATTTTCGGTTTACTTATACACTTTCCTTTGCTATAATAAAATCTATCTTCTTATTGATTGCCAATAAGAAGCCATCTCCTTTGTGTTGTTTATAGTAACATACAAAACAATTTTTGCTCGAGTATATTTTTAGTACCTAGTCCTTACTATTAATATACAATTAATTCATTTCCCGTAAAAGCCAAGTAATATTGAATGTGTCTCCTCACTTCAATTACTTGGCTTTATTTTTATTTTCAAAACATCATGTTACCTAACTCACAACTACTAGTGCAAAAAAGGAGCGCTATTGATATCAATCATTAATTGATCTCACACGCTCCTTTTACATAGTTTATTAATATGAATAAATACCTTATTACAACTTTTCACTCGATTGACATACCCTGAGGCTGTTTCAGCATCTATCATTTTATAATGATCCACTCATTAAAAAATGCTTTACCAAGCAAACAAACCAACAAATCCAGCAGTCATTAGCGATACTAAAATACCCGCAAGTAACATCATTGGCACATATTGCGAAACAAAATCAGATGTTTTCTTATCTACAATTCCTTTTAATGTTCCAATAATCATTCCTATTGTTGAGAAGTTAGCAAATGATACTAAAAATGTTGCAATAACTGCACGTCTGTGTGGTGAGTATGAATCAATGACATCTTTAATTTGGCCCATCACCACAAATTCGTTCGTTACAATTTTCTTAGCCATTTGTTGCGCAACTATCCACGCCTCGTCAAACGGTAAACCTAACAATAAAGCAAATGGATACATAAATGTACCAAGTATTTGATCTAGACCAAAGCTTCCTTTAATACCAGCCCAACTGCCGACGATACCTGTGATTAAATTAATAAAACGATCAATTAAATCAGAAAGTGCAACAAAACTAATTACAAAAGCAATGATGATTAAAATCAATTTACCCGCATTTAATACTGAATCACCTAAAAATGAGAAAAATGGTTGTTTCTCAATTTCTTCATTGCGAATACTATAAATAATATCTTCTTTTTCTTCTACAGTAACAGGATTTAAAATAGAAGAAACAATAATTGCATTAATGATATTTAATGGAATAGCTGTTAACACTAAATCACCAGGTATCATTGATACATATGCGCCAACAATTGCACCAGAAATCGAACTCATCGACATCATCGCTACCGTTAACACACGTGTTTCTTTCATGCGTTTCAATTGTTCATTTGAAACTGCTAATGCTTCTGTATTTCCTAAAAACATCATTTCAATACCAAAGAAAGACTCGAATTTTGGCTGACGTGTAATTTTAGCTAAAACCCAACCAATACCACCTATAACTTTGGGTAATACATTAAAATACATCAAGATATCAAATAATGGCACTACTAATAGTATTGGAAATAGTGCACTCACAGCCATATCCATCATTTCAGTATTTGTCCAACTGGCAAATGCAAACCCTGTACCTACATGTGCTGAATCAATGACCCATGAAATACCATTTGCTAATAATTGAACGCCTGCTTTCCCCCAAGGGAAATACATAAAGAACCACGCTAAGAACAAGTTAATCACGACTAAAATACCAATTGATTTCCATTGGATAGCTGATTTCTTTCTAGAAAAAAGGACAGCAATACCTAAAAACACAATTAACCCAATAATATTAATTAGTAAAAACATCATACACCCACCATTTCCTATTAAATAAATAATTAATTGAATATTTAAAAGCAACACTCGATTATGTATAAGAATTATTAAGATGAGTACATTTTCTCTCGCTCATTAAAAAAGTTGTAAAGATTAATTACACAGTGGTAAATATACTCATCTTGAATTTTGTTACCCATTTATTTAATTTCATTCTTGATAAAAATCTATCATTCCCCAAATGATTGTTACTTATGAATTCACAATAATTATACCATGTATGTACATTATATAAAGTAAAAATTTTATGGTTCGTTTATAGTCAAAAAAACATATTTATCTAACAACAAATTATACGTGTTTTTAATATTACTTTGTTAAATTTTGTGTATGAACAAATTGTTGATATTTTTCATGGCTAGCAATCAAATCCTGATGAGTACCTACACCTGTAACACTACCATTATCAATAAAAATAATTTGTTCTGCTTTTTTAATTGTAGATAGTCTATGGGCAATCACGATAGTTGTTCTGTTTTCCATCAATTCTTCTAAAGCATCTTGAATCTTTCGTTCACTTTCGCTATCTAAATTAGCAGTTGCCTCATCCAATAATAAGATGTCTGGGTTTTTAACAAAACTTCTCGCAATATCTATTCGTTGACGTTGGCCCCCTGACAATTTTAAGCCTCGCTCACCAACGATTGTGTCATAACCATCTTCAAACGCTATAATAAATTCATGACAATTTGCTAATTTTGCATAGTAAATTAATTCCTCATTTGAAACTTCACGATTAATTCCATATAAAATGTTGTCTCTGATTGTACCATTCATCATTGAATTAGATTGCATAACATAACCAATTTTTTCACGCCAATCACCTAGATCTATATTATAAATCGATTGGCTACCATAAGTGATATCACCTTGTTCTATGTCATACATTCTCTCTATAATATTAAAAATTGTACTCTTACCTGAACCTGAAGGCCCCACAAAAGCAGTAATGCTACCAGAAGGTATATCAAAATTCACATTTGTAAGAATTGGTTTATTACCGTATTTAAAATGTACATTTTCAAATGATAAGTTACCATCGATGATTGGTTTAGCTTGTTCTAATTCAAATACTTCAGTAGGTTCTTCCATTATTTCATATATACGACTACTTGCCCCCACAGCCTTTTTATAATCTGTAACCAAAGTTGATAAATTGATGATAGGTTGTGTGAGTTGTATAACATAAAAAATCATTGCAATTAAGGTTCCAGCTGTAATTGCCCCAGTAGAAATTCGAATTGCACCAAATCCTAAGATAACTGCAATTGTTAATAACATAATCACACCTGATATAGGTTGTATGATAGCTGTAATCTTAGCTTGCTTTAGTCCTAAAAAGTATATTTCTTGTAAATTTTTATGCGCATTGTTTAACTCTGTTTTTTCTGTACGTGAAACTTTTACTAGGCGCATTTCTGTTAATACACGGCCTAGTAAACCACTGAAATTCGCAATCTCGGTCTGAGTTTTTTTAGAAATATTTTGCATGATTTTACCTAATGGAATCATTATTAATACAAATATAGGTATCGTGATAAAAGTTAGCAAAGTCATTTGCCAATCCATCACAAATAACATTATTAAAGAACCAATAATAGTCAACACAGAAGGTAATAAGTTTGGCAATTTTTGTGAAATAAATTCATTGATTACTTTTGTATCGTCTGTTAAACGACTCATTAATTGTCCACTTTCATTTTTATCAAAAAAAGGCATTTTTAAGTGAATTATGTGTTTCCATAAAACAGATCGAATTGCGTATATGATTTTCTCACCGATTTTACTCAATAAATACAGTCCTATACCACTAAGTAAAGCATTGATAATAAATATTGAAATAAATGCAGTGATAAACATCCAATTAATATTTTCAAAAGAAAATTTATCTACAAGTTTACCTGTAAAAAACGGAACTACTAGTCCTGTAATACTACCTAATGAAGAAATTAAAACAGCTATGATAATCAGACCAACAGGCCATGATAATTTTTTAAATAAGTAGAATAATGGATTCTCTTGATTCATGTCTAATTTACCTCTTCTAAAAATATTTTAAATTACCTCTTACTTATATTAATTATGAGCAGATGAATTTCGAAGTAATAAGTTAAATTAATTTCAACTTATTTTATCATGTTTTACACAATAATTTTCAATTAATTATTTATTAAAAATATTCTTCTGTGTAACATTTTATAAACTACATACAATATGCTAAAATACTTCTATTGCAATAAAACAGAACATGTTAAGAGGGAATGTAATTATGAGAAAGTTAATTCTGGCAATTGTAACTGTACTCTTCGTCGGTTCAATTATAACACCTTTTGCCAAAGCTGAAACAGTAACACCTACACAGGCGGCAAATCAATATGGTTATAACGTTACTGATAATTATCAACCTGAAGGTGCAGTAAATATCGCTCAAACTGGTCAAATTCTTTATCAATATAATGCTGATAAAGAGTGGTATCCTGCTTCGATGAGTAAATTAATGACCATGTATTTAACAATCGAAGCAGTTAATAACGGGGATTTATCTTTAGATGATAAAGTTAAAATCACAGACAAACACTACAGAATGTCTACTTTACCTGAATTAAGTAATACCAAGCTTTATCCTGGAGAAACATACACGATTAAAGAGTTACTCCAAATCACAGTTTCAAATTCAAGCAATGCCGCAGCACTTATACTTGGACAAGAAGTATCCGGAAACCTGTCAGATTTTACAGATGCAATGAACAAAAAAGCAAAATCAATAGGTATGAAAGATACACATTTTGTTAATCCAACAGGCGCGGAAAACAAACAATTAAAAGACTTCGCACCTAAAAAATATAAAAATGAAGAAAATAATACATCAACAGCTAAAGATTTTACAATTTTAGCTCAACGTACCATTCAAGATACACCGAAAATTATTTATTTCACTAAACAATTAGCTCCAACCCAACACGGTGTTACATATTATACATTCAATCATTCTTTAGAAGGTGCGGATATGAGCTTAGAAGGTACTGATGGTTTGAAAACTGGTTCTAGTGATATTGCAGATTACAATCATACTATCACTACAAAAAGAGGTAACTTTAGAATTAATCAGACAATTATGGGTGCCGGTAACTATGACAACTTAGGCGGCGAAAAACAACGTAATATGATGGGAAATGCCTTAATGAACATGTCTTTTGATCAATTTAAATACCAAAAAATTATTTCTAAAGGCAATCACGAAATTAATGGGAAAACATATTATGTAGAAAAAGACTTATACGATGTGCTTCCAAAAGATTTTGATAAAAATGATTATAAATATGTAATCGAGGATGGTAAATTACATATTGAGTATGACCGTAAATTCATTTCTGAAAAATACGGTCCTCCAACAGTTAATGTAAGTAAACCAATCCTACATCAAACTACTACAGTTGTGAAAACGACGTGGGATGAACATCCAATTCTCACTTTATTAGGAACGATTTTAATCATAGCTGCAATCGCAATTATTATTTATCTTATTATCGAAACTTTCAAAAATAGAAAAAATCATAAATAAAGTACCCGAATATCAGTACCAAAATTCAGTCCCGAAAAGATGCTTTAACTTAGCAATCTTCTCGGGGCTTTTACTCTGTTGATAATTCGATGACTAAACAAATTGAGGCTGGGACATTATAAAGTCCCAGCCTCGCTTAATATATTTACTAAACATATGATTTATTAAAATTACAATTTATTATCGACAAATCATTGTCAATTTATTTTTCTGCATCACCATAAAGTTCTTTTTTGATTTTAGTAGTGGAAATGCCTTCTGTACGGTTAAGGTAAATCACTTCACATTTATCTTTCAAGAAGTCAAATTCACCTTCCCAGTCATGCCCCATTACAAAAGTATCGATTTCATAACGATCAACGTCGATCTCTTTTTGTCCCCATCCACTTTCAGGGATTACAAGATCAACATAACGAATAGACTCTAACATCATTTTTCGTTGTTCATAATTGTAATAAGACTTTTTATTTTTAATGCGATTAAATTCATCTGTAGATAATGCAACTACTAAATAATCGCCCATTTCTCTAGCTCTTCTTAATAATTCAATGTGACCATAATGTAATAAATCATACGTTCCATAAGTAATAACACGTTTCATACGCTCATACTCCTTAACAAAATTTAATTAAAATTTACATTTTTTAAAAGTATAGCACACTGATTTAAAGTTTACGAACTATACCCAAAATTCATTTTTTTAGTATTTGTTTTAATTTCAACTTGCCCCTGAATTTTACACGTTTCGGTAACACTTCAATTTGAAAACGGTAATAGTTCGGTCTACCAATGCCAACATTAAGTAATGCTTCTTGCCATTTTTTATATAATGATTTATTCCAGTTCTTACCACATTGTTCAACAACCTTAATTATTCTAAACATTGCCTCTCCTGCATAATCTGCTTCCTGCATATTATGCATATAAGTCGTTACAACATCTAAAAATGAGTCTGTTAGTTTTTTATTATTTGTGAGATATGCTTGAAGCAAATAACTGACAATGAGCTCATCCATACGATAACTATAATAAATCCTTTCTTCTCTTAACAACAATGTATCCATCACTCTATGTCTTACTTTAATCGCATCACTCATGTAATTTACAAATCGATCTGCCCTTTGAGCTGTGACTGACCCTTTTTCTTCATGATAACCATACACAATAAATGGTAATAATTGTACATCCCGCGCTTTCTTATACGCTTTTATCATAAATGTATGTTCTTCGCAAAACACTACATCTTCATCAAATCGTAAGTCTTTGAATGTGGCACTGAATAACTTACCTCCAGGTCCGATAGACTGCATCATTTCAGGACATTGTGCTAAATTTACTTTATCAAATTTTTGTATTGGCTGATGCGTATAAAAACTTTGCCATGTGCCATTATTTAACCTACCAATTTGTCCTAATACAATATCTACATGTTCATCCTGTTGAAAGTAATCGGCCATAGCATCTATACTATTAGGCAAAAACACATCATCTGCATCTAAAAACATAAAAGCATCACCTGTGACGTAGGCCAATGCATTATTTCTACTCATCGCTGCACCTTGATTTTCCTGATTAATAATCCGAATGTTTTTGTATGCTTTTTGTAATCTTTCTAAAACTTGTTTACTCTCATCTGTTGAACCATCATTGATACAAATAATTTCATAATCTTGCTTTGTATCTACAGAACTTATCGCTCTTTGAATTGTATTTGCTGCATTATAAACGGGTATGATAATTGATATTTTCATGTTTTCACCATTTTCTCTATATGATTTATAACCTGATTCAAACTATTTTGATCATTATAGTCATGCCAATTTTTAAATAACGGCTTTAATTCACTTGCATGTGCTTGAAGTATATGAACGATGCCTTCTTCACTATATGCTTTATAAAGTTCTGGAATTTCATAATAATATGAATTTAGCCCCCGTACTTTTTCATAATTTGCTTCATCGTAGACATAAAATAGCGTTGGCTTATTTAATAAACTTGCCTCTATTGCTAATGAACTGTAATCTGTGATAATAACGTCCGCCATAATCATTAGTGATTGTAGATTTATATGATTTTGCTTATCTTGAGGTAAAGACGGATGCAATTTACTAATCAATGTATATGAAGGCAACGCTGTTTCAAAACGCACTTTATCAATAACTTGATTGGCTTGATGATGTTCGCGGTACGTTGGTACATAAAGTGCTAATTTATCCTTGATACCATATTGTGATTTTAATGCTTGTTGCTTTTGTTTGATGTCTAAATTCGTATATGGAACAAGCCGTGGCAATCCAGTTCTTAAAAACTGATTATCGCGTGCGCCAAATGAGACTTTAAAGCAATCCGCCATTGGCTCGCCCCCCACTAAATATTTATCAGTAGCCTGATAAACTTTTTTATATTGCTTCACCATTTTTTTATTATTTAAATCTACTTGGTGGTCAGTAAGTCCAAAATTTTTCAAAGCGCCAACAGCGTGCCAGGTTTGAATCATTGTCTGTTGTGATTTCTTTTTGAAACCACCAAATAATAAATAATATGTATCTATCACTATGATTTTTGCCGTACTCATCGCCTTTATATGTTTGAAGACTTGTTTATTGCCTGCAGGTATAAATGTCACATTGTCTAATCGTTCAACATGTTTTCTATTTATTTCCTTAGCAATCACTGTCACTTTATAAGATTTTCGATTTAATGCTTCAATAATTGGAATTACATCTTCAACAAATGTCATCATGACCACAATATGCTGTGGATCTATTTTTTTCTTTACATATATCAAATTTAAAAAGCTAATGATTGTCATATAAAGCTTTTTTATTAACTGTCTCAAATTTCCACCGCCGGTTATTATTTATTCTCTTTTATTATAGCTATTTTATATTTAAAATTATAGAAAAATCCTTTAACGACATTTAAGCCATCAAAGGATTTAATATAACACGTTTTTGTCTAAATTCCATTACATAAAGTCTGCAAAATGATCTCTATAACGCATATGCAAAATTGATCCTATAACAAATAAAAATACGATGATAAAGAAGTTATAGAATGTTAATTCCCAATGTGTAATAAAATACCATTCATTGTATAGAACAGATGCACGATACGCCTCAGCAAGATAATATATTGGATTTAGTTGCATAACATCTTTAACAATACCTTCTGGCGGTACGATTAAAATAGATGAAGCAAAGAATACCATTCTCATTAATGCTTGTATTGCTGGTTGTGTATCTTTTACTAGTACACCTAACGTAGAAGTAAACAGCGCTACTGTTGTAGTGAAAATTAGTGCAAACGGCACATATAAAAATAATTGTAATGTATAGATTGATGGATAATATCCGCCTAGCATACATAATAAAATAACAGCAACTAATAGTGCGATATGCCCATAGAACCTACTCATCACTATATATGATGGTATAATTGATAATGGGAAATTCATCTTAGCGACATGATTATATTTACTTGCGATGGATTTCGTACCTTCTAAAATACCTTGGTTCACAAAGAACCACATACTAATACCAACGAGTAACCAATAAATAAATGGCACACCCTCGATTGGATTATTAGTTCTAATTCCAAGACCGAATACAAACCAATAAACCATAATTTGCATTGCTGGATTAATTAATTCCCAAGCCATACCAAGGTAATTATTGGTGTTAGTAATTTTAACTTGGAACTGTGCTAACCTTTGAATTAGATAGAAATTTTTAAAATGCTCTTTTAAGACTACCCACACTGCACTCATTTAAATAAACCACACTTTCAATCAATTTGCTAATCATAATTATGCTATAAAAAAGACTTCATTCAAATCTAATATACGCTTTGTTATTAATCTTAACAACCTATATTTAATTAAGTAAATTAAATATTTTATGTAGTGAAAGCGGATGTGCTTACACATATGATTGTTGTATAATAGAAAAACAACTATGCTAAAATGACTTCATTTCAGTTGATTTTATAACTTAAATTCAGTAAACTTTAACAATTGTATAAGAACGTTATCTTAAAATTTGTACTCACTTACTTTACAATAGGTTAATAAATTTAACAACTAATATATAATATAATATACTATATACTATCTGCAAATAAGGAAGGTAAAATTATGAATGTATCGGTTAACATTGAACATGTAACTAAAGAATACCGTATCTATCGCAATAATAAAGAGCGTTTAAAGGATGCTTTAGTCCCTTTTAATAAAAATAAAACCTTTTATGCGCTGAATGATTTATCACTAACTGCATACGAAGGTGATGTTATAGGTCTCGTAGGCATCAATGGGTCAGGAAAATCTACGCTTAGTAATATTATTGGTGGATCCCTATCTCCTACAGCTGGAGATGTTGATCGCCACGGTGAAGTTAGCGTAATTGCAATTAATGCTGGTTTAAATGGACAGTTAACAGGTATTGAAAACATAGAATTCAAAATGTTATGCATGGGATTCACAAGAAAACAAATTAAAGAATTAACACCTGATATTATTGAATTCAGTGAATTAGGAGAATTCATTTATCAACCTGTTAAAAAATATTCTAGTGGTATGCGTGCCAAGTTAGGTTTCTCAATTAATATCACGACAAATCCAGACATTCTTGTCATAGATGAAGCATTATCTGTTGGAGACCAAACTTTTGCTCAAAAATGTTTAGATAAAATTTATGAGTATAAAAAGCAAGGTAAAACCATCTTCTTCGTTAGTCATAATATGAAACAAGTGCGTGAATTTTGCACTAAAATCGCATGGATAGAAGCTGGGAAATTAAAAGAATTTGGAGAATTAGACGAAGTCCTACCTGAATATGAAAAATTTCTGAATGGTTTTAAAAAATATTCCAAAGAGGAACAAAAAGCATTTAGAAATAAATTAGATAATTCAAGATTTGAAGTTAAATAATGTTATTACGTATTAAATGTAATAGATAACGACTGTCCAATTGCATAGCAATTTTAATGGACTGATAATCATCTCGTTAAACTAGTAATTGTAAAACATATCAAGCTCATTTTAGTAAAAAAACCGGCTATAGCTCAAACGATGCTATAACCGGTTTTTATTATTGCTTGGTTTTTTGCTTAATCACTTTAAATACAAATTTCGGTATTGCTTTCATTCTGCCAAACCGCTTCCAATCAATGATAAAACGATAAACCCATTCTATATTTAATTTGCGAAATATTTTTGGTGCTCTTTTTTTCGTTCCACTAAAAACTTCAATAGATCCACCGACACCCATCAGTAACGTCTGTTTAAAATGATTATCATGACGTTCAATCCATTGTTCCTGCTTTGGATAACCCATACCAACGAAAACATAATCTGGATTAAATGAACTAACGTGTTTCAATACTGTTTCATCTTCTAAGTTAAAATAGCCATGATGATAATCAAAATTAATATTGGGGTATTTTTCACTTAATTGACTTACAGCTTTCACTACAACCTCGTCTTTTGCACCTAATAAAAAAACTTTTTGATAATTAGCATTAGCAATCTTTAAACATGCTTCCATTAATTCTATACCTGGTACACGCTCTTTCAATGGTTTTTTAAGCAATTTTGAAGCCATAACTACACCTGTACCATCTGGAATTACATAGTTTGCGCTGTTGATCAACTTACGATAAATTGCATTTTCGGTAGCAAAATCAACAATTTCAGGATTAGCAGTTACAATAAATAAATTTTTGTCAGTTTCTGATTCAAAAAAAAGTTTTACGCGGTCACGCATTTCTGTCAGTGTTACATTATCAAATAAAACAGATAATACGTTTACCTTTTCTAATTGATTAGCTCTTGTCATGATTGGTTATCTCCTAACTCAACTCTTTTTCTCGATACGCTATAATATTTTTCTTGTAATATGAATACAGTCACTCTCGCATATATTACAATATCCATAAAACCTAGGTCAAACAGTGTTAAGCGATAATATACGACAAAAGTCCAAATGCTTTATGGGTGTTCTTACTTTATACTGTTATATGTGAGATGCTGTTTTACCAATACCGTATCTCGTAAAACATCAAATAATCGTATTATACAAATGAGGTATTTCATGTCTAAACTACATGCATTTTTCAGCTCGTCTATTCAATTACATCTTTACTGGATTATTTTGGTTGCCATAATCTATATCATTATACATACTTATCGAAATAAATCCATAAACCAACTTTTAGATATCTATTTCAATTATATTCCTGTATTAACACATGAGTTCGGCCATATATTATTTAATAAATTAAGCGGAGGCAAAGCAAGAGACTTAGTGATTGTCGCAAGACCATCAGAACGTCTAGCAACATCTCAACAAGGCTTCGCCATAACACAATCAAAAAATGGCCTCGGACAGTCCATCACCACATTTGGTGGCTACGTTATGCCCCCACTTATGTTATATATAGGTTTTCTATCAACGCAATATCAATATCCAAGTTTATTTATCACTGCCTACCTATTAATATTTATATATTTTGTATGCTTAACTTCTAGAAAGTTGTTACCAATGTTCATCGTAATACTTTTGGTTTTTTTATTATATTGCTTATTTAAAAGTGAAAACCAATTGACGATACTTTATGTTGTAACTATCACACAACATTTTATATTAGGTGTTTTACTAGGAGAAGTACTTCAATCTTCTTGGACAATATTCAAATTAACTATCTCGACAGATGAAATCACTTGGGATGGTAGTACTTTAAAAACATTAACTCATATTCCAACTTTTATCTATAGCTTTATTTGGATAGCCATCAATTTATTTACAGTTTATCAATTATTCCGAGTGTATTTTATTCCTTAGACCGCTTCAAAAAAAGCGAAATCTAATTTTTATTTAGATTTCGCTTTTTCGTTTCAACTAAATTGTTAACTTTTAAATATGATTGCAATGCCACGCTTTTTCACATACTTTAAACAAATAATTTTACTAGATCAGTCTAAATGTCAACTTAAAAAATGCTAGTGTTCAATTTATTATTTTTCCGCATAAATATGTTTAGCATTGTCATAACTCAGTACAGTCACTTTTTCTTCTTTCTGCACCATCATCACTTTATTCGTATCATCTTTATCTAATATTTTTATTTGTTCACCAATCAATATGGATTTACTCGTTAAATAAACTAATAATTCCGTTCTATCTCGCACACGTTTTATCGTCACTAGATCACCCGCTTCAAACGACAATAAATCTGTAGTATATATCTCTTTGTATTTATTGTCTCTAGGGATAACACCACCGTGTGGACAGGTTACTGGATAATCTAATAATTTATCTAACCGTTCAACAAATAAGTGTGAAACTTTATGTTCTAGTACCTCAGCTTCCTGATGTACCTCTTCCCAATTATATTCTAATATCTTAATTAAAAATAACTCTAATAATCGATGTCTTTTTATGATATCTAAGGTATATGTCAATCCTTCTTCTGATAGCTGCACACCTTTATATGGCTTCGTTTCTACAAATCCTGATTTCTCTAAACGATTCACCATTTCACTTACAGATGGTGGTTTGATATTTAAATACTGGGATAATGTCTTGTTTGAAACGAAAGAATGATCGCCATTATGGGTTAAAATTGCCTTTAAATAATCTTCTTTTTCTTCAGTTAGCATGGTTTCACCTCTCAAGTCATTCACTTTATTGTATCACGAATCTACTTGACACGCTAAAAGTTAATGTTATATTATAAATTAAATTAGGTTAGCCTAAAATTTAATTTAAGGAGGTAGAAAAATGTTAGAAATTAATAACTTAAATCTCACTTTGGGGAATAAACATGTCTTAGATAATATCAATTTAGAAATTCCCATAAAAGGTGAAATTATAGGTATTATGGGACCCAATGGAGCTGGTAAATCTTCCTTACTCAAATCAATTATTGGTGAATTCAAGTCAACAGGCATTGCTAACTTACATAACATTGCTATACAACAAACACTTAAAAATGTTACATATATCCCACAAAAAGCGCATATTGACTTAGACTTCCCAATTAAGGTAGAAGATGTTGTACTTTCGGGTGCTTACAAAGATATTGGTTGGTTTAGGTTTGTTACCCCTAAAACGCGAGCTAGACTTAATCAGCTGCTAACAACATTAGAATTGCAAGATTTAAGAAATCGACAAATTTCTGCACTCAGTGGTGGTCAATTACAAAGGGTTTTAGTAGCGAGAGCACTCATGACAGAAAGTACGCTCTATCTTTTAGACGAACCCTTTGTAGGTATCGATTTCCACAGTGAACAAATCATAATGTCTCAATTAAACGAGCTTAAAAAAGCCGGGAAATTACTTTTAATTGTTCATCATGATTTATCTAAAGCAGAAAAGTATTTTAATCGTGTTATTCTTTTAAACAAAACAATTCGTTTCTTTGGAGAAAGTCATGTTGCTATGCAACCAGAGCATTTAAACGAAACTTTCTTAAATCCCACACAAGAAGATCAAGAAAAGTCAGAATCGGCATAAATAGAAAGGAAGTAACACGATATGGAATTTTTTCAACACCTATTTGAATACAAATTTTTAAGCAATGCATTGATTATTTCAATTATTGTAGGAATCGTTTGTGGTACAGTAGGTTGCCTCATTGTACTAAGAGGTCTTTCCCTTATGGGAGATGCAATGAGTCATGCAGTTTTACCTGGTGTTGCGTTATCGTTTTTATTCGGCGTTCCTATGTTTATTGGAGCGTTAGTGACAGGTATGATTGCAAGTATCTTTATCGGATTCATTACTAAAAGTAGCAAGACCAAGCCTGATGCAGCTATAGGTATTAGTTTTACAGCATTTTTAGCTACCGGGGTCATTTTAATTAGTTTAATTAATAGTACCACCGACCTATATCATATTCTTTTTGGAAATCTATTAGCAGTTACACACGCTACTTTTTGGTCCACTGTCATAGTTGGTTTGATTGTTATGGTTTTAATCATAACTTTCTATAGACCATTAATGATTTCTACATTCGATCCAATTTTCAGTAGAATGAGTGGTTTAAACACTACATTCTTACACTATTTTGTTATGTTATTGCTCTCACTCGTTACAGTAGCAAGCATACAAACAGTAGGTATTATATTAGTTGTTGCATTATTGATTACGCCTGCTTCAGCTGCATTTTTAATCGCTAAAAAACTACATACGATGATGATCATTTCCAGTCTTATTAGTGTTATAAGTTCAATCGTCGGAATGTACTTTAGTTACATTTATAATATTCCAAGTGGTGCAACTATCGTCTTATGTGCGTTTATCATTTATATCATTATTTTCACTTGTAATAAAATGCAATTTTTCTCAAAAAAAGGAGCAATTTAATGAAAAAATTATTAACAATTACAATGATTCTTATATTATTTTTAAGTGCATGTGGCAAAGGAAACAACGATTCTACTTCGCAATCCAATGAAAAAATAAAGGTAGTAACAACAAACTCAATCCTTTATGACATGGTCAAAAACGTTGGTGGCGATAACGTAGAAATTCATAGCATCGTTCCAATCGGTCAAGATCCACATGAATATGAAGTAAAACCAAAAGATATTAAGGCATTAACTGATGCTGACGTTGTATTCTATAACGGTCTAAACTTAGAAACAGGTAACGGTTGGTTTGAAAACGCATTATCACAAGCTAATAAGTCATATGAAGATGGCTCTGTTGTTAAAGTTTCAAAAAATGTTAAACCTTTATACTTAAACGGGGCTAAAGAAGGCGATGAATCAAAACAAGATCCTCATGCTTGGTTAAGTTTAGATAATGGTATTAAGTATGTAGAAGAAATAAGCAAAGCCTTGATTAAGAAGAATGACAAATATAAAGATGATATCCAAAGCAATACCAAAGATTACATAGCTAAATTAGAAGATTTGAAAAAAGAAAGTCACGATAAATTTAATGATATACCGAAAGAACAACGTGCGATGATAACAAGTGAAGGTGCTTTTAAATATTTCTCAAAACAGTTTGATATTAAACCTGGTTACATTTGGGAAATCAATACTGAGAAACAAGGTACACCTGAACAAATGAAACAAGCTGTAAAATTTGTACAAGACAATAACCTTAAACATTTACTTGTAGAAACGAGTGTGGATAAGAAAAGTATGCAAAGTCTAAGTGAAGAAACAAACTTAGATATTTATGGAGAGGTTTATACCGATTCTATAGGTAAGAAAGGTTCTAAAGGAGATTCATATTTTAATATGATGCAAGAAAATATCAATACTGTTCACGGAAGTATGGAATAAAATAAGGCTATTTAACCTACATTGTAGGTGAGTAGCCCCATACCGTACGTTTCCCTCCTAATGACGTACGGTATGGTGGTATTCAAGCCTTAAATCATCTATCTCCCTTAACTCCATCAATGGTTGGCTCCTCCCCCCATTGATGGAGATTTTTTTAGTCTTACTTTTCAGCTTTGCTCAGGCGTTCCCCCTTTATACTTTTCAGCTCTGCTGAATTAGTAAGACTTATGCATGAGCTTTGCTCAGGCGTTCCCCCTTTATACTTTTCAGCTCTGCTGAATTAATAGGATTGATGCACAACTAAAATCATAATAAAAAAAGACTAATCCACCAAAATGGATTAGTCCTAATTTTTTAAAAGAAGTTGCATCTCACAACTTCTTTCATCTGAGCATGAAGTAAAGTTGCCAACCATTTACTTTAATCTGTTAAACTATCAACGATAATCATCTCATCATAATTAATCGCTTCACGTAATTTTAGCGCAGTAACTTCACTAATTTCTTCGTCTTCAGTAAGTTGATTCAGAACACGACGCTGTTCTCTAAGTGCACCCAATTTAATTTTAGTGATAGAAGTTTCACTTTTTGGATTAAAGAAGTTAGAAGGCGTTAAGTTTTCAATTCTCATTAAATAACTATCACAAATCATGCCTACTTCTAATTTATTTTCTTCAGTCGTTTCTTTACCTAAACGACTAACTACGCGATAATGCACGGTCCTCATAACATTAGAAATTTCTCTCAAGTTTTCAATCACTGATAACGAGGATGCTGCATTCGTTCTCACTTTAGTTTTAATTCTACTTTTTAAAATAAATGTTTTTAATTCCACTTTAATACGTTGAATTAGAGAAGATTGTTTATAAACCTGAGTACGTTCCGCATAGCGCATATAGTTATCTAAGATATTTGTTGTTATATCACCATTAGATACCAAACTATTCAACGTATTATTTTCAACATCAAAAGCGATTTTTTGTAACCGTTCTAACTCTTTGGTATTTTCATCTTCGTTCTCAACGGTTTTAAGAAATGCTAATTTATCATGATATTCTTTAATAACATTACCATATAGATAACTAGATTCTTCAGAAGATAATTTATTTAAGTGTTCTATAACATTTTCTAAAATATATACCCTTGCTTTTTTAAAGCTCATACCGTGTTGTTTTGGTTGAACCGCATTAGGTGTCACAATAGGTAGCACAAATTGTGCAATAATTAAACTTATAATGACCATACCGGATGCGATAAATAATAAGTCATCTCTAAATACAAACGAATGATGATCTGCCAACATATAAGGTAATGTTAAGGCAATCGCTAAAGAAATTGTCCCATGTACACCACACAACGTCATAATAAAAGCATACATACCACGTTTCGGTGGTTTCTCAGTGACTTTCGTATTGTCTTCATAATTCGTAAGTATTTTTTGGAATGGACTGATTGGTAAATAAAAATAAGGATATAAAACAAAAACCCATAAAAATCTAAATAAATATATTGCTAAAGCAATTAAAACTGTAACTACAATTAGAAAAATAAAATTATGGGGTTCATTTTCTATAATTCGACCAACAAGTTCTGGAACTAAAAATCCTAAAATAGAAAAAACAAAACCATTTAATGCATAGCCCAATATATTCCAGGTATGGTTATAACTCATTTGTAATCTAGTACGTGCTTGTGCAATTCGGTCGCGTTCAAAACCATGTACCAAACCTGCTACTACAGCTGCAATAATACCTGAAGAATGAAACATTTCAGCAACGAGATATGTAATAAAAGGCGTCACAAGCTGTATAAATGTAAACATATTTATATTTTCTATACCTCTTCTGGAAAGTGATACTCTAAACCTAACGAGTGCTACGCCAATAATTAAACCGACAATAAATCCACCAATTGAGGATACTAAAAATTGTTCAACTGCATTCACCATTGAAAAGCCACCCGTAATCAATGCAGCTACAGCAATTTTAAAAGATATGATACCAGCAGCATCATTTAATAATGATTCACCCTCTAAAATTGTCATAGAGCCTTTGGGTAGTACTTTACCATTCGTAATTGCTTGAACAGCAACAGCATCAGTTGGACATAAGATTGCAGCTAGCGCAAACGCGGCAGCTAATGGAAGCTCAGGCCAAATCCAATGTACAAATAAGCCAACTACGATTACAGTAGTTACTACAAGACCTAATGCCATCATTAAAACCGGTTTGATATAACGCCTTAAATGCACACGAGAGACTTTTACACCTTCAACAAATAATAGCGGTGCTATCAAGGCAACCATAAATAATTCCGAATCAAAATGGAACTCGACGGGAACTGGTGTAATATACAGTAACATACCGAGGATAATTTGAATAAAAGCTAAAGGAATTTTAGGTAATAGTATATGCACTAAAGAACTTGCGATTACTACCGCTAAAAATATAAGTATCGTTTCGAATATTTGCATGGTTTCACCTCTTTTCAACATTTAAACTTTCATAATTGTTGAGGTTGAAACAAAAATACAATCGTTTATTTATGAACATATTGTGTCTCAAACTCTTACATATCCTTGTTTATATGAACAATGATGTTTACCAGATATGTATTTTTTTACATTAACACAATTACAAATATATATAATTTTATCATTTTTTTAGTAGCCACTAAAATGTATTGCACTTCAACCATGATAAAATTTTGTTATTTCACAAACATCAATACTAACAAAACATTTATAACGTTATATATAAATAGCGGATTAGAGATCAAACTTAATTTTGATTTCTAACCCGCCTAGTCTAGTATATAACCTACAAGTAGGTTGTATTTAAATTAATACTTATCTTGTTCTTTTTCATTAATTTTATGTCTACGCTCTTCACGTATTTGAGCACGTTTTTTCAATTGTTCAAATGTGTCATTTTCCGAAGCGCTTAATAAGATACTTGTTTGTTTAGGTGCATCACTTTTCCTATACATATAAGCGCCTGTTCGGTATGCTGCTCTAGATATTAAGTGACCACCTACTGGAGAAGTCAAATTGATAAATACCAATGCTAAAATCATCCTAACACTTAAATAACCTTGTGAAGAAATGAAATAAATGACAACACCTACCAGCGTTAACAATACCGATAATGTAGAACTTTTCGTAGAGGCATGACTTCTTAAAAATACGTCTTGGAACTTAATAAGACCAATTGCACTAATCAAAGCTATAATACTGCCCAAGAACATCATAAACGCTGCAATTAAATTAACGATTTCGCTTGTTATTTGCATTAAAGACATGCCCCCCCTCTATAAATCTTGAAATAGAAACGGTGCTTACAAAGGAAATGATCGCAATCAACAAGATAGAATCTAAGAAAGAAAAAGTACCAAAAACAATACTTAACACACCAACCGTTGACATTAATATGGCACTAGCAGTATCAAATGCAACCACCCTATCAGCCGTCGTTGGTCCTTTTACTAACCTAAACAACGTTAAAATAAGTGCGATACCAAACAAAATAATTGAACTTGTTATAAAGAAATTTATCAGTGATTCGATCATTCTGCCACCTCCAATATGAGACCTTCATATTGTCTAATACTTTTAAGCAGTTTCTGTTTTTCTTTTTCAGAGATATCAATTGCATGTATAAAAATCTTTTTTCTTTCCTTTGAAATTCTAATAACTGTGGAACCAGGTGTAATTATAATTAGAATCGTTAAAAATGAAACTTCCCAATCTGTTTCTAAAGTCGTTTCATATCTAACTAAACCAGGATTTAAGTCTTTCGTTTTAAATAAAATGTAGTTGATTGTGGTCATACTTGATGTAATTAACTGATATAAGTATACCGTTAAAAATTTAAATGCTACCCAAACTTTTTTTAAATAAAATTGTTGGCCAAAAAAACGATGTAGTATATAAATAACTACTAAACCAATTAGATAACCTGAGAAGAAGGTAGAAGCTTTAAATGATTCTTCATCTTGAAATAGCACCCATAAAAATGCAATGACCATATTAAGTAAGACTTGTCTCATTATTTCTCCTCCTTCACTAAATGAGGATTGACCATTTTTTCATATAATCCATCATCCATATTTAAATGGGTAGCATTATCAGTTACTTTGAAAATCAATGGTGCCGCTAGTCCCATACCGATAATTGCTGCTACAAGAATGCCGATTAAGCCTTTACGATATCTAGGAATTGGTTTGAAGTCTATATGTTCACCTTTATCAGAATTACCTAAATACATTGTGAAGAAAATTCTAAACAAGCTAAACATACCAATTAGACTAGTTAAAATCATCAAAGTTAAACCAATATAATTACCATTTTCAACAGCACCTTTAAAAATAAACACTTTTCCAGGGAAACCACTAAATGGTGGCACACCACCAATTGCTAAAATCATTACCACAAATGCTACACCAAAGAATGGTTCTCTTTTAGCTAAACCATATAAATTTTTATATTGTCGATAACCAGTAATATATACTAAGCTACCAATGATAAAGAATAGCAATGTTTTCACAACAATATCATTTGTCAGATAAAAAATAGCACCATTGACACCTGAAATTGTATTTGATCCTAGACCTAAAATTATAAAACCAATAGAAAGAATAACTTGATATGCTGCTATTTTTTTAATATCTCGATAAGCTAAGACGCCAAATGCACCAATTAACATCGTTATACAAGATAAGACAACCAATAGTGGATGTGTAATACCACTATAATTATCAAATAACAGTGTGAAGAAACGAATCAAGGCATAAGCGCCTACTTTTGTCATTAATGCTGCAAATAATGCTGCTAACTCAGTGTTTAAAACAGCATATGCTTTCGGAAGCCACATGAATAATACAAGCGCAGCTTTGGCACCAAATGCAATTAAAAACACCATTGAAATAATTACTACTGAACTTTCTCCTTGCATCTCAGTTAGTCTTTGCGCTACTAAAGCAAAGTTTAAGGTACCAGTAAGTTTGTATAATAAACCGATGCCTAATAATAACAACCAAGAACCTAAAATATTAAGTACAACGTAAATAATAGCTGCACGTAACTGTTCAACTGATTGTCCTAACGTAATTAACACAAACGACGCAAGCAACATTACCTCAAACATGACATATATATTAAATAAATCTGCAGTTAAAAACGAACCAATAACGCCTACTGTTAAAAACAGAATAAAACTCGGTAAGTAATAACGAATTGCTCTTTTTTCTCTGCTACCAAAACCATATGCCATAATTAACGTAACGACAAAACTCGATGTCGTGACCATGAGTAAACTCAATGAATCACCAACAAATTGAATTCCATAAGGTGCTTTCCAGCCACCAAAATCTAAAGCGATTGGCTTATGTTGCATAACATAAATCAATAACAATAAAGATATGATTGTCGTAATAGACATTGTGCCAATTGAAAAAATTCTTGATAATCTGCTATGTGTACGGATAAATACCAGTACAAGCGCACAAATTGCTGGCAGAAGTAATGGCAGAATTAACAAATTACTCATCATTATCGTCATCACCTCTTAACACATCAATTTCATCTTCTTTAGTAACTCGATATGTTCTATATACGAGCACAAGTAAAAACGCAGTCATGGCAAAACCTATCACAATAGCAGTCAATACAATAGCTTGCAACAATGGATCTACGAAATTTTTACTACCTTCACCAATAAGTGGTTCTACCATATTCTTACCATAGCGACCCATGCTCATGATAATTAAATTTCCTGCGTGTGTATAAATTGAAATACCTATGACGATACGGATTAAATTGACTGATAATATCATATACGTTCCTATAAATATTAAGAAGCCAATCACCATTAACAATATCAAATTCATGAGCGACCACCACTTATGGATAGCATAACTGTTACTACAACGCCTACGACCGCTAAAACAATGCCAGCTTCAAAAAGCGTAACAGTTGTTAAATGTACTTCACCTAATATCGGTAATTGAACGTATGCATCTGTTTGGTAAAGGAACGGTTTACCAAAGAACATTGGTATGACAGCAGTAGCAAATGATACTAAAGACCCGGTGATCATTAATATTCTAAAATCAAGTGGTAAAGCGACTAATACTTGTTTAACGTCGAAGGCCAAGAACATAAGTAAAAATGCAGAACTGAATACAAGTCCACCGATAAATCCACCGCCAGGATTATTATGTCCTGCTAAAAATAAGTAGAACCCGAATGTTAACAATATAAATACAACAATTTTAGTAATTGTTCGTAAGACTACATCATTCTCTTTCATCTTGACCCCTCCGTTCTTTAAAGTTAAGTAATGTATAGATACCCAAACCAGCGATGATTAATACCATACCTTCAAATAAGGTATCCATAGCACGAAAATCACCAAGAATAGCATTTACAATATTTTTACCGCCTGCAAGTTTGTATGCATCGTGATAAAAAGTTGAAATCGTTGGCATAGTTTGACCCTGCTGAGCAATGAAAACAAGTGTAACTACAGTAATCGCCATCATTAATGAAACAATAATCTTAACAGCTTCTCGTTTCTTATGAACTTTTGAACGTGGTACGTTTGGTAAGCGTGAAAAACTTACAATAAACAATATTGTAGTTATTGTTTCTACCACTAATTGCGTCAGCGCTAAGTCTGGTGCTTTCATTAAAATGAAGAATATCGTTACACAATAACCAATAATACCGTTTAATATTACCATCGTTAAACGTTGACGAATAAACGTTAAAGCAATACCTAGAATAAATACAACAATTAACGTGATGATTTCTAATGGGCCAAATTCACTGACATGTATCTGTTTAACGTCGGGAAATCCAGCTTGGATGATCCCATAAACAACTACTATGATGAAAACCGCTAACGTTAATATAATATAATGATTCAAACGATTATTCATCAATGTACGAATACTATAACCTGAATAATTTTCAAACTGTTTATATGAGTCTAAATAAACATCTGTTATAGATTTGACTCTAATTTTTTCGGATTGTTTTTTCCAATCAATTTTAAGCGCTGCTATAAAACCTACAACAATCACAATGAAACTTAACAACAGCGGTAAATTAAATCCATGCCATTGTGATATATGCGGTGCAACATTATCTACTTTTTCTCCAATTGTGATACTTCGTAATGCCGGTAAAATAATATGATGTCCAAATATATTTGGCACAAAAAACACAATAGGCAACAAAATCATCATAATTGCAGAAGGTAGTGTAAATAAAAATGGTTCATGAGGACTTTGTACTGGTGAATCATTATGTTTAAAGTCTCCCCAGAAAACTTCCTTAATCATGTAAACTGCATAAATAAGCGTGAAAATACTAGCAACAACACCTATCACTGCAATAATGATTGTTAAAATGATATTAAATTGAGGTAATTGGTATGAACTTACCAAACCATCAAAAAACATTTCTTTACTTAAGAAACCATTAAGAAATGGGATACCAGCCATAGATAAAGCTGAAAGTAACATAACTACATGTGTGATTGGCAGTACTTTTCTTAATCCAGACAATTTACGTATATCCCTCGTACCTGTTTCATGATCAATGATACCAACGCCCATAAACAAAGCACCTTTAAATAACGCATGATTCATCAAATGGAAAAGACCTGCGAAGAGAATAAGGCTGTAAACTTTAGATAGTTCACCAGTAGTATGTTGTGCAAATCCTCCACCGAGACCGACCATAGAAACAATCATACCTAGTTGACTGATTGTAGAATAAGCTAAGATACCTTTTAAATCATATTGTCGAGTGGCATTAACCGCCCCAAAAATCATTGTTATTAATCCAACAAAAGTGACACAATAAATATAAAAATCACTTAGCCCTAAAACAGGCGTAAATCTAAATAGTAAAAATATACCTGCTTTTACCATTGTGGCAGAGTGTAAATAAGCACTCACGGGTGTCGGTGCTTCCATGGCTTTTGGTAACCAAATATGGAAAGGAAATTGCGCTGATTTAGTAAATGCACCTAAAAGCAACAAGATAATAATTGGTATAAACAACTGACTATCAGCTATTTTGTCACTTTGCGCAATGATCGATGTAATAGAATTTGTACCCGTAACAATATAAATCATGATAAAACCTGTTAATAGTGCAAGACCACCAAAAACTGTGATCATAAACGATTGGATAGCACCAAATTGACTTGCACCTTTACTGTACCAGTAAGCAATAAGTAAGAAAGATGATACACTCGTCAATTCCCAGAATACATACATCAAAATTGTATTATTTGCTGTAACAATACCAAGCATACTGAACATAAATAACAATAAGTATATATAAAAACGCGGTAAATGATCATGTTCTTTTGATAAGTATTGTGTAGCATAATAAAACACCGCTAGTCCAATGAGCGATATTAACAAACTAAAAAATAAACTTAATCCATCTAGTCTAAAATCTATATTTATATCCAATAATGTGAGCCAAGGGATTTTAATTGATACAAATTGCCCCTTCATTACTTGTGGCAATTGCCATAGAAAGTAAACAGAAGAAATGATTGGAGCGATTAAAGCGATTGGCCCAGCAAATTTATGAAATTTTCGTTTCGTCATTGTGAGCAAAAGTACCATCATAATTAAAATGATCGCACTCAGTAAATAAACTAAACTCATCCTATACCCCCTTTAACTATAATTTACAAATTTAAAGCTATCGTTGTTTTGCTAGATTTTGTAGAAATACCTATAAACTTCATTGTTTCAAAGGTTGTTTGATGTCCTAAGTACTTTTGAATAATCGATATTGAAATACCTGATTGATAAGCATGATAGGCAAATGTTTTACGCAACGTCGTCAAACCAATATGTAACATTCCTAAATCTTCTGCAGCAAGATGAATAATGCGATAAGCTTGCTGTCGCGATAGACCTTTTAATGTCCTATTAGACTGAAATAACAACTCATCATTCTTCAATTGTTGTTCTGATATATATGTCATTAATTCATTTCTCAAAGTTTCTGGTAATCTAATCTGAATCTTAGGTGCATGCGTCTCTATCCAATAGTGTTTTATATCATCGTCCTCTATTTTCACATCACTTACATTTAAATTTAATAATGAGGAAAGCTTCACACCAGTATGTATAGCAAACTTAAACAACAGATAATCACGCATGGATTTGGCTTTTAAAACCTCATACATCGCTTTTATCTCATTAGTATTCCTAATAGGGTCTACTTGATTCATAAATTCACCTCTGAATTAATTAATGTTGCATATTTAATGATATATCATGTTTTTGTCACATGAAAGTATTTTGTCTAATTTTTTCAAATTTTTTTGACCCATTTGAAATTTAATAACGATATATATAGTGAAAGGAGGTTAGGCAAATGAACCAAATCAGTCACTTAGCCGTCACTATGTCACGAATAACATATGACAAAGATGGAAAAGCTACACAATTTAAACGTCACTTTGCAAATCTGAATACCCAAGCAACAACTGATCAAATTAAAAGTTTCAAATCTATCATCGAACAAATCACTGGAGAAAAATTTGAAACAGTGGAAATCATTAAAACTGAAACAGTTAATTAAGGAGGTTAAATATTATGAGTCAAACTTTAGAACTTATATTCAATGATGCTGTTAACAAAGACATTAAATTACAATTACCCAAAATAGAGCACTTCATCAATGAAAGTACAGTAAAAGACGGAATGAACAAATTAGTTGCTCTAGATATCTTACGTCCTAAGGCGGGGATTCCTACTACAGTGCGTGCAGCACAAATCATAGATAAATCTACAAAATTAATTTTTGAAAGTTAAATCAATAAAATTTTAAACACATATATCATTTTTCTAGTGTATTTGTATAGTCACCGAAAGCTGAAGTAAACAAATTATATAAACAATCGTAGCAGCCTGATGCACTTAAGCATTAGGCTGCTACCTTGTTTTAAATAAAAAAAGTGACAAAACAACGAATCAAATTGCATTCGCTTTTTATCACATATACGATATTATTTATGATATTTTTTGTTTCTAATCGGTCTTAATCTAACTGTATCACCGAAAAAAATCTTACTTTTTCCTAATTTTTTACACATTGCATATTGTCCAAAAACTTCTGTCACTTGAGCAAGATTTTTATATGATTTCCTAGGATTTAATACTTCAATAAATTGTTCTTTTTGAATTCCTTCATTACTTCCTGCACCTATAAAAAAAGTTTCTTCATCTAATAAGCGTACGATTGAAAGTTGTTTCAATGTAAATTGTCACCACTTCTATATATTTTTAAACCACCAAAAATTCATCTTACTAATTTTTATAGGTCTTGATTTTCAATTTAAATCTAATAATTTCCCTTTAATTATAACATCAACATAAGTATTTTATTATATTTCATTAGTTGTGTACATTATTTTATACTTTCCTCTTTTATAAATAGAAACGAGCATAGGAAAATCCACTCCTTTCCTATATAATATAATTATCTCTGAAGAAAGCGTGATTTAATGATTTTTTTATATTTAGTAGGAATTGTTGCTGGGATGGTTGTTCCTTTTCAAACTTCGATAAATTCAAGATTAAGTCTTTATACGAAGTCTTCATTCTATGCATCTACAATTTCTTTTGCTACTGGAACTACCTTTTTAATCTTAATCAATTTAATTACCAATCCACATGTTTTTACTACTGATTTCTATAGTAATCAATCATTGAGTTACCTATGGTTTGTCGGCGGTATATTAGGTGTTATTTTTCTTACAGGGAATTTATTATTACTGCCGAGATTAGGTGCATCTTTAACCGTCGTAATGACAGTTGCTGGCCAAATTATTATGGGCGTTACAATTGATACTTTTGGTTGGTTTGGCGCGGATGTAGAGCCTTTTACTATGTTTAAAGTATTGGGTATTCTCTTTTTAATGCTTGGCATTATACTTATGAATTATGTACGTAGCAATCCCAAAGATAAAAACATGAATGCTCAGGTATATATTTGGTTGATCATCGGTTTTGTATTCGGCTTTTGTCCACCAATACAAACTGCGATTAATAGCGCATTAGGACAACAGTTACATTCATCAATTTTAGCGTCTTTAATTTCATTTACGATTGGTACCATAGCATTATTCATTCTAACTTTAATCTTCAATAGAACACTTAAGATGAAGGCTTATGATCAGCAAAAAGGCAAATTAAAACCAATTTATTTCATTGGTGGCATACTTGGAGTGATTTTTGTCACTACAAATATTATATTGATGCCACACCTAGGTGCTGCTTTAACTACAATTATTGTGATGTTAGGTCAGATGTTAATGGGCATAATTATTGATCACTTTGGATTATTAGGTACTTATGTTAATAAAATTACGAAGCGAAAAATCGTTGGTATCGTCGCTATGATGATTGGCATCGTACTTTTAAGATTGTTTTAAGTAATGATAGCCTAGAATGTAAAATACAATTTAAATTTATTCAAAAAAATTATGTCCTCCTACCTCACTAATAATAACAGTCCTGGGGTTTGTTTTAATGATAAGAAGCTAAGACAATTAATATGTCTTAGCTTCTTTTTTTCTGTGGCACAGTAGTTATAAAAGCAGTATAATCAGTACAATAATACATCTAGAGGTGACAAATTTTGAAACGTATCTTTATCATATTAACCACGTTACTAACCCTTTTTAGCACAATCGCCCTATCCTTATGGTTTTATTTAAAAACACATAGTAATAACTTTGAAGAGCACATCGAAACAGTTAAAATTTCTTATAAAAAATCACCATTCTTTATAGGAAGACAAGAGCCTTCTCAGTTAGTATCGATCAATTATGATACTTCTCAAGGTGCTATCCACGACTGGTTCGTACAAACCGAAACAAAAGTAACACAAAACCAACCACTTTTTGAGTATTATAATCCTCACATTGAACAACGCATCGCTCAAAAACAAAAGTTATTAGCTCAACTTATTAAAACTAATAAATCTACTTCAGCTGAACTTATTAACTTAAAAACTGAAATTTCCCACTTACAATCTAAACTACGTACTACAATTTTCTCACCCATTTCCGGTACCGTCATCATAAACCCCTCGCATATGCTTTCACAAAACCTACCCTTAATCCAAATCTATGATCCTAAGCCTGTCATAAGAGCAGAGATATCTGAGAAAGAAAAAAACGACTTACATATCAAGGACAAAGTAAAGATAAGTAGTGATATTACAAATAATAGTTTTGGTAAGATTACGCATATATCTAAACTTCCAATCAATCAAACAAATTTATCTAAACCATCTAAATATTTGCTTGAAATTTCACCAAACTCTGATCACATTTTTGGTGAACATGTAAAAATCGAAAAACCAACTACTCTGATAGAAATACCACGTACTGCAATAGATAATGGACAATTTGTTTATTTACTAAGAAATAAAAAATTTATTAAAAAGGTTATTAAATCAGAAAAATCGGGTAATAAAAAAACTATGCTTATCATTGAAGGTTTAAAACCTGGAGATATCATAGCTAGAAATGTTGACACTGTGCGGTCCAAAAATTAGATGTGCACAGTATAAATACAATAAATCTTTAAAATATAATTTGTTTTTTACAGTTTTTATCAAATAGTGGTAAATTGTAAATTTAGAGCAATTATTATAATTAAATGATTGGTGTTTAAATAATTGAATTAATAAATTTAAACATTACCATACCGTTTAATCAGTTTTATGTTTACTTGCTATTTTAATTTAGTTATAATAAACTAAATAATGCTAGTTTTAATATATTTTACCCAAATATATCAGAGCTGTAAATTATGATAAAAACTTTGTATTCAACTTTGAATTAAGACAAATTATTATACAAAAACATTTTTAATATGTATATTAGATTGGGCATATAAATTAGGGAGGAATTAAAAATGGCTATCACCAAAATAAATGACTGTTTTGAACTATTAGCAATGGTAACGTACGCTGATAAATTAAAAAGTATTATCAAAAAAGAGTTTTCAGTAAGTTTCGAAGAATTCGCTGTATTAACATATATTAGTGAACATGAAAGCGAAGAATATTATCTAAAAGATATTATCAATCATTTAAATTATAAACAACCGCAAGTTGTTAAAGCGGTTAAAAACTTATCTCAAGAAGATTATTTTGATAAAAAGCGTAATGAACATGATGAAAGAACAGTTTTAATATTAGTTGATTCTAAACAACGTAAAAAAATCAATGAATTATTATCACGTGTTAACAAGCGTATTCAAGAAGCAAATGATGAAAAAGAAGTATAACTAACTTTAGCTTCCCACATAAAATATCTATCAACATAAAAAACCACTTCGCCGAATTAATTTGGTGAAGTGGTTTTATATATATACCGAAAAAATTTTAATGTTTTATCTTACCTCGCTTTTGCATCTTTTATGTTTTTGAATGTATTCGTTCTTTTCATACTTAACACTTAGCATTTGAAATCAAAAATAAACATCACATATTTTAACAATTTTATCCTTCTGAGTATTCATTTGTTTTTATAAACGCTAAAAAAACGTCTAAAAAGTGGTTTGGTTCTTCAATATGAGGTGCGTGTCCTGATTGGTTAAAATCAACTATTTCTAAATTATGAAATACCTGATTGTATTCGCGCTTCATTTCTTTAGTAATTAATGGATCATAATTACCATTTACAATTAGTGTAGGAATGCTAGTTTGTTCAAGTACAATGTTTTGATTATATACAGGAAATTCCATTAATGCTCTTGTAGCTATCGCACTTTCTTCAGCTGATTGTCTATTATAAATCAACTGTGATTGAAACCATTTTTTAGCTTTTTCTTGGTCTTTATACATATAAGGTAATAATAAAATCAGAGATTCAGATTTATCAAATCCTTCTATTTCGTCGTCATGTTCAATCATTAATTTGTTTAACTCCAATACACTATCAATAAGATTACATGCGATTAAAGTTAATGACTCAACCATATATTCATATTTATCAACAAAATGTTTAGCAATAAGTCCGCCCATATCATGACCAATTAAATGCGCTTTTTCAATATTTAACTTTTTCATTAATAATTTCAAATCTTCTACGTGGTCTTTTAAATGATACGCATTAGGTTTTGAGGACTTACCATGTCCTCTAACGTCATAAGTAATGACATCATAATTATGTTTTAATTCATCTTTTAATCTACATAGGGAAGCTAGATTGCCATCTAAACCATGAATTAAAATTATAGGAAAGCCTAGACCCTCACGGATGTATGCCAATTTAGTGTTACAACTAATTTCTACTTTTTCCATTGTGGGCCACCTCCTTATATGGTTTATATACCCTCGATTTATGATGCATATGCTCAATTTTAAATATTTAACTGCAACATTTCTTTTTACTATGACCTTATAGTATTGGGCTTTAAAGATAAAAATACCCAACCTACACTTAATGTTTTTGCACATTAAATGTAAGTTGAGTATATGCAACTTATTGTGTTACAACACCACCAAGTAATTAAGAAACTTTAATTTCTTGAAGATATTCTAATTGTGTAATAAATTATGACAATTAATAATAATACCCAAATAACAATAGATGCAATTTGTGTAATCACTGGATTGCTAACCATCGCATCGATTGTTTTTTGGCAAAATAATAAGCCAATTCCAGTAAATTCTAATCTTTTAAAGTAGACACCTGAAATACTAAATATAATACCTACAAAAAAGATAAATTGATGCGCATATAATGATACAGCAACGATACCTAAATTAAACCCAAAAGCGTGCGCAAATACCAAGATAAGCGCTGCTGCTGCAACACTGAGCCCTATCACTCTTTCAAATTTATTACTATAGAGATAATTTTTCCAATCAATCCTCAAATAAATGAAGATTGAAATAGGTAAAATAATTAAACAATAAAAAATGGATAAGCCCGTCGCTGCTTGGAACGGCACATACTGCTTATCATACAAGTAAGATAATAAAATAAAATTGATAATAAAAAATACAATTGGATTTAATTGTAATGTAAATAAATTGCGTTGAATCGTTAAAATTATTTCAGCTGGTGATTTCTTTCTGTATTCTATATAATCCAAATCTTGTGCTTCTGATTTCTTTAACTCTTTTTTCAATTTTCCTTTAATATCATCTATAAGATTGGGAGAAAGACCTTTATGAGTGAAATAATCATTGATATTTTCTATTAATACTTTGTCATTGACTCTCATGATAGGCTCCTTTTTTGTTAAATAAGTATTTTATTTATTAATAAAATTAGACTTTCACTTATTGTAACAATAAAATAACCGACAAGTATATAGCTTTAAACTTGTCGGTTATTATTCATTTTAATAATTACAAGTGAAGATTATTTACCAATATCAATGCGATAAAGTTTAATATTTTTATCACTAGGTGATGGAGAACTAAATTGATAAGATACTTGATTGTCTTGAACATATCCAAAGTTGCCTGTTACTTTATTATAATGTTCACGAGCAACTGCTTCGCTGCTTACAGCATTTTTCACTTCTTTATATGATGGTCCATTTGTATCGTTGTAACTCATTGATACACGTATGATTTTACCATTATTTTTCTTACCATCTGCAGTTACCACAAGGACACCATTATCTTTTTTAAATTCATAATAATGTTCTGAGCCATCAGGTTTATATGAATAAACTGGTTTTTTATTATTTTTTAATACTGATTGAATAGAACTTCCTAATTTCGCACCTTCTAATGATTGATCACCATGTTGCAATTCATTAACACTTTGGATAGAGTTCCCTGATGCTGCTTCAACACTTCCTGCAGAAATACCAGAAAATGCCAAACCTGTAACTAAAACTGCTGCACATATTTTTTTCATAAGCACTCTCTCCTTTATATTTAACTTACCTTCATTGTGCTTATTCACATTGTACTATAAATATTACTAAAATAACAGTGATGTTACAAAATGATTACAAAGTAGTGTGGTGTTGTAATATATCAAGAAATCTATCAATCCGTTAAAATTAAGATGCTACTTGAAGATGTTGTTCTATAAATCTGCTCACATCGTTGATAAATTTATCTTTTTCTTCTACAAACGGATATAATCCAGATTCTTCGAAAACTCCAAATTGGGTATTTCCGATATAATCCGCAACTTCTTTTGCTTCAAATATTGTTGTTCTTTCGCCATGTTGTCCAACAATAATTAATGTGGGTAAATCTAATGATTTTAAATAATGCATAACATTATTATCAATAAATGATTGTTTTACCGCTTCAATTTCTGATTTCGTAGACAAGCTGTTCGTATTTTCAACTTGTTTTAAGAATTTTTTTGCTTTTCTTTTAGAATAATATAATTGTTTATCAAGGAATTTTTGTTGTGTTTCATCATCCCAATTTCTAATTTTATCCGAATATTTTCTATATAAACGCTCTTCAGGCGTGATGTCATTCAATAGTGTAGGATTCACCATCGTTAATGATGACACTGTTTCTGGATATTGTGTTGCAAATAATGCAGCAATTGAACCACCTAATTCGTGAGCTATGATAGAACATTCATGAATGTATAGATAATCTAATAATTCCTTAATGTCTTTTGCATATGTTCTGAAATTGATTTCATTCGGTTTATCGGAATAGCCATGACCTCTTAAATCGATAAGTACTACCTGATAATCTTTATTAAATTTAGTTTCTAAATCATTAAACACTGTAAAGTTATCAAAAGCAGTATGAATCATGACAATTGCTTTACCTTCGCCACTCGTCTTGTAATTTAATGCGATACCATCACTTGTTGTAAATAGGTTCATCCTTTATCTCCCTTTCTTATTAATTGATAAAATGGAAAGTAGTTCTTCCGTAGTTTTAATCGTAAAATCTACTTCTTCTGGTAAAGGTGTTAAATCATTTTCATTATCTTCGTTAAACCAAATGCTAATCATACCCATTGCTCTTGCAGGTGCTACATCATTGAGTGGATCATCACCAACATAAATTGTTTCTTCAGGTTTAGTTCCTAATTGTGACAGCATATCTTCAAAAATTTTAGGGTGTGGTTTGCGGTAGCCTACAGTTTCAGATGTAGATAAGTAATTGATACTATCTTCAATGCCTAGTGCGTGCAGTCGGAATTGCTTGATTTTCGACTTACCATTTGCAATAACACCAGTCAAATAACCATTTTCAGTTAATTTTTCTAAAGTATACTGTGTATCATAATAAGGGAATACATATCTGTAAAAATGCATTTCAAAATCACTAAACAAATCTTTCCAAGTTAGGCGGTCTACGTGAAAATCTTTAATGAGCGCCTTATATAATTCGGGTTTGTCATGATCTTCATCATCATCTAATGCTATAAACTTACGTTTGAAGTCTTCCAATTGTATGCGTACAAAATAGTCATGAAATCTTTCAAACTGCTCTTCTATAAATTTTTCTCTAGATTTTTTTCTATCTAATAATGTTCCTTCTAAATCAAACACAATTGCTTTTACTTGAGTTAAATCCATAATCATAACCTCTTCAATCTTAGGTTTACCTTTTACTTAACCTTAATTAATAAATATCATTATATAGTATAAACTGTTTCAAGACGATAGGGATTTTTAAGTTTATTCTATGCTCCGTGGTTGAGTAATCATGAGGTAAAATAATACCGGTATGCCTAATAATGCTAAGATAATACTAGCTGGAATTTCAAAGGGGCTTAATAATGTACTCCCTAACCAATCTGACATTACCATTACTATACCACCAATCAACATATTTAGTACCATTTGTTGTCCAAGATCGAAATGTTGACCCTGACGACGTACAAGTTGAGGAATGATCATGCCTATAAAGCCAATTATTCCCACATATGCAACAATAACTGCGGTAATCAATGATGCAATCAATAACACGCCATATGTTAAAAGTTGTACATTTAAACCTAGAGATGTGCCTTTCAAATAGCCTAGCTGTAATATCTTAATTTTTGATATTACACTACATAAAATAATGATACCAATTAATAACGTAATGCCTATATAGATTACCTCGTTATACTCTGCAGATGAAAAACCGCCAAACATATAATTCACAATATTATTCATCTTCTGTTGATTAAAAATAATCAATACATAAAGAAATGCGTTAAACAGCGCACCTATCATAATTCCAGATAAGATGAGCGTTCTTATCGGATAACCTTTAGACATAGCAGTAGTGAGTGAAATCACTGTGATTAATGTTATAACACTAAAAATGACAGAAAAGACCGGTAACCATAAAAATGATAACCCTAATACGACCGCTATACCAGACCCAAAAGTTGCCCCACTTGCTAAGCCCAATGTAAAACTATCAGCTAAAGGATTATTTAATAATGTTTGAAACATATGACCTGCTAATGTTAAACCTATCCCAGCTAATAATGCTTGTAGTGTTCTAGGCACTCTAACTTGAAATAAAATGGATTGTGACAATGTTTCGTTAATATTTCCGATATTCCAAAGCATGCTTAGCAACATACTGATAGTGAGTATGACGATACAAATAATGAGTGCTTTATTATATTTCATGTCTTTGCCACGCTTTCAATAAAATCGTTCAGAAATTATGAATTATAAAAATAATTATCGTTCATTACTAAAATGGTATATATTTTTAAGATAAAAGTAAATATTGCATTACAAATTATTCATAAAAAAACGTCAATTCTATATAATTTCTATAGTAATTGACGTTGAATTGTTAGCCAAAAATATTTAGAACTTAGGCTAATCTATCTCTGTATTTTAACGTATTATTGTTCATAAATAGCTTCTTTCAATTTTTTCAACCCATCATCGATACGGGGACCTGGTCTTGATATTTCATCACCATTAACAGCTTTAACTTTATTATGCTGTACAGCTTTAATTTGACTAAAACCACCGCGTTTGCGAATCATTTTTTGATAT
Organism: Staphylococcus sp. GDY8P45P; assembly: GCF_017892745.1. Classification (NCBI taxonomy): domain Bacteria; kingdom Bacillati; phylum Bacillota; class Bacilli; order Caryophanales; family Staphylococcaceae; genus Staphylococcus; species Staphylococcus sp. GDY8P45P. The sequence goes on along the minus strand of NZ_JAESLS010000009.1, from coordinate 145,951 downwards.
TCAGACGATGAAATGCCCATTGTCGATATCATCAAATCTGGATTTTGCTTAATAATATCTTCTTTACTGACTTTTTGCCAACCGTTTAAATTAGAAAAACTATTTTCTGCTTTTAATTGTGTCAACATATCATCAAAAAATGTTTGTTTTCCTGCAGTGTATATTTCAGGTTCAGATGAAATTTCCATGAAAACTTTTTGCCCTTTTGCATCATCGGGCACTGAATTTTTTACACGTTCGATATTTTGTTTTGTTTCTTTAACAAGTTTTTTAGATGCTTTTTCTTTATGCGTAACCTTACCAATTTGCATAAATGATTCATACATTTCATCAATAGATTGTGCATCTTTCACATAAACCACTTTCACACCGTTATCTTTTAATCCTTTAAGTACTTTATCATTCGTCGCTTTTTGAGATTCATGTGCCAAGATTAAATCTGGTTTGGCTTTCATCAATGATTCCTTATTAAGTTTCATCGCATCAAATTGTTTTTTATCTTTCACTTCTTTAGGGTAATCATCTACGGTTGAAACACCTATCACATCATCACCCAAACCGAGTTCATATAATATTTCAGTATTACTTGGCATTAGAGAAATAATACGTTTATAAGTGTGACCTTCAGATTGACTATCATGCTTCTGGTCTGACTTAGTGCCACAAGCACTTAAGATTACTATAAAAACAAGCAACAGACATAACAATTTAGTTCTTTTTTTCATACCTTAATCTCCTAATAGTTGTTTTATTCTATATTACCAAACTCTTATCTCAATCGTTAAGTCTATTTTATGAAATTTATTTTTCAAAATAAGTATCTAAAAATGTATATTTCTTTTCATTTTTCCCATTAAAGTAATTTTTTCCAAAGTTATCTAATAATGCATGAAATTCGTTAGCATCTGTATTCGTAAAAGTTTCAGGCAGTTGAATATGCTGTTTCAATTTTTCATAACTTTCTGTATTTGCATAACCTAATTTTTTATAAATCCTTCTAGTATAACTATCTGGAATAAAAGCGACTTCTTCAAAAATATATACTAATAAAACATCTGCCGTTTCACTACCAATACCCTTAACCTCTAATAAAGCATTACGCAACTGATGTTGATAATATGATCTTACAGCTTGATAATCAAAATCAAAACATTCCAGCCAAGCAAGTATATTCAAAATCGTTCGAGCTTTATTTTTATAAAACCCACTAGATTTTATAATCGTTTGTAAAGATTCTAACTTCAAATTTAAAATCTGCTCAGGATCAAATTCAGTCTTCACTTTTAATTGTTCGAGCGCATAAGCTGCATTTCTCCAATTGGTATTTTGTACTAAAATCGCCCCTAATATCACTTCGATTTTCGACTCAGCAGGCCACCAATGTTGCGAACCCATATGTGAAAATAATATTTTATATAACGACTGAGTATCTAACATGTAAGCACTACCCTCCCATTGGTCACAATGAAATAACAAATATCAAAAAAGAGCAAGTAAGATTTGGTGATAGTACTGATGAAATCACATCAAACTATGATTAACAAACCTAAACTTGCTCCTAAATAAACGTTTACTTTAATTAAATAATGATTACATCGACTCTGGCGCTGTTACGCCAACAAGGTTCAATGCATTATGTAGCGTAATTCTCACTCCATCAATTAATGCAATTAACGCTTTTGTTTTTTCTAAATCATCTGTTAAGACTTTTTCATCGTTGTAAAATTTATGGAAATGCGCCGCCAAATCTTGAATATAGTTTGTCATTCTATGTGGTGCTCTGTGTGCTGCAGCATTTTCAATCGTTGATTCAAATTCTGCAATTTTTTTCATGAGTTCAATCGCTTTGCCGTTTGTGATAAACGAATAATCTGCATCAGTTGAAGGTTCAACACCTTTTTCTTTAGCTTGTTTTAATATTGAACAAATACGTGCGTGTGCATATTGCGCATAATATACCGGATTATCTTGCGATTCTTGTTTTGCTAATTCCATGTCAAAATCAAAATGGGTATCAGGACTACGCATCGTTAAGAAATAACGCGCAGCATCCACGCCTACTTCATCCATGATTTCACGTAAAGTAATTGCATTTCCGGTACGTTTACTCATTTTTACTTCTTGGCCATCTTGCATTAAACGGACCATTTGCATAATTTGAATTTCAAGGCGTTCACTATCAACACCAAATGTTGCCATCGATGCTTTCAAACGCTGTATATAACCATGATGATCTGCACCAAATAAGTTTATTAATATATCATTACCACGTTCAATTTTATCAAAATGGTAAGCAATATCTGGTAAAAAGTAAGTATAATTGCCATCTTTTTTAATTAATACGCGGTCTTTATCGTCTGAGAAATCAGTGGTACGTAACCATGTTGCACCGTCTTCTTCATAAGTATAACCAAGTTCAGTCATTTTATTAAGTACTTGTTTGATTTCACCTGATTCATAAAGTGTTGTTTCGCTAAACCAACTATCATAGTGTGTATTAAAATCATCTAAGTCTTTTCTTAGTTTTTGCATTTCGTAATCAACACCAAGTTGTCTAAATGTTTTAATACGTTCTTCTTCGTCTAAATCTTTTATCTCAGGTTGTTTCTCTGCCAAATCTTTACCAATATTAATGATGTCTTTTCCATGATAACCACCCTCTGGCATTTCAAAAGAATTATCACCAAGCGCTTCAAAATAACGCGCCTCTATTGAACGTGCTAAATTAGTAATTTGATTACCCGCATCATTAATATAATATTCTCTTGTTACATTATAACCAGCTGCTTCTAATATATTAGCCAACGTGTCGCCAACTGCCGCATTACGCGCATGGCCTATATGTAAATCCCCCGTAGGATTAGCAGATACATATTCTAATAAAATGTTTTCACCATTTTTTTCTGCTTTATGGCCAAATTGATTGCCTTTATTTATTGCTTCAGTAATAATCGCAGTCAAATAAGCACTATCTAAATAAAAATTGATAAAACCAGGCCCTGCAATATCAACTTTTTCAACTTGTGCAGCCGTTGTATCCAAATTATCAACAATTGCTGTTGCGATTTCGCGTGGATTACGTTTCGCTATTTTTGTTAAAACCATTGCTATATTTGTTGAATAATCACCATTTTTATTATCTTTTGGTATTTCAATTTTAATTTCAGGCATTTCGTTCATATCAGCAAGTTGTGCTTGTTGAATACTTTTCTTAATTTCTTCAACTAACGTTTGCTTGACTTGTTCGATTATGTTCATTTACGGCATCTCCTTGTAAGTAATTTCATATTGATAAGACCCCATCTTCTCTTCATCTTGAATTAAATCATAATGCACTTTCAATTTTCCACCGTTATCATTTACAAAATGTAAAATAGAATGTGTATAAACGGTAAGCGGTATGCGCCCGCCACTAATTTCATACAAAGTAATCGTATCCTCGCCCTCTACAAAATGAAGGTTTAACTTAATGTCACCATTGCGGATAATCTTTACTCCTGAAGTTTCAATTTTTACCGTCACGTTAACTGTTGCTCCGTCTATCTCTTCTTGATAACGAATAAAATCAGCTTTACGCTTTTGCCAAGATCCTGTAGTAGACAATGAGAATTTTTCTTTGTTATCGAATTGCTTAACAACTTGTTTCGTTTGGATTTCAACATTGTTTTCCAATGTAAGTTTCACCCTAATCTTTAAAATAATACAAACCATTATAGCATACTTGAAATATGCAAAACAGTTGCTAAAATTAATTTAAATACATTATCTATATTTTTATAGTTAATATTACAACACATTCACTTTATTCTAAAATCACACATAATAAAAGAGTAGAAAACAAAATCAAAATTTCAATTTGATTTCGTATTTCTACTCTTTTCAATTCACACAAATATCAAACTGTGTATTATAAGACCATTAAAACACCTTAAATCCACTTCATATCGTATAATCATTAAAAACTAAATGTTGTTACTCCGTCTCCAAAGATTCGCGTAATGAAGCGTCAGAGTTATTCCACATATCTATATCATGTGATTTAAGAAACGCTGCTAATATTTTTTTATTGTGGTCGCCAATTTGGTCAATTTCAATATAATGTTTCATTGATTTATCCATCATATTCACATGTTCTGGCATGCTTTTGTAACCTCTGCGAATACTTCTATTTACTAATAAATAGCAAGCTGTCAATCCAGCATAAAACGGTCCATTTTCGCCACGTTCTGTCGTAACCCAACACAACCAATATTCTTTTGCTTCTTCACCTTCAACGGTCTCTTTATCTTTAATCCATTTGACACCTTTTTCAACACTGGAACGTGCATGCATACCTGCAATATCAATAAATGCCTCTTCATTTGCAACATCGATAAACACAGGAGCTACGTTATCTAAACTTATAGAGCCAATATTGGTACCTTTGTGCCCATCCAGTGGATCATTTTTAATAATATTAAATTTAAATCCATTATTTTCAGCCATCAGTGTCCACCTCCATATTAAAACAAGTAGTTATGTAATCGTTATTTTCTCATCATACATAAGTTGTCTATATTAAAATTTTGCCATATTTAACAATACGATAAAAGTAATCAATTTTTAATTGTTTAATTCAATTCATCTAATATACTATTAATAGCATTTCTAACTTGGTCATCTTCTATATCAGAAATAAATTCTTTTGGATAATATAATTTATAATCTTGTCTATTAATGCCTGTAATACTATGAATAACTAAGGATTGACTACTGATTTCTCTTATTTTACCATTACGTCTCAACAAATGAATCGGCTGTCTGTCTGATCCTGGACGATCATAATCATAAGGCAAGTCTGAAAATGATTCGCTTACAAAGTAATAATTCGGATCTATACCTGCTTGTATAAACAAATCGGTTAATTCTGTAATTGTAATGATAGAACCATCAAATGGCATATATTTAAACAAATCACGATTAATAAATCTGCGTGACAAATCACTCAATATAGCATCATCTTCATTAATCCATGCTTTTAAGTAATAAACTACAACCGCTTCATCTAAATCTACATATTGTTCAATCGTCATAGACTCTTCAAAGAAAGGAATAAAATCAGCAGGATATTTTTTAAATGTGTAGCCTTCATTATAAAGTTGCTTTGCTCGTTTCAAACAATTGTTAAGCAACACTTCTCCACCCCGACTAACTGGATGGAAGTATACTTGCCAATACATTTGATAACGGCTCATAATGAAGTTTTCTACTGCATGCATACCACTTTCCTTAATAAGCACTTCATCTTTTGAAGGTCTCATTAATCTCAAAATACGTTCCATGTCAAATTGTCCATAACTAACACCTGTAAAATAAGCATCACGTTGCAAATAATCCATTCTATCAGCATCTATTTGTGAAGAAATCATAGATATGACCAATTTATTTTCATGTGTTTTATTAATAACATCAGCTACTTGTTGCGGGAAATCTTCAGAAACACGTCGTAATACACTGTTTACTTCTGTCGGACCAGTAATGATTTTTTGCGTAAACTGCTCATGATCTGTATTAAAAATCTTCTCAAAGCTATGTGAAAATGGTCCATGACCTAAATCGTGTAATAATGCAGCACATAATGCAAGTGGACGATCATCATTATTCCATGCTTCACGACCGTCAAATGAATCATCAATTAATCTTCGAACAATCTCATATACACCTAAAGAATGTCCGAATCTACTGTGTTCAGCGGTATGAAATGATAAGTATAATGTACCCAATTGCTTTATACGTCGTAAACGCTGAAATTCCTTCGTTTTAATCAAGTCCCAAATCACTTGGTCTCTTACATGAATATACCTATGAATGGGGTCTTTAAATACTTTTTCTTCAGGTAACTTTTGTGTAGCATAAGTTGTAAAAGTCAATGTCGTCCTCCTATTCATACCTTGTTAATGTGCAATTATTTTAAAGTTTTTCGCATCAATGCCAAATCCATTTCTTCCCCATACATCACATGCATATATGAACGCACACGTTCAAACCCTTTTTGTTCATAAAAAGATACAGCTTCATCATTCTTATTATCAACTTCTAAAAATACTTCATTATATTCATCTTGGAAATACGCCAAGCCTTCTTTCAGTAAATCAGAACCATACCCATGATGTTGCCATGAGGGTCTTACATAATGGGCTGATAAGAATAATTCAGTGCCATATATAAAATTAGCGAAACCAATAATCTGATCATCTTCTTCAATGACTAAGAATAATTGTTCTTCTAATCTTTTAAGTAAATGTTGTTCATTATATGAAGCAGCTAATAATTCATTTACAGTTTTAGCTGCATAGATATTTAAATAAGTATTATACCAAGCTTTTGTTGCTACATCTCTGATGCCTACAACATCCTCTGGCGCTGCTTTTCTAACTTTGTGCATGTTGGTTCCCCCTATTTATAGTAGGTAATAATACTCTTATTATAACATAATTTTAGTGTTCCAAATACTTAATCTATTCAAATGAAAATAGCTTGGACAATAGATAACAATTGCCCAAACTATCTCTAAACATTATTTAATGTATCTTGCCATTCTTGTGCGCGGTTTAATGCGTATGAGTCTTTATCAATATCTCCTGGTTTTTCAGCAGTTCCAATTATATAACCAGATAGCGTAGCACCTAAAAATTCTAAGCTATATTTCATTTGGGTGATACATGGTTTGGCTTTTACTTTTGGAAAATCTCCACCGACAATAATGAGTCGAAAATCTTTCTCAGCCATTTTCGCTTTGAAATCTTTATAATTAGGATCCATTAAAGTTTCAGACCAATGATCAATGAAAGCTTTCAAAGAAGCAGACAAACTATACCAATAAACAGGTGACGCAAAGATAATTGTATCACTGGCTAACACTTGGTCTATAATTTTTTTATAATCATCTTCATAAGCATCTATTGTTGTCCCATCATGCCTTACATCTCTCACTGGATTCAATTGATACTGTGTTAAGTCAAACCATTTGTAGTCGTGTCCTGATAAAGCCATTTTAGTCAATCGAGCAGTATTCCCTTCCGGACGACTGCCCCCGAACAAAACTGTAATCATAATAATCTCCTTTTAATCCTTTTCATATATTAAAATATTTCATTAGAGACATCTTAATAATCTTACACAAAAGTTCATAAATATAACATGCGTTTACAATATTATATTATAGCATTAAATGATTTGCAGGAAAATTTATAAATTTATATATTTCAATTTAAATTTTAAAACTTTATAAAATGGGAGTAGGATAGCAATCTAATTTTCTTAAAAAGATTTCGTCATCCCACTCCCGACAAGGATGACTAGAATTGAAAACGCATAAAGGCATTACCTGAACTAGCTCATGCACAAGTCCCACTAACCCAATAAATTGTGAAGTGATTTAAGGATTACCTGAGCTAGCTCATGCATAAGTCCCACTAACACAATAAATTGTGAAGTGATTTAAGGATTACCTGAGCTAGCTCATGCATAAGTCCCACTAACACAATAAATTGTGAAGTGATTCAAGAGTTACTTGAGCTAGCTCATGCATAAGTCCCACTAACCCAATAAATTGTGAAGTGGGACTAAAATTTTCAATTAAGTCATCTACTGACAATTTGAAACAGTCTGGACATCATTGATTCGTCCTAGACACATTGTATTATTTTCTAGGAAATAATTCGTTTATTTTTTCAATTTCTTCTTTAGTTAAATTAACCTCTAACGTTGTTAAATTATCCACGACTTGATGTGGTTGTTTTGCACCAGGAATCACGACATCCAATGAAGGCTGGGTTAAATAGAATGCAAGTACAATATGTGCAACATCTACGTTATGATTATCTGCAATATCTCTTAACTCATCAATTTTCGCTAAATTTTCTTTGAATTTTTCCCCTTGAAATTCTGGATTCTTAGCACGAATATCATCAAATTGTGTATTTTCAGTATACTTACCGGCTAAAAGACCTGATACTAAAGGAAAATATGGAATAAATGTAATTTGATTTTCTTTTGTATATTCAAACACATCTTCATTTTCACGATTTAGCAAATTATATTCCATTTGTACAACATCAACATAGCCATCTTTATTCGCTTCTTTTAGTTGATCTAATGTAAAGTTAGAAACGCCGATAGCTTTAATCTTGCCTTCATCTTTTAAATCTTTTAATGCGGCAACTGCTTGATCTTTAGGCGTAGTGTCGTCTGGAAAATGAATATAATACAAATCAATATAATCTACTTGAAGACGTTTTAAACTTTTTTCTACCTGATCTTTAAGAAATTCTGGGGCATTAGACATTTTCACATTACCATCTTCATCAAAATAATGTGCACCCTTTGTGGCAATAGCAAACTCGTCTCTAGCAAATTCTTTAACCGCTTCTCCAACCAATTCTTCAGAACGTTCTGGACCGTAGATATATGCTGTATCTAACAATGTAATACCATTTCTCACTGCAGTACGAACTGTTTCTTTACCTTTTTCTTCATCTAAATCATTATAAAAATTATGTCCACCAACAGCGTTTGTACCTAAAGCAATCGGTGATACTGTTACATTTGATTTTCCTAATTGAACTTTTTCCGTCAAAACAATCCAACTCCTTATATTTTAATTTTGAAATATTTATAGAATCTCTGGCTCAAAGTGTTTTTGTATACATTTGTTTGAAAGAGAGTAAGACCGTACAATCAACAAACGTATGAACTGCTGAATACTATAATATATCTCTACCCTTTTTCATTCAGTTTAATAACGTGGTTATCACATAGTATAAATGTATATAACCTAAATATTCAGATTCACTTCATAAGTCAGCGTGACGATTTATTGTGTTAACTAGTGACTCTAAATCATTTATCGTCTTGTAATTCAGTTATTTCAAATATCGCTAACATGACTCATTCTAAACATATATGATTTAACACGTCGTGGTGAAATAACTACATTAAGTTGTTGAATAACTTTTGAACCTCTACTCAAAATTTAGCATGTTTTCGATGAAACCTTGAAGTAAAATGCTTGAAAATTAAGTTGCAAAAATTTAAGCATTATTGAGATTGGACAGAAAGCTAATTTTATTAAAAAGATTTCATCGCTTCCCTAATAAGAATGATTACAATTGAAAAAAGCAAGATGCAATGTATGTACATCCTACTTTTGAATCATTGTTTATTTGATTGTTGTGATACATTTTTAAAGTGTCCATTTAATTAATGTAGACGCATATGACAATCCACCACCAAACCCAACTAATAACATGAGATCACCTTTTTTGAGTTGATGTGCTTGAACGGCTAAGTCAATCGATAACGGTATCGTTGCCGATGATGTATTACCATAATATTTAAGACTCATTAACGCCTTATCTTTTGATAGATTTGCCTTTTCACATATTGATTCTATCATTCTGGCATTGGCACTGTGTGGTGCAAACCAATCTATATCTTCTTTTTTATAATTCGTATCACGCATTGTATCATCAATAATATTTGGGACATTGCCGACAGCCCATTTATATACCCCACGGCCATTTTGTACAATATGGCCAGGATTTTGTAAATCTTCGCCAAACATTGTATGAGAAAGTTCCGAACAATATAAATGATGTCCTTTGTCGCCATCCGAGCCAGCACTACTAGATATAAAGCTCGTTTCATCTTCACTGTATTCTACTAAAAATACTCCTGCACCATCTCCAAACAATATACACGTATTGCGGTCTGTGTAATCTGTAATTCGTGATAATGTTTCTGCGCCAATGACTAACACTTTTTTATTTTGGCCAGAAGTAATTAGACCATTAGCGATATTCAAGCCATAGGCAAAACCTGCACAAGCTGCATTAATATCAATAGCCCCTGCATTTTTTAATCCTAATTTCGCTTGCACATAAGATGCGACACTAGGTGTTTTATAGTCTGGTGTCAACGTAGCATTGATGATCATATCAACATCATTTAATTCCACTTGATATTTCTCTTGTAAATCCAACACTGCTTTATAACTGATATCACTCGTATATTCATCTTCAGCTACGATTCTTCTTTCAACAATCCCAGTTCTTTGTTGGATCCATGCATCAGAAGTATCAACAATCTTCTCGAAATCCTGATTATCCATTATTTTCTCTGGTACATAAGCACCTTGCGCAGTAATTTTTGCAAATGAATTCATATCATAACTCCTTTTATCAATCTGTAATCTTGAAATTTCAAAATCCTATTTTAATCATACTCATCTTACAACGAATGATAACACAATCAATCCAACACCTATATAAACTATAATAACTTCCAAAGTAAAATTAATATAAATAACATTTTAAATAATCATTTATAATTTATCATATGAACTAAAAATATAATAATCTTTAATTGACTTTTCATAATTTTTGAATTATTATTCATTTCTGTTAGCGTTTACATTATTTAAAATAAAGGAGCAACAAAATGGAAAGTGATGATATCAAGCACTTGGTTGAATCTGGTCAACTATCTGTAGGCATTGAATTAGGCTCTACGCGGATAAAACAATTGCTATCGCACCTAATTGTGAAACAATTACAACAGGTTCTTTTGAATGGGAGAACAAATATGAAAATGGCTATTGGACTTATTCCATTAATGATGTATGGGTAGGCATCCAAAAAAGTTATTCTGAAATGTCACAATCAATTAAAGACAACTATCATACTCAACTTAAATCCTTAGCTTCTCTAGGCATTAGTGGTATGATGCATGGTTATTTAGCTTTTGATGACAACGATGATTTGTTAGTACCTTTCAGAACTTGGCGTAATAACAATGCGAACAAAGCTGCACAACAATTACGCGAAGATTTTAAAGTTAATATACCAGAACGTTGGAGCATCGCTCAGTTATTCCAATCAGCAATAGATGGCGAAGCGCATGTCAAACAAGTTAGTTATCTAACTACCCTTGCTGGATATGTTCATTGGTATTTAACAGACAAAAAGGTATTAGGTATAGGAGATGCATCTGGCATGTTCCCAATTGATAGCGAACGTAAGTATTTTCGCCAAGATTTATTAAAACGCTTTAATTCATTATTTCAAAAATTAGGTTATACACAAGACATTAGCGATATGTTACCAAATGTTATTGTAGCTGGACAAATTGCCGGTTATTTAACAGAAACAGGCGCTAAACTCATCGATCCAAATGGTGAATTGGAGTCAGGATGTCCAATGTGTGCACCAGAATCAGATGCTGCCACAGGCATGGTAGCAACCAATAGTGTAGCACCAAAAACAGGAAATATTTCAGCCGGAACTAGCATATTTTCAATGATTGTACTAGAAAAACCGATTGTCAATGTATATCCCGAAGTTGATATTGTAACAACACCTGATGGTTATGATGTTGCAATGATACATGCTAATAACTGTACATCTGATATCAATGCTTGGATTCATTTGTTTGAGGAAGTTTTTCAACTCATGAATGTAAAGTATGATAAAAATGAACTTTTCACTAAGTTATTTGAAAGCGCTTTTAGCGGAGATGAAGACTTAGGGAAACTATTATCCTATGGCTATATTTCTGGAGAATTCATAACAGATGTCAATCAAGGTTATCCGATGTTTCTACGTCATGTTGATAGTGCATTTAATATTGAAAACTTTATGAAGACACATATTTTCAGTGCCTTTAGCACTTTGAAAATTGGCATAGATTTATTAAAAGAAAAAGAGAATATTCAAATTGATAGCATGTTAGGGCATGGTGGTATTTTTAAAACAGACAAAATCGCACAATCCTTCTTAGCTGCAGCATTAGAATCGCCAGTAAGTGTTATGAAGACTGCTAGTGAAGGAGGCGCATGGGGTATCGCAATATTATCCCGTTATTTATTAGAAAACCAATATACAAATTTGGCCAATTACTTAAACGTTAAAGCTTTTGATAACACTGATCAAATCACTTTAAATCCCAAACCACAGGATATTGAAAGTTTTAGAAATTATATTCAAAGATTTAAAGCATTATTACCTCTCCAAAGACAGATAGATGAATATATTTAAACACGATTAACATTTTAGAAATCATATTTAAAGATTAGGAGAGATTTTTGTGAATACACTAAGTACAGATAACTCTAAGCAATTTTTAGGCTTACCGATAACTTTAATTTGGGGTTATATCGCAGTTGCTATTTTCATGACTGGCGATGGTATTGAACAAGCTTTTTTATCAAAATATATTGTTAGTATTGGATTTGAATCGCAGCAAGCATCTGCAGTCTTAACACTTTACGGTCTTATTGTTGCAGTTGCATCTTGGCTTTCTGGTATTTTAGCTGAAATATTTAGTCCGAGAAAAATAATGGCGCTTGCGTTTATCATTTGGATTGTTTTTCATGTAGGATTTTTAACTTTAGGACTAGAGCAACATAGTTATCCGATGATGTTAATTATGTATGGTATTAGAGGGTTTGCCTATCCGATGTTTATCTATAGCTTTGTCGTCTGGATTACATATTCAGCTCCAAAACATCGCCTAGCTTCAGCTATGGGTTGGTTCTGGGCAATGTATTCCGTAGGTATCGGGTTTTTAGGAACCTATCTACCTAGTTTTACAATACCTTGGATTGGATTTATGGGGACATTATGGTCATCCATAATATTCATTTTAATCGGTGGTTTAATGGCTATGTTCTTAGTTAAAGATAGGAAAGGTTCTGAGAAAGAAACTGATAAACTAACACCAAAAGAGATATTGTTTGAATTCGCTAAAGGTATAACAATTTTAAAAAACCCACAAGTTGCTATTGCTTGTGTGGTTAGAATCATTAACCAATTAGCATTGTTTGGACTTGTAGTCATCATGCCAATCGTATTCACTGATACTGTAGGATTCACTACATCAGAATGGTTGAGAATTTGGGGCTTAATGTATATCGTAACCATATTCACTAACCTATTTTGGGGTGTGGTTGGAGATAAAATTGGATGGGTACGCCAAGTTCGTTGGTTTGGTTGTATAGGAATGGTGATTTCTACATTAGCATTTTACTATTTACCAATATGGACTGGCCCCAACATTTGGGTTGCCGGTGCAGTGGCGATTGTATTCGGTTTTGCTGTCGCTGCATTTGTCCCGATGTCAGCCATTTTCCCTATTTTAGAACCAAATCATAAAGGCGCCGCCGTTTCTATTCATAACTTATCCGCTGGCTTAAGTAACTTTGTTGGTCCAGCAATCGCAACCTTAACAGTACCAATAGGAGGCCCTGTACTAACTATTTGGACTTATGCAATCATTTATTTTATAGGATTTATACTGACTTTCTTTATGAAAGTTAACCAACCAAATCATTAAAAAGGACAGGTGTTTGAACATGACAAATATATTAGAACAATTCAAATTAGATGGAAAAGTAGCAATTGTAACAGGAGGTGCTATGGGTTTAGGCAAAGCTATGGCTACCGCATTGGCTCAAGCTGGTGCTAATATCGTTATTGCAGATATTAATGAAGAGATAGCTGATAATACCGCTAAAGAAATTAGTGAAACTGAAAATGTAGAAGCGATTGCACTAAAAGTGGATGTCACAAATCCAGATGCTGTAAATCAAATGGTTGAAGAAGTTACAAAACAATTTAATAAAATTGATATTTTAGTTAATAACGCTGGCATGACAATTAACGCAAAAGCTGAAGAAATGTCATTTGAAGATTGGAATAAAGTCATTAATTTAAATCTAAATGGCATTTTCTTAGTTGCCCAATCTGTTGGTCGCGTAATGATTAAACAAGGCTATGGCTCTATCATTAATACATCCTCTATGTCAGGACTAATTGCTAATAAACCACAAGAACAATGTTCGTATAATGCTTCTAAAGCAGGTGTCATTATGTTGACGAAAAGTTTAGCTATGGAATGGTCAAAATATAATATTAAAGTCAATACAATAGCTCCAGGTTATATGAAAACAGAACTTACGAAACCATTCTTTGATCAAGGTGGAGAAATGATTGAAGACTGGATGGGATTCACACCTATGGGTAGACCAGGCACACCAAATGAACTCGGTGGCATCGTTGTATATCTTGCTTCAGACGCTTCTTCATTTGCCCAAGGTAGTGTCTTCACAATCGATGGTGGTTATACAGCACTTTAAAAATCAATAACATATATGATCCTGATTTCAATAAAATCAAAAAACACTTTTGTTCAATACTCATATTTAATGGTGAAATGAACGAAAGTGTTTTTTTATTCAGTAGTACAAAAAAAGATTGAACTACATCGCGCAGTTCAATCATTTCATATGTGACAATTTGAGTGTCTATCATTTGCTTTTCTTCTTAGCTAATTTTTCTTTCAGCTTACGATCTTGTTCTTCTTTACGTCTTTTACGTTCCTCATTGCGTTTTCTAAGACGCTCTTCCTCTTCCGGATCCCTTGGTTTTTGCAATTGTTTTTCAATTTTTTCCATAAGCTCATCTTCAGACAAGGCTGCTAATGGGCGATTATTAACAAATGCAAAAGTTTTACGTCGACCAGGTCCACAATACGATTGACAACCAATTTCTATTTCTGCATTAGGATCTAATTTTGTTAGTTTTTTCTCCAAAGATTTACAATTAACGCCCTGACAATCATCGCAGATTAAAAATTTATTTTGCAAAATTAATCACCCTCACCTTTCCATTCATAAATGATTAACACATTTTTTATTATTCTATGTAAAATATGCGCTTAATTGCCTATCCAAAGCCACATTAATACGTTTATAATGATAAATACAACTCTAATTATTTTACTCTATTTAGGCATTTTTTCAAGTTCTTCCTCAAAAGTATATAACATGGTCATGAAAGCATATAATTAAACGTTTATGATACTTACTTTTGCTATATGCTTTTCTGTCATTTATTATAAAAATCAAACCAAAAAGAGGCTGGACAAATTAATTGTCACAGCCGTTGCACTACTCAATTTATTGATTTAGTAAGTCTTGTACATGAGATTCAGCTCAGTAAAGCATCAACTCTAACTATCCATGTCCGTTAAGACAATGTAACCATTTAAAAATTGGGTTTCTGTCTTATCCCTTTCCTTCAAGCTTATTGCCCATGATAAATACTAAACTCTAACGGTTTCACTTCATTTTCTAACCATTCTTTATAAATTGATTGTTTATCTACTTCATTATTAATAATTGTGATACCGCAATCGCCGCCACCTGCACCTGATGTTTTAGCAGCACCACCATATTTTTCAGCTACAGAGCATAACACTTTCAAATGTGCAGTTTCAATATCGATTGTAGCCTCATTATCCATAGATTGAATAATTTCACGATTCATACGAATCATTTGCTGTACACCTTTGATATGATTGGTTTTAAAGGCATGAATCAATTTCTCTACACAAGCATGAGAACGTTCTAAAAATTTTCCGTAAAACGTAGGATCGGATTTCAAACGTTTTACTTCACTAACTAAATGATGCGAAGACGCAGGTGATCCTGTCCATCCAATTAAAACCTCCATATTTTCTGGTGGTTGTAGTGGTTCAATATGTAAACCTGGCCAGTTTTTATTTAATACTTCATTAACAGATGTATCTTCAATTTGCTGTGATACCCACTCATGATCAAATGTACTATAAGCAAGCCAGCCTGTGTATACACTGACAGCGATATCCCCACAAGAACTCAAACTTTGTAATTTCATATTTGCAATCACTGCAAGTTTATAAATATAAAGATTTGATAAATGCATTTCATAAAATTCATTTAAAGCTTTTACTACAGATACTAGTACCGCTGCACTTGAACCCAAACCGTATTTATGACCATTAGCATCATCTAAATTACTATCTATCGTTAAATTAAAATGTTTTAAGTCAATGTGATTGCTGCTCACAAATTGCTCAAAAACTTCTATAGCTGTGATAACGTATTTTAATTGTTTTGCTGCATGTAAATCAGATACGACTATCTTATCTTCTTCTCTTTGAAAGGTAACTGGCTCATGATGTAACGTTTTTGAATGGATTGTACCTTCTGGAGCATTAGAATCCTCAATTGAAGCTGTTACAAATCTATTAACAGCTATTAATACAGATTTATATCCAGGTTCAGTAACAGCATATTCACCTGCAATATAGAGCTTACCTGGCGCTTTTACTTGAATCATGTTATCTCTTCCTTACTCAATAATTTCAACACCTGTACGTGTAATATCACTTGCAATAATTTGATCATCATTAAATGATTTTTGTAGTGCATCAATAACTGCCTGTTGATTTTTCTTTTCTACTAAAATTTTAACATTGGGCCCTGCATCCATTGTAAAATAACAAGGATAACCAGCTTCACGACATTGATGTACAATATCCATAGCTAAATAACTATCTTCTACCATGTATGTAAAAGGAGGCTGTGAACCTAAATTTGTTGCATGCATCCTCAAACCATTCTCTTCGATAACTTCTCCTAAATACTTAAAATCTTTGTCATCAATCGCATGTTTAACTGACGCTATGTCTTCATCTACGTGATCTAACCAGTATTGGTAAAAACGAGATGTATCACGCGTATGTGACATACCGGCACGACTGGAAACTTTTTTTGTTTTATTATTGATTACTACAAATATCATAGATAAATCATCTTCCCAGTGATCTGCATCAATCGGGAAACTGTATGATGTTGTATCATCATAACCTTTTTCCCACTCTACAAAACCTCCATAAATACTTCTAGAGGCTGATCCTGATCCTCTTCGGGCAAGTCTAGATAATTCTTTACCCGTTAAACCAAGTTTTAAAGCTTCATTACATGCTGCTGCTAACGCGGCATAAGCACTTGCTGATGAGGCTAAACCTGCAGCTGTTGGTACGAAATTATCACTTTCGATGTGTGCGTACATAGATGTTTTACCCAGATCTCTAACAATATCCATAAAACGACGTATTTTAATTGCTTCAGAATCATCTACTGTTTGTCCATTTAAAATCAATATATCTTTCGTATATTGTTCAGAAAAAGTTACCTTAGTCTCTGTATAAAAACGATCTAATGTTACCGACAAGCTATTATTCATCGGAATAATATAGGCTTCATCAGCTTTCCCCCAATATTTAATCAGTGCAATATTTGTATGTGCACGTGCTTTGCCACTACTAACCACCTTACTAACCTCCTAAATATTCAATCCAAGTATGATGTGCACCCAATGATTGCGCACTTTCCACAATTTTTTCAGCCGTTTCTAAAGTAGAAGCGAGAACGATCATACTTCCGCCTCTACCTCCTCCAGTTAATTTACCAGCAATCGCGCCTTGTTTTTCACTAACTTCTAACAACTGTTCAATTTTTTCATGACTAACAGTGAGTGTTCTTAAATTCTCTTGGCACAAATTAAAGACAGTAGCAAGTTGTTCAAAGTTATGGTGTTCTATAGAATCTCGAGCTTCATGTACCAATTTGCCGATATGTTCGACAAAGCTAAGATACCCGCTATCTGCTTTACATAAATTATGTACATCTTCTACTGCTTGTTTCGTTGAACCACGAATACCAGTGTCTATTACAACCATATATCCATTTAAGTCTAATGGTTTCAAGGTAGTAACTTCACCTTTTTGAAACCAAACTGGCTTGTTAGATACTATGGTTTGTGTATCTATGCCACTTGGTTTGCCGTGCGCTATACGTTCTGCCCAATTTGCTTCCTCTATCAATACTGCATCTGTTAAAGGTTTATTTATATAATCAAAACTCGCACGTACAAATGCAACTGCCATTGCTGCACTAGATCCTAAACCTCTCGATGGTGGCAAGTTCGTATCTATAGAAACTTTTATGGGTGTTTCAATATCATATTTATCAATAAATCTCGTTATTACTGATTTTAAGTGTTCTGGTGCGTAAGCCAATTCACCGTCATAAACTTCACTTTTGATATAGGAAGATTCAGTCACATTTAAAGATTCAATTAATGCACTCACTCTTCCTGTCGTAAATGGAATCGCAATTGCAGGCTCTCCAAATGTCACCGCGTGCTCACCTATTAAAATCACCTTGCCATTCGCTTCCCCATAACCTTGTTGTGCCATATTTTCAATCACCTTTAGTATTTTCTTTAAATTTAAATAATATATGCTTTGCACCGCGATTTTTTTGTTAATCTTAATTTCATTCCTAGTTATCTTAACATTTCCCAGGAAATTCTGTGTTTAATAGTATTTAGCTAGCGTATTCATATCTTTTCATTTTTAATCAAGAAGAAATTACGTGCATTTTTTACACAACTCAATCAATTTTACACAAATCAAATTATATTATCTCACAAATTTCATATATTGACATACGACTCGAGCCATAGTTTTTTTAAAATTTGTATCAAAATTGAACAAAATGAGCAAAAAGTTAATACCTGCTACTAATTATAAACAATACTTTTTTATTATAAAACGCGATGAACTATTATTCAAAAACTTCACTTTATTTTATTAATTTATTTTTGATTTTTAACGTATACTTTCACTATATTACTTATTTAATTACTATAATTCAACAAATAATAGTAATATCTTCCATTATGTAATTATAAATAAAAAGACTAAAAACGAATACAATGTATCGTTTCTAGTCTTTGTCTCATTCGTCCATTTTTTGATTAACTTTAGCATTGCGTTCAATCATCTTGTCAAAATAACCTTCATATCGCTGCCACTCATCATCCGTAATATCATCCATTGTCAAATTAGCGCCTAAATCTTTTAACGCATATAACAACTGGAACATCACGTCTTGAACTGTTATCGTTCTGCCTAATAATTGCGATAAAGACGCCATACATTGAGGATTAATATCAGGGTATTCAAATTTAGTACTTTCACCTTGTAATGCGCGTTCATAAAATGCTCTCATTAATGCAGCACGTTCACTGCCATCTCCTTCAACGCATAGATATACTTGGACAGCTATGCCACCTCGAACACGTCTTTGTGAAATACCGGCAAATTTCTTCCCGTTAATACTTAAATCAAATTTCCCTGGACAATATGATTGTTCAATCTCATAGGTCTCAATTTCAACATCATCATCTTCAAACATTTTTGCCACTAATAAGTACATGACTGAAAATGCTTCATCAATCGTAATGTCATGTTTGCCTTTAAAAATAAGTGATATATTGAGTACACCTTGGTCTAGTACGACACCTAGACCACCTGAGTTTCTCACAATCGCATTATACCCTCGTTCTTCGGTTAAATAGCGAATACCATCTTGCAAATGCGGTAACCTTGAGTCATGGATACCCAAAATGATTGTATGTTGGTGTATCCAAGTACGTACCACACTACTTGATAAGTCTTTTCCGACACTTTCTGACAAAGTATCATCAAATGCAAATGACTGCATCGGTGCTAATCCAGAAGAATGGTCTACATAACGCCAAGTGGCACTATTAAAATACTTACTTGCTAGATCCATTATTGTAATGTTTGCGCAGCAGTGATGATTGATAAATTATACACGTCTTCTATTGAGCAACCACGAGATAAATCATTTACTGGTGAATTAAGACCTTGTAATACTGGGCCTACTGCATCATAACCACCAAGACGTTGCGCAATTTTGTATCCAATATTACCTGCTTCTAAACTTGGGAAAATAAATACATTTGCATCGCCTTGAATTTGTGCATCTGGTGCCTTTTTCTTAGCAACTTCCGGTACAATTGCAGCATCAAATTGGAATTCTCCATCAATAACTACATCTTTAAGTTGATCAGTTTCAACTTTTTCTTGTGCTAACGCTACAGCGTTCGAAACTTTTTCAACATCATCTGATTTTGCAGAACCTTTTGTTGAGAAACTTAACATTGCTACACGTGGTGACATGCCAAAACTTTGTGCAGATTTTGCACTTTCTACTGCAATCTCAGCTAAATCTTGTGCTTCTAATGTAGGGTTAATTGCACAATCACCAAAGATATATTGTTCTTCACCTTTAATCATAAAGAATATACCTGATGTTTTAGTTACACCTGGTTTTGTTTTAATAATTTGTAGTGCCGGACGAACTGTATCACCTGTAGAATGTGCAGCACCACTTACTAAACCTTCAGCCTTACCAGTATATACTAGCATCGTACCAAAGTAATTTACGTCTTTTAACATTTCTTGAGCTTGGGCTTCAGTTGCTTTCCCTTTACGACGTTCAACAAAAGCTGTCACTAACTCTTGTTTCAACTCACTCGTTTCAGGATCGATAATTTCTAAGTTCGAAATATCTAAACCTTTGTCTTTAGCTAACGCATTAACATTTGTTTCATTACCTAATAATACCGGTGTTACATAATCCGTACTTTGTAATTGTGTTGCCGCAGTTAATACACGTTCATCTTCTCCTTCAGGTAAAACAATTTTCACATTTTTTCCTGACAATTTCTCTTGTAATACATCTAATAAAGACATATGGGCCTCCTCAAATTTTTAATACTATTATTTTTTCCATTACTATTATACGTCATTTTTTTATAGAATTCCATGTCACCAATTTGTAATCATTTACTTATGTTTTATAGTTACCTTTATGATAGAATTTTCAGTGTAGATATAGAATTATTTCATAAAGGAGCGATTCAATATGCCACAAGCGCCAGAAACTTTAGATGGTTGGTATAGTTTACATTTATTATATGCTATAGATTGGGCTAGTTTACGTCTAGTCCCAGAAAACGAACGTCAAACGTTAGTTGAAGAGTTACAAGCATTTTTAGATAAACACGAAGAAGCGCGTACTAACCATGTAGGCGATCATGCATTTTATAATATTACTGGTCAAAAAGCAGATATTCTTTTATGGGCATTGCGTCCTGAATTAAAAGGTTTAAATGCTTTTGAAAATGAATTCAATAAATTGAGAATCACAGACTTTTTAATTCCGACATATTCGTTTGTTTCTATTATTGAATTAGGCAATTATTTAGCAGGAAAATCCGACGAAGATCCTTACGAAAATCCACATATCAAACCAAGATTGTACCCAGAATTACCACAATCCGAATATATTTGTTTCTATCCTATGGACAAACGTCGTAATGAAACTTATAACTGGTACATGTTATCACTAGAAGACCGACAAGAACTTATGTACAATCACGGTAAAATCGGTCGTCAATATGCTGGTAAAATCAAACAATTTATCACAGGTTCTATGGGCTTTGATGATTTCGAATGGGGTGTTACTCTATTTGCAGATGATCCACTTCAATTCAAAAAAATTGTTTCTGAAATGAGATTTGACGAAACGACAGCACGTTACGGTGATTTTGGTAGTTTCTATGTAGGTAACATTATTACAAAAGATAGTTTACCAACACTTTTTGAAATATAAATATCGTTATATTCTTTCGTCACACCCCTTCATTTAAAATGGAGGGGTGTTTATATATATCATTTTTTATTTTTCATCCATATATAACTAGCATTGTGCCTCAAATCTAAGTTTTTCAATCATACAGCAATTTTGTTTTTCATGTTTAATACAATTACAATAGCTATATAATTCAATAACTACGTTTAACTTTGAAAAATGAGCTTCTGAAGACAAATGTTCCGATAATACGCATGCATCAATCGCTCTAACTTTCTACTTCGTTTCGCTTGGTTCACCTGCGCTTCGCATGCATCAATCGCTCTAACTTTCTACTTCG
>NZ_JAESLS010000009.1:0-124117 GCF_017892745.1 Staphylococcus sp. GDY8P45P | reverse complement strand
CGCTCTAACTTTCTACTTCGTAGAAAGCAGAGCGACTAAAAGGCACACTTATTTTATTCCAAGTGTGCCTGTCTGAATGTAGTGTGTTTGGGAGAACTTTAATCACTACTTAATTTAAGGGTTAACTGTTAAACATTGTCGCTACTCAATATTTTGTAACAGTCAACTAATACTATTTTAACCTATTTGAAATATTTGAAACATATTTGCATTACTAAAGTTGTATAAAACTCAATTTTTTAAAATACAATATCCTTTTTTTTACCCAACATATTATTTGAATAAAATGTTACAATAAAAAATATTAACTTACTAAATATATCCCATGAAAATACAGTTACGAATGGTTTAGTTAAATAAAATATAATTGGTGATTAGATGACAATAAATGTTCAATACTCAGAAAATTATGAAGAAAAAATAGCAAAAGATGTCATAATTCTAGCTGGCAGAATTTTACTTGAATCTGGGGCAGAAGGGTCTCGTGTAGAAGATACAATGACTCGTATTGCTTTCACATTAGGTTATACAGAAAGTAATAGTTTTGTTACGAATACAGTCATTAATTTTATGTTACATAATGAATCTTATCCAAGAATTTATAGAATAAGAACAAGAGACACCAATCTACATCGTATATCAAGAACCAACCGTGTTTCTAGACAACTTTCCGATGGCACGCTCTCAGTTGAAGATGCATATCAAGAATTACAAAAAATATATCATGAACAAAGCATTAATCACGATCTATTTTTTAAATTTATTGCCGCTGCGATTATCTCTATCAGTTTTCTATATTTACAAGGTGGTTACTTAGTTGATGTATTCACTGCACTCGTTGCAGGCGCTTTAGGTTACCTCGTTGTAGAACTTTTAAATAGAAATTTACACACTAAATTCATTCCTGAATTTATGGGTGCACTCGTTATTGGTGCAGTGGCAGTATTGGGCAATACGCTTATACAGGGTGGTTCTATTTCCACAATTATTATTTCAGCAGTGATGCCAATTGTACCAGGTGTTTTAATCACGAATGCTATTCAAGATTTATTCAGTGGCCACATGTTAATGTTTACAACTAAATCATTAGAAGCATTAGTAACTGCCTTTGGCATCGGGGCAGGTGTCGGTACAATACTTATTATTTCTTAGGAGCAATGCTTATGTTTTGGATTTTAAATTTAATATTTAGTTATACCGCTTCACTATTCTTCGGTATTATATTTGATGTTCCAAAATATTTATATAATGCTGTTGGAATTGTTGGTGCGTGTGGTTGGATGGTCTATACATTATTTTATGATGGTTTCCAACTTCACACCATTTATTCAAGCTTCTTTGGAAGTTTAGCATTGGGTTTACTTAGTCATATAATGGCTCGCTTTAAAAAAGAACCAGTTATTCTATTTATGGTGCCAGGTATTATACCTTTGGTACCTGGAGGTTTAGCCTTTGACGCTACGAAAAATCTTATTTTGTTAGACTTTAGTAAAGCGATTAACACGATGCTAGAAGTAACGCTAATTGCAGGCGCAATCGCTTTAGGTTTATTATTTGCTGATCAAATATCTAAACTCATCGTTTCCGGTACAAAATTTAGCAAAAAGCACATTTAATAATTGAACATAAAAAATCTGAGGCTCATTAAAGACCTCAGATTTTTTGTATAAGACATGATAATTTTATTTTAAAAACTCCTATCAATATGCAGTTAAAATCCGTTGCTATTGATAGGAGTTTTTTCATACTCAAAATATTGTAAGAATTCCATATCTAATTATTTATATGTTTATCTCATAAATAATTAACGACTGTCATCTATTTATGCGTTTCGTTCGGCACTTTATTTTCATTAATAAGGTTCACGACTTCATCTTCCGAACGATTTAATATCAATTTACTTAATTTATCATTATCCATTTGTTTTAATTTAGGATAACGAATTACGAAAAAGACTAATCCTATAATTAACCAACCAAACAATGCAATATATGATGGCGTTGATAATCCAGCTGGTGAAGCAGGAATTAATAATAGTAATAAGAAAACAAACGATACTATTGTACCTATAATCGCAAATGTTTTATATACCGGACCGTATGTGTTACTTGTTTTGTCATAACTAAATAAACGAGCTGCTGATAAACATGTAATAAAGTATGCTATCGAAACACCCGTAGATGACATATCAACAATCCATGTCAATGCCGTACGACCTAACCAAGGTGCAATCAATGTGATAGCTACAAGGAATATGATTGCTACATACGGTGTTTTATATTTATTGTGCAATTTACTAAATACTGAAGGCATAATACCTGAGCGTCCCATTGAGAACAATAGACGACTTGAACTCATTAAAAATCCGTTTAAACCAGTAAATATGCCCATGATAATAGCAATCGCTAAAATTGCCAAACCTATATAGCCAAATGCACCACTTGTAACAGCACCTGTTAACCATAATTGACCGTTTAAATCAGTCTCTGAACTACTTAGCCAACCTGTATACAAAATCATTAGCACATACGTAAATGCTGCTGCTAATAAACTATATACAATAAGTTTAAAAGTTTTATTTGGAGCAAAATCAAATTCTTCTGCAGTTTGTGGAATGTTGTCAAAACCTACATAAGCCCACGGTGCTACTGCAACTATCATTACAATTGATGTAAGCCAACCTTTTTCTTTGTTCGCTAATGGTTGTAAATTTTCTAATGAGAAATTACTACCAAAGAACGAACCGAAAAATAGCAATAAGATTGTAATGACCATTGCCACACAGAAATAAAATTGTAGCGAGCCTGAAACACTCGTACCTTTAATAGCTATAAACATAAATACAATCAATAACAATGATGCAATTAATATTTCAGTAATATAAACATCCCATCCTGCGATGGTATATAGTTTACCTGTTTCTAAAACATCAGGTAATAAAAATTTAATTAATAAACTAAATGCAGTTGCGTTTAAAGCCACTACACATATATAACCAAAAGTTAAAAACCAAGATGAGAAAAAACTTACGTATCTGCCAAAACCTAAAAAGCTAAACGCGAAAGCCCCACCAGAAACTGGGAACCGTTCAACAAGCGCGCCGTAGCTTACCGCAATTAAAATCATTAACAATGCGCCAATTACAATACCAATAGCTGCTGGAATAGGTCCAGATTGACCAATCCAATCACCTGGTAAAATAAATGCGCCCCAACCGATACACGAACCATAGGCAATTGCCCAAACAAATTTCTCAGATAAGTTTTGTTTTAAATCTCCTCTATCTACTTTCCTATCATTTTTTCCCATAAATAAAATTCACCTCATGAGATGTATTATACCCATAAGATGAATTCTATAACAATTATAAAATTATAATTTAATCGTACCAATCACTAACATTAACCAACCTATAATAAATAAAATACCTCCGATTGGTGTAATTGCACCAAGTATACGAATTTGTGTTAATGCTAAGATATAAAGCGAACCACTGAAAAATACAATGCCTAAGAATAAAAGCCATCCTGCCCAATTCACATTAATTGACGTTGTACCACTTATAATTCCAATTAATAGTAACCCAAGCCCGTGATACATTTGATAAGTGGTTGCTTTTTCCCATACAGATAAATATTTATCCGATAACTTACCTTCCAGACCATGTGCGCCAAATGCGCCAGTACCTACAGCCATTAAAGCATTTAAAGCACCGAGAATAATAAATAATTTCATAAAAATAAACCTCTCTTTCTTAAATTAAAAATCAAAAATCGAATCTCCATTACCAATTTCATCGTCTGTTACTAATTTATTAGAATTTAGCGAAGTATTAGTATTTGTATTTGTATATTTTGCCGAAGAAGCAGGTATTTTCCCTCCCATTGCTTGAATTTCTTCAGGAGAGATACCTTGTTTCTCACTAGCTGTAGTGTGTTTTACATTTTGTGATGATTTGAATGAGGTAGACACTGAATACGTATTATCTTTAAAATGCTGTTTATCATTTGAACTATTTACTAATGACGTTAGTGTATGAATGGCATAAATATGCTTTTCAAACTCTGCATCATTCTTAGCTTCATCTGCTTGAACTAATTCTTGTTCAATAAGTTGAATAATTTTCTCTTTTTCCATTTATTTTATAACCCACTTTCACACCAATTTATAGGTTCAATACCATTTTTTTGTAAATATGCATTTGTTAAGGAATACGGTTTTGAACCAAAGAACCCGCGATATGCAGATAATGGACTTGGATGTGGTGATTTAATAACGTGATGTTTAGATGTGTCAATCAGTTTCATTTTTTGTTGTGCGGGTTTACCCCACAAAATAAATACAACATTACTCAAATTTTCGGAAACTGTTTTAATCACTTCATCAGTAAAAGTTTCCCACCCTATATCTCTGTGAGAATGAGCTTCTCCTTGTCGTACTGTCAAAACAGTATTTAACAATAAAACACCTTCTCTTGCCCAATCTTGTAAATGTGGTGATTTTCTTACACAACCGATATCGTCTTCAAGTTCTTTATACATATTTCTTAATGAAGGCGGAAACTTAGCATTCGGTTGCACAGAAAATGCTAAACCATGTGCTTGATTTGGTCCATGATAAGGATCTTGTCCCAAGATAACAACTTTCACTTTTTCAAAAGGTGTTAAATCAAAAGCTTGATAAATGTTTTCCCTATCTGGATAGATTACCTTTGTCGTATATTCATTTTCTAAAAAATTATGCATTTCAGTAAAATCATGCTCCGTAGTTATTTTATGAAAAACATCAGACCATTCCATACACGTTCACCTCGATTAATATAGTAACATAAAGCGCTACTTTCTCGCTTGAGAGATTTAGTAGTGTTAGCTTAATCATAAACACAATTATAATGAATATATTTAATTTCATTTTAATATGTATCAGTAATAGAATCAAAACGATATAATGATTTATTCATTATTGTAACCTTATTACATTGTAAACGTCATTATTTAGAATAGTCGACAAACGTGGTATGATATATACAAAAGAATATATAGGAGTGAAAATTCATGGCATTGAAAAAAACATTAACCATTGCCGGTTCAGATACAAGTGCTGGTGCAGGCATGCAGGCAGACTTAAAAACATTCCAAGAGTTAGGAACATACGGCATTGTTGCATTAACATCTATTGTAACAATGGATAAAGCATCTTGGTCTCATGATGTTACACCAATTCCATTCGATGTATTTGAAAAACAATTAGAAACAGCAATATCAATCGGTCCAGATGCAGTGAAAACAGGCATGCTAGGGACACAAGAAATTATTAAACGTGCCGGCGAAGCATACGTAGAATCAGGTGCGAATTACTTTGTGGTTGATCCAGTAATGGTATGTAAAGGAGAAAACGAAGTTTTAAATCCTGGCAATACTGATGCAATGATTGAATATTTGTTACCAAAAGCTACAGTCGTAACACCAAATTTATTTGAAGCTGGTCAACTTGCAAACCTCGGCACTTTAAAATCAATAGACGATATGAAAAAAGCAGCTGAAATTATTCACCAACAAGGTGCTAAGCACGTTATTATTAAAGGCGGTAAAGCATTAGATCAAGATAAATCTTATGACTTATACTATGATGGAAATAACTTCTACCAATTAACTACTGACATGTTCCAGCAAAGTTATAATCACGGTGCTGGTTGTACATTTGCTGCAGCAACTACTGCATATTTAGCAAATGGTAAATCTCCAAAAGAAGCCGTAATTGCTGCCAAAGCATTTGTTGCATCTGCAATTAAAAATGGCTGGAAAATGAACGACTTCGTTGGTCCTGTAGATCACGGTGCTTACAATCGTATTGAACATATAGATGTTGAAGTAACTGAAGTATAAATCATAAAAAAAGAAATCTGAAACATATTCATAACGAATAATGCTTCAGATTTCTTTTTTATTATATAATATTGTATTGATTAACAATCCTTAACTCAAACCTTATGCGTCTATTTTGAACAAATAAAACATCTCCATATTTAATTAGTAACTTCAAATTTTTCAAACTCAAAATATATCAGACATTAGTCTGATTCAAATTTGATACTACAGGCCCATGTTATTTTCTAGCATATCTATTATTATAATAAGTGTAGAGAGACAAGGAGGTATGACATCATGATTATCTACGAACAATCTTTTGAGAATGGTAACCCAATCTATGAAATTATCACCAAGACATTCAAAACGATTTCTGTTAAATGCGATGAAAATTTCAGCAAGAATGAATTATATACGTTACTCTCTCTACTTGAAAGTGATGTCGATAACTTAAATCTAAGTTATTAGCCACACTTCAATACATCGATGAAAAAACAGAAACGTAAGTTCCAAGACTAAAATTAGAAGAAACAGAACAAAGAATTCCCCTTTAGAAATATGTTCCATGTATATGTAACTGTCCCATTATATATACATGGTGTAACACATCCCTTATAAACACTCACCCTAAGTGGTACATAGTTAGGCAAAGATTGTCCCCTTTGTTTGCTTGGAGAGCACACTCGAAGCACCCCTAACTTATGTACCACTTTACTTATTTATATAAAACTTTAAATTCTTCACACACTACAATAATCGATTCGTTAAATGCCAATCCTAGAGATGTATAATAAGGTTCAAAGAAATCAATATGTGCTTTACGCCAGTAAGCGAGTGACTTATCGCCTTCACCTTCTAAATAAGCGTGATGTTCAGTGACCGCATTAAACGGTGTTTGATAGACGCGTGTTGTTTCTATCACACATTGTGGCTCCCCTTTTTTATTTAAAATCACGCTCACATCTCCCACTTGAGGTAGTGGTTCACGATCTACTTGATAAGTTTCATAACCACTTGTCGTAGCCGTTTTTTCACCTTGTTTCACTAGATCTGCTAATTCATCCTCATCTACACCAAACGACCATGCTTCATATGTTTTACTCTTATAAGATGGGCACAATTGTACAAATTTTTCCCAATATTGTTCTACTGTCATCGTTCTTCCTCCAAACTATGTATTTTGTTTTTTCTTCTTAAACATAACATAAATAAATTGTATGACTTCTTGCTTTCGCGTGTTATTCTTCTAAAAAAACGAGATCATTAACGAAAATGAAAATATCAACACTATTGTAAATCATATATAATTACTTATTATAATAATAAAATTCACGAAAAAACTAGGCACCCATTTCCCAATTCTATAGGGAATGAATAACCTAGTTTTTAAATTACTTTTGTTAAATATTAGTATTGATAAGTATTCATACATTTTATTTTGATAGTGATTTGTATGCCATACCGTTTATACGCGTTTGTCGTCTGCCCACCATAAAGCTTTATCAGGATTTTTTGTATAATATTCATATTCTTCATCACTTTGAACATTTGGATATGAACCTTTCAGTGATTTACCTGCTGTACTTACATGTAACAATGAAATAACAATAATTCCTATGACACTCATTGCTGCTAAGTAATAAGCCGGTGAAAGTGGATCTCCTGTTTTAGCAACTAATGTAGATGCAATTAACGGTGTTGTGCCACCAAATAATGATACTGACACATTGAATGTTACTGCTAATGTTCTATAACGGATATGTGTATAAAACATCGTTGGTAACGAACCTGGCATCGTCGCTTCATAAGTAGATAAGAAAAATCCTAACGTAAATATACCCACAACTATTAAAACCAACGAGCCTGATTGGAATAACGCAAATGCCACTGTACTAAAGATAGCTGTACCACAAAGCCCTATTAAAAAGACTTTTTTCTCTCCGATACGATCTGCAACTCTACCAAACATTAATGCCAATGGAATCATTACTGCCATGACAATCGTTATAAGTACAGAAACCGTTGTGCTATCTAATTTAATTATTTGTTGTAAATAAGATGGCATATATGAAGTCACCATATAATTCGTACAATTAAAGAATGCTACAGCTACAAAACATACAATAATATCTTTGTAATAATATCGAACAATTGTGAAAAAGCCGATGTTATCTCGTTTTGGTTGTGTAGCTATTTCATTTTCAAACACTGGTGATTCCTCTAATTTTCTTCTTAAATAAAAACCAAATATGCCTAAGAATAGACCCAAAATAAATGGTATTCTCCATCCCCATGTAGCCATTTGTTCCTCATTTAAAAAGAAAAATAGTAAGCCGCTGATTACTGATGCAGCGATATAACCTGATAATGTACCAATTTCCAAACCTGAACCTAGACCATTTCTAGATTTATCTGGTGAGGATTCAGCAACATAAACCATCGCGCCTGCATACTCTCCACCGGTTGAAAAACCTTGAAGTACTCTACCTAATAATAGTAAAATTGGCGCCCATACACCTATTTGATCGTATGTAGGTAATAAACCAATTAACAAAGTAGAAAATGCCATCATGATAATGGTTGTCGTTAAAACGACTTTCCTTCCAAATTTATCACCAATAATACCAAAAATAATGCCACCTACTGGTCTTAATAAAAATGCAATTGCAAATGTTGCAAATGTAAATATCGTTTTCAGCTGGTCATTTTCTACCGAACTAAAAAAGTTTTGCCCTAATATAACTGCTAAATAAGAATAAAGCCCAAAGTCGAACCATTCCATTGCATTACCAATACCGGTTGCAAATACAGTTTTTTTCGCAGTCCTAGGGTTCACCTTATTGATATTACGTTTATCAAAATCTTGTTCATAATCCACGATTTAAGTCACTCCCTTAACATGTTTACTTATTATACTGAGTTCGGAGTGTATGTCAAACTGATTCAAATTTTTTAATTTTCGTTTTTTAATTTTTATACAAAAAATGTATTTAATTTTAAATATGAAGAAACTCATTTTTCTTTTAAATTCATTATCTAATTACGGACAATTTTCATTGATTACCAACCTATTTTTTCAAAATAGTAACTTTAACTTTATTGTGATTATTTTTCACAACTAATTTATGTTTACTTTCAAGATCAAATTGAAGAAATTCATATATATCAACTGGTTCAACATAATTAATTTTATAACTTTTCCAATTCAATTCATTGTATATCAATGCAAGTTGCACAATCATTTGTCCCGGTACAATCTGACGATGCAAAGGATTTTCATCTTTGATAAGACGCAAATATTGCTCTACATCGTTGGGTAATATCTGTATCATTTTACACCTTCTCTAAAAACGTTTGCATAATATATATACAATTAGTCCTATTTTTATTTATTTTCATTTCAAAGCTATATTTAATAAATTGACGAATTTTTTTCTGTTCAATCAATGTTAATTGTACTTGATATATAACATCAATTTTTAATGGATGATATTGTTCAATTTCTGTTGACTTTAATAGTAAATTACTAGAAATAAAAGGTTTGAACAATTCAAATTCAGGCCATAGACTCGCACAATAAAGCGGAGAAACATCAGTGCTATTCGATTGTTCAAACAATTGATTATAAGCTTCTACATCATTTTTATGGAATACCATTTCTTGTTGTTCATGTCCACCTTTCAAATAATGTGGCATTGCCCATACCTCCTCCAATACCCATGGTTGCGATTGTTCTATACTTATGCTCCATATAAAACAACCTTGTAACAAGTGCAGCACCACTTGCACCATAAGGGTGTCCAGTAGCTATAGCGCCACCGTAAATATTTAATTTCTCTGCTGGTATGTTTAATGCTTGTTGACTTGCTAAAACTTGAGATGCAAATGCTTCATTTAACTCTACAGCATCGACATCATTTAAAGACAGTTGCTGTTTTGCTAATACCTTTTCAATAGCAGGCACAGGACCAATGCCAAGTATATTAGGATCTACACCTACGGTTACTTGATCAATGAATGATAATCCACTTTGTATGCCATATGCTTGAGCAACTGATTTTTCCATGACAAGTAGTAATACAGCACCATCATTTTTCATACAACAATTGCCAGCAGTGATGCTTCCATTTGGTAATAATGGCTTTAATCGGCCTAACGTTTGTTGCGTTAATTTAGTTTTAATACTTTCATCTTGTTCAAATATTTCTCCCTTAATCGTCAATGGCGTTATTTCTTGGGTAATATTATGATGTTGATAAGCATCAAGCGTTTTTTGATGGCTGTGCCATGCGAATTCATCTTGGTCAAATCTTGATATACCATATCTTTCAGCAACATTTTCAGCTGCTTGTATCATAGATGGATCTTGGTCATCAGGTGCAAACGAGGCTCTTTCATAAAATTCTGGTAAATGCGTATCATATACAGATTGCGGTCGTTTAATTTTCCACGGTGCTCTACTTGTACTTTCCACACCACCCGCGATATATATTGATCCAGCACCTGCTTGTATCATGCGACAAGCTTGGTTTACAGCTTCTAACCCTGAGCCGCATTGACGATCAATCGTCACACCTGGCACTTGTTGATTAAATCCAGCTTCTAAAAGTGCTTTACGTGCAATATTACCACCATTTCCTACAACATTACCTAAAATTACGTCATCTATATTACTAACTATTGCTGCATAGTTATGTTTAAAATAATTGAATAATGGTTGTAATAATAATTCAGGTTCTAAATGGCGTAATTTCCCACCATATTTACCAAATGCAGTTCGTTTTGCTGCTACAATTACCGCTTCATTCATTTATAATTCTCCTTTTAAATAGCATTGCTTCATACGTTCTCGCGCAATTTTTCCACTCGAGGTATAGATCATATGTTTTACTTTAACTAATTTCGATGGTATTTGGTAACGTGCTACATGATGTTTCATTATCGTTCTAAAATAGTTATAACTAACTATACGATCACTTGTATAAAGTAATATGGCAATTTCTCCAAATCTAGAATGTTTTTCACTGATAACGACTACTTCATTGAATAAATCAATACATTTTGCATTCTGTTCAATTTCGAACGGATAAACATTACGTCCACCAATAATCATGCGGTCATGTTTTCTACCATGTAAAAATAAATGTCCCTGCGCATCACATGAAGCAAAATCCCCTGTTTCAATCCACGTATCATCGCAGACATCTTCATCGACATAACCACTAAATGACATTTCACTTCGTATTTTTAATAAACCTATCCCTGATTCGTCTGACTGTTCAATATTTACGTGCACGTTGTGAAACAATTTACCAACAGAATCTGGTGGCGCACTATTATTGAAGTTATAACTAATAAAGCTAGCCTCTGATGTCCCGAAGAATTCAATCAAATCACTTTCGGGAAAATATTGTTGAATACGTTGACGAACGTGCAGGGCAAGTTTATCTCCAGTACTTAAAATATAATGCTTTCCTTCTATTAAAATTTGAGTTGAAACACAAGCTTGTATCATTGTTGGCACCATAAAGCACGCTGTGTTTACTTTATAGTGTTGGATTGTTTGCATTAAACACTTTGCATCAAAATATTGCTGTCCTATAAATGTTCTACCTGTATACAAAGCATAAATGCATGCATATAATGACAAAGAATGTGACATCGGACCTGGAGCCACGATTGTATTTATGGTCCTGTCAAATAATTGATCATTTTTTGAAAAGGACTTAATCCAAGATAATGCTCCTCTATAATATGCTTTAGGTAAACCTGTTGTTCCAGATGTAAAAGCGATATGCAGCAAATCCCCATCGTTCTTGAATTTATCCTTTTTGGCCACATTATGTATACTTAAATCATCTTCTTCTATTAGATATTGAACACCATATTTTTCGACTAAATTAAAGGTTTGTGCGCTCGACCATCTATCATCGAAAATACACGGTACACATTCATTTTTTAACAATGCTAAATATAAAATCATTGTCTTTTGTGGATGTCGTGTTACCACTCCTACAAAACTATGCTTAGGTATATTAGAAAACAAGCCACTTTTTATGTTCAATTCTTTGATTAATTCACTATAGGTTAAATCTTGTTTATCAAAGCTCAAAGCAACTTGATGCGGTTGTTGCTTTGCGTAATTTTCTATTTCTTCTAAAATATTCAAATTCCAGCCCCCCTTTGTTAACTTTCATACAAAATATATTAACATTTAAAGTATAGAATAACGTAATGAAAACATTTGGTTTCTAATGCCATAAACATCCCATTTTTTTAATTTAAATTGAGCAATTTTGAATTCCAATTCCTTA
Source organism: Staphylococcus sp. GDY8P45P (assembly GCF_017892745.1). NCBI lineage: Bacteria > Bacillati > Bacillota > Bacilli > Caryophanales > Staphylococcaceae > Staphylococcus > Staphylococcus sp. GDY8P45P. The sequence goes on along the minus strand of NZ_JAESLS010000009.1, from coordinate 111,936 downwards.
AAAAAACAAAAAAATGAGCGATTCGTGGTAAATCGTCCCATTTTTAATATGATTTAATATATTTATTATTAAACAAATTTGTATACTGAATATTTTTATTTTGATTAATAATATCGTTAGTATTTACATTGATAAACTTTAAATTTCATCACTATTGATACAAAATTTTAGTATAAATTCACTTTTCATAAGAATCCAGCAGTATTTATTCCACTTAAACCACTACTTCATTCCATTAAAACTTATCATCTATTCGACAAACGGACATAAATTTCTTACAATAGTCAGAAATTTACAAGTGAGCAACAACAACTCGAATTTTGTAAATCATACGCCCTGATAAACATGCACGGCTAAAATCGCAAAATTTCAACCGTAAAAAAGAGAGCTAATCCATTTGGAATTAGCTCTCTTTTTATGAGAATGAGATGCATTTTTTAACATATAACATACTCAACGACTATATATTTTATTGTAATACACTATTCTAAATTAGCATGATTACTTTGCATCGTTTCTTCATCGACTTTAAGTTCGTTCATTAAATCTAATACTAGACTATCTAAAAAGACTTGCGCTGCTTGTTCAAACAAACTACCTAAAGGTTGTGCGGATCCTTCTGCATCATATTTTGTACCTGCAGGAAGTTCTATAACCGTATTAGCCAATGCACCAATTGCCGAATTCGGATTCGTTGATAATAACACGACTTCTGCATCGACAGATTTTGCTTTTTCAACTAATAATCTCAAATGTTCCGTTGAACCTGAACCTGAAATGACAATAAATAAATCATCTTCAGTAATTGAAGGTGTTGTTGATTCACCAACAACATAAGCAAATTTTCCAAGTTGATTTAAGCGCATAGCAAAACTATTTGCTACAAATCCAGAACGTCCTTTACCCGCTACAAAAACATGATTTGCTTTAGTCACTTGTGATAAAAAAGCTTGTGTTTCACTATCTTTAACATGAGATAACGTATGATCTAACTCGTCTAAAATCAAACGATAATTTGTAATTTCACTCATCTTATCTACCTTCAATCGCGTCTCTACATTGTTTTGCTGCTTCAACTGGATCATCCGCGTTAGCAATACCACCGCCAACTACAACTAAATCAGGTTCCTCAGCTACGACTTCTTTAATTGTATCTGGTTTAATACCACCAATTACAGCAACTTTAGATTGGTTAATTACTGATTTAACTTGTCTTAAACTTTCTAATGGAGATTCACCTTCTGCTTGTAAATCATAACCAGTATGAACAGCGATATAATCTGCACCTAATTCGTCTAATTCTTTAGCACGTTTTTGTAAGTCTTGTACTGCAATCATATCTACAAGTAATTCTTTATTATTTTTATGTGCTTCGTCTACTGCAGCTTTAATAGAAGCATCTTCTGCGACACCTAAAATTGTTACTACATCTGCACCAAATTTAACAGCTTGGCTTACTTCATAATCTGCTGCATCCATAATTTTTAAATCTGCAAGTACTTTCACACCATCTATATTATTATCTAAATGTTGTACAGCCGGTAAACCTTCATTTATCACAATAGGTGTACCAATCTCTACAATATCAACATAGTCTTTAACTTTATTTGCAAGTTCTGCCGCTTCCTCTTTATTTAATAAATCAATTGCTAGTTGTAATTCCAAAATGATCATCCCTTCTTGATTTAATGATAGGCATGGAAATCATGACCTAACTTACTTTATTTAAAAACTTACGCATAAACTATTTACCCTTACAATGATGATTTAAACTGAGAGATTATAAGCGTGGTGCTGCAGCGTCATCAACGTAAATTTCGACATCTGGATGTGCGAGCAATATCGTAGCTGGCACTTGTTTATTTACTTCATGCTTAGCTAATTGTTCAATTGCCGCTCTCTTTTTCTCTCCAAATGCTAATAAAATGATTCTTTTCGCTTTTAAAATTGAAGCCAAACCCATAGACACAGCTTGTTTAGGTACTTCACTTTCATTGTCAAAATAACGACTATTGGCATTGATTGTACTAGCTGTTAAATCTACAACTTGAGTTGTGCTATTCATATCAGTACCTGGCTCATTAAAGCCGATATGACCATTTTCACCTATACCTAATATTTGTATATCCAGTGGCCCTTTTTGATTGATTAAATCTTCGTATCTTTTCGTTTCTGCCATTAAGTCATCTGCAGCTCCATCTGGAATGTGTATTAAAGATTTCGTGAAATGTGGATAACGATTAAATAGAATATCATTCATATATCGATGATAACTTTGTTCATGTGTCGCTGATAAGCCGACATATTCATCCAAGTTAAATGTTTCTATTTCAGATACATCTAGTTGATTCTTTTGCAGTAAACTAACTAGAAATTCATAAACTTCGACCATTGTCCCACCAGTAGCTAGCCCTAACTTACTATGTGGTTGTTGACTCATTTGTTTAAACAATTCACATGCAACATAAAATGAAGCATATTCACTAGAACCTAAATTTGTAACTTTCATATTATTGCCCTCCCCAATATGTTGAATTTGTTATTTGTTATAAACAAAATTTGATGATACTTCTATTATACGTTCTTTTGATATTTTTTACAGAAAATAGATATTTAATAAATTGCAAATATTATATAAAATGACTAAAGGTGTAATGAGCAGACTAATACATTTTCATCGCTGTTTTTAGTAAAATAAATAGATAATCAAATTTTATGTATAAATCTAAGTTGAAATTCACTTTTCAGGTAGAAAATGTTTCAAAGTCAGTTTACACTAAAGATTAGACTAATTATTTTTATTAACACTTGTATAGTACAATTTATTTCATAAAAGTATAGGGTTTTGGAATCAAGGAGGCAAAAGTTTGGAACCAATAATAGATGAAAAAGTACAAACATTACTTTCTTCATATGAAGATAAACCCGTGTATTTACATGTAGAGACAACGAATGGTGCATATGCTGCACATTTTGATCAACGTGTATTTAACGCGGGCACTTTTTTAAGAAATATTCAAGTCACTTTTGAGCATGCACAGCTTAAAGGTGGCAATAAAGATCCATATCGCGTAGGTTTGAAACTCAAAGATGGCGGTTGGGTCTATGTTCAAGGTTTAACACACTACGAAATAAATGAACATGGTGAGTTTCTATTAGCTGGTTTTAATTATGAAGGTCAATTAGCAGCTGCTTTAGAAATAAGCACTCAATCATTTAAAGCATAAGGAGGATAAATCATGACAGAGGAAAGCCATGTATTAGTTATATTTCCACATCCAGATGATGAATCATTCTCATCTGCAGGTACATTGGCGCGTTATATAGATAATGGTGTACCAGTCACATACGCTTGTTTAACATTAGGTCAAATGGGACGTAATTTAGGCAATCCACCATTTGCCACTCGTGAATCTTTGCCGGACATTCGTGAAAAAGAATTAGAAGCTGCGATGGCAGCCATTGGTATAACTGATTTGCGCAAAATGGGCTTGCGTGATAAAACTGTAGAATTTGAACCTCACGACGAAATGGATGAGATGGTGCAATCATTAATTGATGAATTAAACCCATCCGTCATCATATCGTTCTATCCTCAATTTGCAGTACACCCAGACCATGAAGCTACAGCAGAAGCAGTTGTGAGAACTGTGGGACGCATGAAACCATCAGAAAGACCCCGTCTACAACTTGTTGCATTTAGCAATGACGCGCCTGAAAAATTAGGTGAACCTGACATTCTAAATGAGATCAGTGATTATAAAGAGGTAAAACTTCGCGCTTTTGAAGCACACGCATCTCAAACGGGACCATTCTTGAAACAACTTGCTACACCTGATGTTTCTGGAGAAGCGCAAAGCTTTTTAGAAGTTGAACCTTATTGGACTTATAACTTTGAATCTTAAGTGGAGGCAATATCATGACAGAATTTGATTTATCAACTCGAGAAGGTCGATGGAAGCATTTTGGTTCAGTTGATCCAATCGAAGGTACAAAACCAACCGTTAAAGAAGAAATGACAGATTTGCAAAGCACGAATAAAAACTACTTATTTGAAATTGAAGAAGTAGGCATTAAAAATCTTGTATACCCTGTATTAGTAGATCGTTTCCAAACAGCTGGAAACTTCAGTTTTTCAACTAGCCTTAATCAAGATGAAAAAGGTATAAACATGAGCCGCATTCTAGAAAGTGTTGAAAAACACTACGATAATGGCATTGAATTAGATTTTGATTCTTTATATCGACTTTTGCGTAGCTTACAAGAGCGCATGGAACAAAATGCTGCTGGTGTTGATGTTTCAGCTAAATGGTTCTTTGACCGTCACAGTCCGATCACGAATATTAAAGCAGTAGGTCATGCAGATGTGACATACGGTATGGCGATAGACAAAGAAAGTATTACACGCAAAGAAATTACACTACAAGCTGCAGTTACAACATTGTGCCCTTGTTCAAAGGAAATTAGTGAGTATTCGGCACATAACCAGCGCGGTATCATTACAGTTAAAGCTATTTTGAACAACGAAGCTATTTTAACAGACGATTACAAAGAAAAAATCTTAGATGCAATGGAAGCCAATGCAAGTTCTATACTTTATCCTATATTAAAACGACCAGATGAAAAAAGTGTCACGGAACGCGCTTATGAAAATCCGAGGTTTGTTGAAGATTTGATTCGCCTTATCGCAGCAGATTTAGTTGATTTTGATTGGATTGAAGGCTTTGATATTGAATGCAGAAACGAAGAATCTATTCACCAACATGATGCTTTTGCAAAAATAAAATATAGAAAATAGCACGCATAGCTACAAATCAATATAGCAAGTCATCAAAAATTAGGCTACTGAATTTCTAAATGATAATAGAAGTTTAGCAGCCTATTATTTTTGATTCTAACTTTGTTTTATTTTCAAAAAATTTTCCCAACAATTAAACTTTCTATAGTTACTAAATAATGTTATTTTTCTCCAAATTCATTACTTAAATTTGTAATAGTAAAATTTTAATGGTTCATTTAAAAATACCACCACTAAATATCCCCATCTGCAACTAATTATAAAATAATGTATATTAACTGTTAAATTTTATTAATGTTCTATATACAATTTTCATATTAAAATAATGACAGTAGTAGTTTATAATTAATTTTTATTTTGATGTAAGTGGTGAAATCAATAAAATGGATTATACTTTAAAAACATATCATGCGAAGCATGTCCCTATAAGTCAATTAAGCAGACCACATTTTCTGCATGTTTTTTTAATAACACAAGGAGAATTTATGGTTTTGAAAAACACTACTTTCCACCATTTTAAAGTAGGTGACGTATTTCATGTCCATGACTATGAATCCAATACACAAATCTCTTTTAATGGTAGTTTAATTTGTCTTTCACTAAATAATTTTTACTATTATCAATACTTTCAGAAACTAAATTTTGACGCTATTGAACATATATCGATTAAAAAAGAGAGACGCGTCCAATTTTTAGATATAGTTGATGCGATTCAACATCAATCTATAAGTAACTTAAACGAAGCCATTAAGCATTTGATTAAAAATATTCAATATTCTGAGTATCATAACTCGCAAAGTTCCGAAATACAATGCAGTTATAAAACAGCTTTAATTAAAGATGTGGTTCAATATGTAAACACACATTTAACTACTAAAATAACTTGCAAACAAATCGCTAATTATTTTTTTGTAAATAATAGCTTTCTATCAAGAGAATTTTCAACATTGATGAACTGTAAATTATCTCAATATATTACGTCATCTAAAATTCATGCTTCCGTATGCGATTTGCTTAACGGTGATCATTTAAATATCGTACAACAACGTTACGGTTTTCGTACTCAAAATGAATATTGCTATCTTTTCAACAATGTTATTGGTTGCCATCCTTCCGATATTCACCCCCATACAAAAAGTCGGTCAGAAATTCAACATTTAAAATTCGATTTTTATCAACAATTTCAATCTAACGCATAAAAGTAAAATATTAAAAGTGTGGTGACGACATGAATACTATTATTTATGAAGAAAAAAGAGGATTGATTAATAAAGTGGTGAAACAAAACTTGAATCTTACTATTTCCGAAGTAATCATTTTGGATAAATTACTCTATCTCAATAAAAATAAAATAAATGCTATTGAATTGAAAAAGTTATTACAAGTCCAAAATTCACCTGTTTCATCACAAATCAATCATTTCATCGAACTTAATCTTTTAAAAAAGTCTCGAGATCAAACTGATGAAAGATGTATTTATTTGCATGATATCAAGTTAGCAGAAATTAAACAGCTGATTGAACAGTATCATTTAATTGTTGATTCAATACTTCACAGTAGTGCTTAATTCATTACCAACAACATAAGAGCGCATATAAAATCAAATTAACGTTTGATTTTATATGCGCTCCAAAAACCTTTAGATTATGTACATCGTAAGATACAACTTCTATTGTAATCTTTTAATCAAAAATAACTTCACATTATTTCAAATGTTCATACGGACTATTTTTTACAAACGAAATAATTTGATCTACAAATAATCTCGAACGTAATTGAAACTCCTCATTATCCAAATAATAAGTACCATCATCCAATTTATTATAATCTGTATCATGTGTCGCAATCTGCGTTGGCACTGCGATTCCGAGTAATGAACGTACAATCAAACGTAAATGAGACAATGGTTCAGAACTTACAATACCACCACTGTTGCCAATTAACCCCACTGGTTTCATTTTAAAATCATTCATCGTTAAATGATCTAATGCATTTTTTAAAATACCGGAATATGAACCATGGTAGTTTGGTGTTCCTAATACAAAGAAATCTGCATTTCGCGCTTTAGTTTGTAATAATGTTAAATTATTTTTATATACTTCACTTGGCGAAGATACGCCAGAAACATCCAATTGATGAATTGGATGTTCTGCTAAATCAAAGATTTCTACCTCAAAATATTGGTCTTCAAAATGACCTTTTAAATAATGGGCTAAAGCATTCGTATGCGAGCCCATTTTAGCACTCCCTATTATGATTAATCCTTTCATCTACACTTTCACCTCATGCTATGATTTGTTATTTTCTCTAAGTAGTTTCATTATCGCTTTACCCACACCGCTTTGTTCATTAGAATCTGTTTCATATTTTGCGATTGCTTTAACTTCTGGTGCCGCATTTTCCATAGCGACTGAATAGCCAACGCGTTCCAACATTGAAACATCATTCATATTATCACCGATTGCCATAACATTTTTCATATCAATATTTAGACGCTCTGCAATCGTGTTTAAAGCAATACCTTTTTGTGCATCTGAATGCGTAATTTCTATATTTCCGCGTGATGAAGAAGAAACTGCCAAACTTTCTGATTTTGCTAATGTTTCACTAACTCGATCAATTTTTTCTAAATCACTATCAAAAGCTAATATTTTCATTACAATTTCACCAGGTGTATCTTGAATTTTGTCATAATTATCAACTACTTTTAACGTACCGTTATCAATACGTTTTTGAATACCACTTTTTATTTTTTCCACATCTGCTTCTTGTCCAGCACGTTGCGCAATATCAATATAAATCTCTAAGTCCCGTAATGGATTTTCAGTATAGATGCCTAAGTTCGTATACACTTGATAGAAAATATTTTCTTTATTTAGTTCTTCTGTAATTCGATTTATGAGTTCTCTATTTAAATTTGAAGTGCTCATAATATTAAATGATTCATCTCTTACTTCTGCACCGTTCAAACAAATATATGGCACTTTTAAATCTGTTTGGTTGATTGGTGCATTCGCCTCATAAAATGCACGTCCTGTAGCAATTACTACTGTGATGCCTTGTGATTGTGCATATTTGATAGCTTGGATATTGTCTTCTGATATTTCATGTGCAGCGTTCAATAACGTACCATCCATATCTGTTGCAATTAAATTTATCATTGGCTTACCTCGTTTCTACTTTATCTCAATAACACCTATTTAATGACACATTTATCATTCGCCATAATTTTGTAACACATTCATATTTTACCAAAAGTTTCACAATTTGTATTATCCTCTGTTCGTATGATTTTCTTCTTTTGTCTAATGTCTTTAAAAAATGTCTTCAATAAATGGCTACATTCCTCTGCTAATACGCCTGTAGTAACTTTTGCGCGATGGTTAAATCTCGATTCTTGCAAGAGATTCATCAAGCTACCTGCACAACCACCTTTTAAGTCTTGCGCCCCATAAATCACTTCGGGAATACGACTCATGACGATTGCGCCGGAACACATCACACAAGGCTCTAAAGTAACATAAAGTTTGCAGGATGCTAACCTCCAACTATTAAGCTGTTTGGCAGCCTTTTGAATCGCAATATGTTCAGCGTGTGCAGTAGGATCTTGGGTGGATTCTCGTAAATTGTGCGCCCGTGAAATGACTTCATTATCTTTCACGACAATGGCGCCTATTGGTACTTCTCCAATAGCACCAGCTTTTCGTGCTTCTTCTAGCGCAATTTCCATATAAAATTGGTCAGTATACATGTGTCTATCACCTCACATATGGTACAATATTTATTGTCTATTTTAACATTGGAGCGGTAAAAATATGAAAAAACAATTTATTGCTGTTGAGGGACCGATTGGTGTCGGTAAATCTTCACTAGCACATAAGCTTAGTCAAACTTTTAATTATTATGAAGAAAAAGAAATTGTAAATGAAAATCCTTTTTTATCCGATTTTTATGAAGACATTTCCAAATGGAGTTTCCAAACAGAAATGTTCTTTTTATGTAATCGTTACAAACAATTTCAAGATCTTGAAGCAATTCATACGGGCATCGTAAGTGATTACCATATTTATAAAAATAAAATATTTGCAAATAATACTTTAACACCTTCTGAATTCGATAAATTTTCTAGAATTTACGATATTTTAACTGAAGATTTGGAAATGCCAAATGTGATTATCTTTCTAGATGCAGATTTAGAAATATTGAAAAAGCGCATCGCATTACGCAATCGTAGCTTCGAACATCAGATAGAAGACGACTACTTACTTAATTTAAAACGTGATTATAATGCATATTATCGTTCATTAAAAGCAGATGGTGAAAGTGTGATTCGAATAGATACGACTGATTTAGATTTCATGAAGCAAGAAAATGATTATAATTATATTTTAAATTTAGTGCAACCATTGATTGGAGGAAAAGATGATGAATAAATACGGTATCCCTCAAGATGCTGTGATAACAATCGCTGGTACAGTCGGCGTTGGAAAATCAACATTAACGAAAGCTTTAGCACAAAGATTAAATTTCAAAACGTCTTTTGAAAATGTAGATCACAATCCTTATTTGGATAAGTTTTATAATGATTTTGAACGATGGAGCTTTCATTTGCAAATATATTTTTTAGCTGAGCGTTTCAAAGAACAAAAGCGTATGTTTGAATACGGTGGTGGTTTTATCCAAGACCGCTCAATATACGAAGATGTTGATATTTTTGCTAAGATGCATGAAGAACAAGGCACAATGAGTCCAGAAGACTTCAACACATATTCTGAACTATTTAATGCTATGGTCATGACACCTTACTTCCCAAAACCAGATGTACTTATTTATTTAGAATGTGATTATGATGAAGTGATTGATCGTATCAAACAACGTGGTCGCCAAATGGAAATTGAAACAGATCCAGAATATTGGCAAAAATTATTCAAACGTTATGAAGACTGGATTAGTGAATTCAATGCGTGTCCAGTTGTAAGGGTGAACATTAATGAATATGATTTACATGCAGATCCAGAATCCTTAAACCCTGTCATTGATAAAATCCGTCACATCATTGAAACTTATCGCAATGTAGATCAACGATAATATTTTCACTGTTTGAAAGTATTTAAAAACAACAATACGTACGCTATAAAACAGATTTTGTAGCGCACAATAAAGGGTCGGACAACGAAGTCATTTTAAATAAATTCATTCTGTCCCACTTCAACAAGATAACTCATTCACCTGAGTTAAAAGCCCATGCATAAGCCCCACTAACCCAACAAGTTGGGAAGTGGGACTTTATTCAATATGTTTACGATATATAATCTTTTCTATCTCATCTTCATCAACATATTTACTATAATAATATTCATCTGTTTGGTCGAGATCAAATGTACTTGCTTTATCTTCATCTTCAGTTCCAATATACAATTGACCCTCTACGTCTTGATATAAATCAAAAATAGCACCACTATATCTCGCTTCTTGATATAATTCATAAAGTTCATCAACATCGTCTCTGGCTACATTTTTATAATATAATGTATGCGCAGCGTGACGATATGTTTGTGCTTCAAAACCATGTTCTGTAGCTCGTTCATCTTCAGTAACTAACAATACCTCATTACTTACAATTTCTACCACTTTATATGTTTCCCCACGATAAGTTGCATATCTTCCATCAATCATTCAATCACCCCATATACGTTTTATACAAAAAGAGGCTGAGACATAATGGATTCGTACCAACCTCATTTCATATTGTCAGTAGATGACTGAACTGAAAATGCGCTTTAAATCAAGTTTTTTCAATTCTAGTCATCCTTGCTAGGGTTGGACGACAAAATCTATTTAATATAATTAGATTTCTGTCCCACTCCCATATTTTGTGCATCATTTCTATTATTATAATATATCGACGACACTATTTGCAGTTTCAAAAATATAATCCGCTTGAGCAAAAGATTCTCTTAAGCCAACACCAGTTAAAACTGCAACTTTCAACCCTAATTTAGCATTGATGCCAGTTTGGATATCATTCGCAGTATCACCTATAATTGCTACATTTTCAGGTTCTACATTATATCTATAAAAAAGCGGATTCAACACTTCAGGATTTGGTTTTTCAACGGCATCCGCTTCAGTAGAAATTACAATATCGAAGTAATGGTCGAATTGTGTGTATTCCAAAAATTGCTCTACCCCTTTTTTAGAATCACTTGTCACAATACCTAATTTGTAACCTCTTTGTTTCAGCGTATCTAGTGTTTCGCTGATGCCTTCAACTAAAACATTTTCTGGCACCCTATTATCAACAAGTGTTTGACTTCTTTGTTGAGCCCAATTTGTTACATCTTGATTTGCAATTTTACAAAATGCCTCAATCATTTCATCTAATGCTCCTGACGCCATGATCGTACCTGGTTGAATTTCGCCATCTATGATACCTAAATACGCGTAACTTCCATCTATATCAGCAATCGAATCCTTATATGTTTCCATAAAGTCATCAACGAGTTGCAACCCTATTTTCATCCAACTGCGATCAAAATATATGATTGTGCCGTCTTTATCAAATAATATCCATTCCATGTTTTCAACAGCTCCTATGTTAAACAATATGTATCACTCAATTTACTACTTAATTTTAATATAAAAATCGTTCTTAAAACAAATAACTCAACTAACACACTGACTATGCACACCGTTTAAAAAACTAAAATTTAGGTTATGACGTATAGTAATACCACAAAAGAGGTGAATACATTGACGCCTAATCCTAATATTCAAATAGAAACCATTTCTTGCGACAGCGATGATTCGATTCCCAATAACTCCAGATATGCATTACTGCTATATAAAAATGTAATCAAGCCAAAAGAGAGCCCTCTAGATATTTTATCTAAGAACAATTGGTCAAATGCTTGGCGTGGTGGCATATTTCCAACACATCATTATCACAGCAATACACATGAAGTACTTATTGTTGTTTCAGGAAAGGCCACCGTACAACTAGGCGGTGAACTTGGCCCTCATGTAGATATACAACAGGGTGATGTCATTATCATACCAGCTGGTTTTGGCCATAAACTTGTTCATAGTCATCATGATTTTGCAGTAATTGGTGCTTACCCAAATGGTAATGATTATGATTTTTGTTCAGGGAAACCTGATGAATGGCCACAAAATTTAGAGAACATCAAAAACATAAGTTTACCTGACACAGATCCAATATATGGCAAGGATGGCCCACTATATAAATATTGGCAATAAGTTGAAACATCGCTGTCTTAATGCTGATGGTTTTCAAACAAAAAAGAAGGAGCAAGACGCTGAAATCTTTGTTAAATTAGATTTCTGACTTGCTCCTTTTATTGTAATAACTATTGTTATCGATTTTTGAAAAAACTTAATATCTTGGTACAACTACTCTCCAGCCGTTCGGATCGTCAAGTTTACCACTTTGAATACCAACATAATTATCATATAAATTTTGAGTTACTTCTCCTGTTTCATTATTATTGATAACTATTTCAGTATCGCCGTATTTCAATTGACCAACTGGTGAAATAACCGCTGCTGTTCCAGTACCGAATACTTCAGTTAATGCACCATTATGGTGTGCTTCAATTAGCTCATCGATAGATACGCGACGTTCTTCTACCTCATAGCCTAGATTTTGCGCTAATTCAATGACTGTTTTTCGTGTAATACCTGGTAAAATACTACCATTTAATTCTGGTGTAACCACTTTGCCATTTTCTACAAAGAAGATATTCATACTGCCGACTTCTTCAACATATTTCTGCTCTACACCATCTAACCATAATACTTGATCATAGCCTTGTGCTGATGCATTTGTTTGTGCTAAAAGGCTAGCTGCATAGTTACCAGCAACTTTTGCATGACCAACACCGCCACGGACAGCACGCACATATTCATCTTCCACATAAATTTTTGTAGGATTTAAAGAGTCCCCACCGTAATATGAACCTGAAGGTGATAGAATGATTAATAATTTATATGAATATGAAGGTCGTACGCCTAAAATGCCTTCAGTAGCAAATACATAGGGTCTTATGTATAATGATTGACCTTCCCCCTCTGGCACCCAATCACGTTCGATATCTACTAATTGTTTTAAACCTTCTAACAAGGTATCTTCATCAACTTTAGGCATATCCAGACGTGCCAAAGAATTGTTAATACGTTTAAAATTTTCAGATGGTCGGAATAAATCTACCTCACCATCATGTTTGTAGGCTTTCAATCCTTCAAATACTGCTTGTCCATAATGTAATGCTTGGGCTGCTGGAGAAAGTTCAATTGGTCCATAAGGCACAATTTTCAAATCATGCCAACCTTGATCAATATCATAATCGAAACTGAGCATATAATCTGTGAAATATTCTCCAAATCCTAAATTACTTGGATCCGGTTTTTCTTTAAGGCTTTCACGCTGTATCAATTTAATTTTTTCTGACATGACTGTTTCCTCCAATGTTCTATTAATAGGTAATACATTAAATTATACCAATCAGAATAGTTTCGTTCAATAATTTTCAAAAAATTTAAAAAATAACAATATCTTTATGTTAGACTAATTAAATTTATTAAATCAAGCTTATCATTATATAAAAAAATAGTACATAAGTGGCTCTGATTAAAGTATAAACGTTCATATTTACTGATATACTTTAGAAATTCACATTTATATACCGCAATTTATTATTAGAAATTAAGCTTAAAGTTTTCATTGATCAAATGTATTGAACAATGCAAAAAAGGCATATTTTTAGGGTTAAAACTTATCAATTGCATTAAATTGCCACAGTGCTACCGTTGACGAAAATAAGAGGAGTGACAGGCTTACGGGTTTGAAATATGTAACTCACATCCTAGACAAACATGTCCAATCAAAATCGTAAAAATTTAAATACAAAAGAACGCTAACCCATAATGGATTAGCGATTTTATTTTGAAAAAGATTATTATGTGTTAGTCACTGCTTCATCAATCATTGCAAAAATAATTATCTGACTTTATCTTTTCTTGAGATTTCTTTAAGCATCACTTCTGTCATTTTAGCCAAATCATATTTAGGGTTAAAGTCCCACTCTGCTCTAGCACAACTAGTGTCGATACTATTCGGCCAACTATCCGCAATTCCTTGTCTGTCTGGGTCAACTTCATAATTTAATTTAAAATCTGGGTAATGTTCTTGAATTGCCGCTTTGACCATTTCTGGTTCAATACTCATTGCACTCAAATTATACGCATTACGATTAATTAATTTCACACCGTCTGCTTCCATTAGCTTGATAATTGCATCAACCGCATCTTCCATATACATCATATCCATAAATGTATCTTTGGCAATATAGCTTGTATACTGTCCTTCACGAACTGCTTTAAAATAGATATCTACTGCATAATCTGTTGTACCGCCACCAGGCTCTTTAATATGTGATATTAATCCAGGGAATCTAACACTTCTTGTATCTACACCAAATTTATCAAAGTAATATTGACATAATAACTCACCAGCAACCTTATTAACACCATACATAGAAGTTGGTCGTTGAATCGTAACTTGTGGTGTGTTTACTTTCGGTGTTGAAGGTCCAAATGCACCAATTGAACTTGGTGTAAAGAACTGTAAATCATATTCTCGAGCTACTTCTAAAGCATTTAAAAGACCACCCATATTTAAATCCCATGCAAATTGTGGATTTTTCTCAGCCGTTGCAGATAATAGTGCAGCCATATGCATTAAAGTATCTGGTTTAAAAGACTCAACGATTTCTGTCATTCTGTTTTTATCTGTAACATCTAAAATTTCAAATGGGCCATCAGCAATCGCTGAACCTGCTTCTGGCTCTCTAATATCTGTAGCAAGTACATTATCGTTTCCATATAACCCTCTACATTTTACTACGAGCTCCGTACCAATTTGACCTAAAGCACCTGTAATCATTATTTTTTTCATAATCAAAAACTCCCTTGTTTATTACAGAAAATGTAATGTATTTTTGTAATGGACAAACATCTAGTATTTATAAATATTATACTATAAAAGCGCTTTTTTGTATACCACGAGTGTACATAAATCGATTTGTTATATTTTAATGATATTGTAGGCAAAAACTGAATATTGTTAAGTTTTTTATCTCAATTCACGAGAAAACTTTATCATATATTGCTTTTGACATTTCTTTATGAATTTGATATAAAACAAACAAATACATTACGTGGAGATGATGATATGTTGCATAACAATGCTTCATTATTAATACAAAGCAATTACTGTCTATAGTTTGATGCTTTGTTTAAAATTTCTTTTCACAAAGCATCTTTTGCTTTTAAGAATTATAATGTGAAAGGAATTTAAAAAATTGGAAAAACAACTTTATCCATATCAATTTAACTATATCAAAGAACGCATCGCACATTTACTTAATGCTTATAAATCTGTAAATGACTTAAATACAATTACTTCTATAAAAGAAACAACCAAAGAAGACATTTATCAACAGTTTCATCAAACAGACGATACGCTGATTGAAGCTATTGAAAAATTAATGAATATACGCATTTCTAAAGCTCAAGTAGATAAGATTTTAGCAACTTTACAAACATATGTCATACCATTTGAACACCCTTCAAAGAAGCAAGTTGAAAAAACTTTTCGTAAAATTAAAAAGCTTAAATCGCCACTTATTAGTGATGAAATTCTTTTGGAAAGTACTTATATTGGATGGAACGATATCGCTTCAAACAGAAAATTCATCATCTATTATGACGAACAAGGATTACTAACTGGGTTTTATGGTGACATTGCTAACCAAACCGTTAAGGGTTATTGCGCAATTTGTAATAAGGAATCTAATGTCGCTCTATTTATGCGTAAAACTCGTACTTCTAGTGATGGACAATATACCAAAAAAGGTGACTATATTTGTTTTGACAGTATCAAATGTAACCAACAATTGTCAGACATTACACAATTTTATCAATTCGTCGATAAAATACAGTCATAAAATTTATATCTAAACTAACATGTTAACCGTCTAGGATATCAAGCACAAAATAAGGGGTAATGAGACAGAAATTTAATTTTAATAATAAGATTTCGTCCTCCCACCCCTGTAGCGATGACTAAAATTGAAAAACGTAGCGCTCAAGCTCATGCATATGTCCCACTTCTCAATTTATTGAGTTAGTGGGACTTTATTTTTTTAAATACTCAATAAAAGTACGAATTGTTTGTTCATTAACATGATTAACATTTGTTAAAGCTGTAAAATAAATATAATAATCAAACGGTGAGCCAATGGGTAACATCTCAATTAAACCATTTAATATAAATGGATCATCTTCTAGCATCAAACTCGATACGATACTTACACCCAATCCTTCAGAAACTGTTTTAATCAATACACTTGGGTTATTCGTTCTAAACACAATTTTTAACGGCCCATTCTCATCTTCAAATGCTTTAAAATTATTATGATAAAAATTGCGATCATACAAGACAAAAGGAAACTGTTTAATCGATTCCATTTCAACCATGCTTTTTAAAGACAGTTTAGATTTTTTAGGTACAATTAGTTTAAAATCAGTAGATAAATTTAATGAATGTGGGACAATACGATGACTAAAAGTTTCATTTTCAGTTTTTCCTATAAGCCCGATGTCTATCTCATTATTTTCAATCATTTTTATAATCTCTTGTCTATCACTTTCAAACACTTCTACGTCAATATGCGCATAGTCCTTTTTAAAGTTTGATAAAGCTTTAGGTACAATTTTATTAAATAAAGTTGGTATGGTAGCTATTTTCAATGAACCTTTGATATTACTATGCAATGCTTCTACTTCAGATAATAAACCCGTCTGAGCTTCTAAAATATCTATAATCAAAGGTATAAGTCGTTTTCCAACTTCCGTCGGCAATGTCCCTTTGCGTGAACGATTAAAAATTTTATATCCTAACTCTGACTCTAAATTAGCAATGGACTGACTCATTGCTGATTGGCTAATATGCATAGCTTCTGAAGCATGAACAATAGATTCTAACTCATAAATCTTTTTTACGTACGATAATTGTTCAAAATTCATTATATCCCCCTTACATTAGTAAAGCTTATGTAAACTTAAAAAATTCTAATTATACATTAGTATATATTATCTATTATAATAAATCATGGTTAAAAATTTATATTAAAGGACGGTATTAAATATGTACGATAAACTCTGGTCAAAAGATTTTATCTTCATTACAATGACAAACTTTTTAATGTATTTAATACATTATACATTAATCGTCACTGTCACTATATTTACGATTGATAAATACCACGCCTCGGAAAGCATGGGTGGTTTAGCAGCTGGTATATTCATCATCGGTATGTTATTTGGACGTTTAGTATCGGGAAGAATTATCGATAATCTGCAACCTAAAAAAGTGTTAATATACGGTATTATTTTCTCAATCATCACTGTTGCTTTATACTTTGCAATCAACAGTCTTCTTATATTAATGATAGTAAGATTATTACATGGCATTGCTTTTGGTCTATCTTCAACTGCAACTGGTACAATTTCATCTAGAATTATTCCAGATAAACGTAAGGGTGAAGGTATTGGTTATTATGCATTAAGTGTAACGACCGCTTCAGCAATCGGACCATTCACTGGTATCATATTAAATCAAAGATTTGGTTTCGAATCTATTTTTATCGTTAGCTTGGCAGTCATTATTTTCGCTTTTGTTATCTCATTATTCATCAAAGGGTTACCAAAACCAGAACCGTCAACAACGGACAATGAATCTAAGCAAAAAGGGCTTAGTGCTTATATCCAAAAAGAAGCATTACCAATATCCTTTGTTATCATATTCGTTGGTATCGCATATTCTAGTGTACTATCGTTTTTAACTGTTTATACAGAACAAATCAACCTTGCTACGGCATCTAGTTTCTTCTTTATTGTATATGCAGTAAGTACCTTTGTTACACGTCCGTTTACTGGAAAAATTTATGATCATTTCGGTGAAAATAAGGTAATGTATCCAGTATTAATTAGCTTCATGGTTGGACTCATACTTTTAAGTGCAACACATACAAGTTTATTATTACTTATTTCAGCAATTTTTATTGGTATCGGTTACGGTACAATCATTCCAAGTGCGCAAGCGATTGCTATACAACAGTCTCCAGTAGAAAAAATTGGACTCGCAACTTCTACTTTCTATATGTTTGCAGATTTTGGTGCTGGTATAGGGCCATTTATTTTAGGTGTGCTTATCCCAATTATGGGTTATCGTAATTTATATATCACTATGGCTGCACTCGTTATTTTATCTATAGTACTTTATTTCATTCTACATGGAAAAAAAGTAGCTAAAAATACCAGTTATTAACGTTAAGCTTATGTAACCTAAACAAACCATTGATATACAAACGATTTCTTTAAATACAAAAGATCAGTTACAATATATTTTGTCGCACTAATAAGGCAAGCAAACGAAATTTGTTTCCGTTTGCTTGCCTTATTTTTTGATAAATTTTTAATGCATTTCACTTTAAATCACCGCTAAACTGGCTTCAATTTCAGTTTTCTTCGCTTCAAAATCACAATCCTGTTGCTCTAACGGCTTACCTGTTTCGGCAATATTTTTGATACTTTCTATTTGAAATTGCCATCCAGCAAAATCTAGTGTAATATGTGGAAATTCAAAAGGTAAATACTCATAAAAAATGAGTTCTACATAGGATTGATGTTCATATAATTCAAATTTCACTTTCCCAATATCCCATGTAAAACCAATCCTTTTATTTGCTTCAAAATGTGTAATACGCATTTCTAAATCTTCACTATCATCTAAGTGAAACAACATTTTTCCACCTTCTACGCGTTCTTGAAATGACAATTGAGGAAACCATTGTTGTATCCCTTCCGTGGTACTTAAATAATCAAAAATACTATGTGCATCACTCTTGATTTTCAAATTTATTGTTTGATAAACACCTGATTGATCTTTAGCATACTGTATCGCCATTTTTATCCTCCTAAAAAAATAGGAATATAACCTATAAGTAATCATTACTTTGGTTATATTCCCTAAAATTTTTTTTATTATACTTTTTCTTTAGATTGTGATTGAAGCGCTTTTTCTTTTTTCGTGTAATTAAAATAGATGAGTCCCAATAATATAAACCATATTGGCGACAACACAACACCCATTCTTGTGTCAGGTACAATAAATAATATCAACAACACAAAGACAAAGAATAATTGTACAAACCTTGCAGTGTGAATACCACCTGGTAACTTGAACTGACTTTCTTTGTGGTGGTTAGGATTTGATTTCGCATATTTTGCATAAGCATGCATGATGAACATCCATACAACAACTAACAAAATAGTTGAAATTGCAGTTACGTAGAAAAATACTTGTGTCGCATTTGGAATAAAATAATTTAAAAGTACAGTTATAGATAACAACGCACAAGTGACAAGTATTGCGACAAAAGGTACACCTCTATGATTCGTTTTCATTAGCAAGTGGTGTGTTTGACCTTTTTCCGACAGTCCAAAAAGTATTCTACTATTTGCAAAAATACCACTATTACAAGCCGATGATGCTGCTGTAAGTACTACAAAATTGATTAAACCAGCTGCAAACGGTACACCAATTAATGCAAATAAGCTGACAAATGGACTGTTGTTCGGATCTATATCCTGCCAAGGAATAATTGACATCATAACGGCTAAAGCACCCACATAAAATAGTAAAATACGAATAGGTACACTATTGATCGCTTTAGGTATCGTTTTATGTGGATTTCTCGTTTCACCTGCTGTAATACCTAGAATTTCTATACCTGTAAATGAGAAAACAACCATTTGAAATGACATAAAGAATCCAGAAGCACCATGTGTAAATAATCCACCATTACTATAAATATTAGATATACTCGTTTTTCCAAATGGCGTTTGAATCGCAAATATAATCATCACTACACCCACAACTATGAGTGCCAATATCGTTACAACTTTAATAATGGCAAACCAAAATTCTAACTCACCAAACATTTTAGTACTCGTTAAGTTAAAAGTCATGAGTATCAAGATACAAGCTAATGATGTAATCCAATTTGGTAAATCTGGAACCCAATATTCTACATATTTCGCAACAGCTGTAATTTCTGCCATACCTGAAGTTATCCATGTTAACCAATACGTCCATCCTGTTACAAAACCAGCAAAAGGCCCAATTTGATCATGAGCAATATCTGCAAATGTTTTGTATTTCGTATTAGCAAGCAACATTTCCCCCATCGCGCGCATAAATAAAAATAAAACAAAACCTACAATAATGTAAGTGAGTAATATCGATGGTCCAGTCAAACTGATAGACTGACCTGCCCCTAAAAATAGGCCAGTACCAATAGCACCACCAATAGCAATAAGTTGAATGTGTCTATTGCTTAACTCTCTGTTTAATTTATTTGTCATAAATTTGCTCCAATTCCTTTGTTTTAAAACATAACCAACATATAGAACTTAAAATCATACCCCTTAACTTCAAGTTGCAAAATACTATAAATCAAAAATGTTTGATTGTATAATATTATTTATTTCTGAAAATTACAACTATTCCTCAAAATTATTTTAAATAAAATTGTGTTATTACACTATTATTTTATTTATACTATAAAGTTTATGAGTCATTTACTATATGATTTATTTCTATTTTCATTGTGCATTATGTTGATTTCATTCTATATCACTATTGCGAGGTAAAATCTATGTAAAATATAAATATTTAAGACGTATGTTTCTTCATTGTTCATAGCTATAGTAGAGAAGTCTAGTTATGACATAGTCCCAATATAGATGAGCAATACACAATGTAACGTGTCATAAAAAAATATAACTATTATAATAAATATATGGTCTTTAATCATGGCTAGCCATTTTCGTACACCATTAAAAATCACTTTTAACTATCCCATGAGCACTTATATTTTAGTAACATTAAATATAACTATCTACAACATCATTCTCCTTTCAATATCTATTAAGATTTAAGTATAATTAACCAATTTTGTAATGTTGATTTTCACCACTGTAATGTGTTTTCTTGGCGTCCTCTGCAATATTTAATCACTATTTAAGCTTAAAATGAAATATTTGTTCACAAAAAAATTATACACCTTTATATTAATTGAATTTTCTAACTTTTATAAAAATTCAGTTATTATGTATTGATTTTATATCTTATTATCGATAACATTTATATATAAGTAACTTATATATTGAAGTAATGATAGAGGAGATAAACATGACAGAAAATAATAACTTAGTAACTTCGACTCAAGAAATTATGAAGGAAGCCCTACATAAATTAGGTTTTGACGATGGTATGTATGAACTTGTCAAAGAACCTTTAAGGTTTTTAGAAATTCGAATTCCTGTACGCATGGATGATGGCACTGTCAAAACGTTTAAAGGATATCGTGCGCAACACAATCAAGCTGTTGGCCCAACAAAAGGTGGCATCCGTTTCCACCCTGACGTGAATGTAGAAGAAGTCAAAGCATTATCGATGTGGATGACAATGAAATGCGGTATCACAAACTTACCTTTCGGTGGTGGTAAAGGTGGCGTTATATGTGATCCAAGAGAAATGAGTAATTTAGAACTAGAACGTTTATCACGTGGTTATGTCAAAGCTATCTCGCAATTTGTAGGACCTGCCAGTGATATTCCAGCACCAGATGTATATACAAACCCCCAAATTATGTCCTGGATGATGGATGAATATAGTAAAATCAACCGTTCAAATGCATTTGCGTTTATTACAGGTAAACCACTTTCTTTAGGTGGTTCGCAAGGCCGTAATCGTGCTACAGCGCTAGGTGCTGTAATCACAATTGAAGAAGCTGCAAAACGTCGAAATATTAATATTGCAGGTTCTCGTGTAGTGATTCAAGGTTTTGGTAATGCCGGAAGTTTCATTGCTAAAATTTTACATGATAAAGGTGCTAAAATTGTCGCAATATCGGAAAGTCGAGGCGCTTTATATGATCCTGAAGGTCTAGATATTGAACACCTTCTAGCATTGAAGGAACAACATGGTCGTGTAACACCATTGTTTGAAGAAGTCCTTCCTAATGAAAAATTATTTGAACTCGACTGTGATATTTTAATTCCTGCAGCATTATCTAATCAAATTACAGAAACAAACGCACATTTAATTAAAGCTAAAATTGTGGCAGAGGCAGCCAATGGCCCTACGACACAAGAAGCAACTAAAATATTAACGCACCGTGACGTTTTAATCATACCAGATGTACTTGCTAGTGCAGGTGGCGTAACGGTATCTTATTTCGAATGGGTTCAAAATAATCAAGGCTATTATTGGTCTGAAGAAGAAATTATCACGAAACTTGAAGAAAAGATGGTTGAAGCATTTAATAAAATTTATGATTTGGCAGAAAATAGAAAAATGGATATGCGCTTAGCAGCTTATGTTGTAGGTCTAAAACGTACAGCTGAAGCAACACGTTTCCGTGGCTGGGCATAATACTTACTTTCTATTTTATGGCGCAAAAAGCTGATTCGAATTTGAATCAGCTTATTTTTTTACCTTAGTATTCATGATTTAATCAAATTTCAAAACTAAAATACTTTCCTATTGATATATTTACATTTTTAAAAGGTTTAAAAATAGAATTTTCTGAATTTGTTTGAAATTAAAAATTATCCAATATATACTTATTTACAACAAAGGGGAGGTTATACATTATGAAAAACAATATTTATGGTAATGTACCATGTTTTTTAAATGGTAAAAATCTTACATCCACAGATAATTTAGATACAGATGTTATTGTTTATGGTGCACCTTTTGAAGGTGAAAGTACCTGGGGTGACTATACTGGTGTTGAATTAGGTCCAAAACAAATTAGAGTTTGCTCAGCACGTTATAGTCAATATTTACCAGAGTTGAACCATATTGATATTAGCGAACATTTAACAATGGGCGATGTCGGTGATGTACCATTTGTTGCGCACAATAATCAACAAAGCTATGAAAACATTGAAAAATTCACTAAAAGGCTATGGGAAAGCGAGAAATTTTTAGTTGGTTTTGGTGGTGAACATGGTGTCACTTACCCTATTCTTAAGTCACTGACAGAAACGGGTAAAAAAGTGGGCATTATACATTTGGATGCGCATTATGACAACATGCCTGATTATGAAGGAGAAATTTACGCTCGTAATACCCCATTCATGAGATTATATGAAACAGATGGTATACGTAATGAAAGTATCATTCATACAGGTATTCATGGTCCTAGAAACAAACCAGAGACAGGCCGTTATGCTCAAGAAGCTGGTGCAGTAACACTTACGATTAATGATATTAGAGCAGCAAAAGATTTAAAACAATATGCTAGAGACATTTATGCTCAAGCGAGTAAAGATGTAGATGTCGTCTATTTAACAATTTGCAGTGATGTACTAGACTTTGCCTTTAATCCAGGCGGTCCTGTAGATGGCAATGGACTAAGTTCTTATGAACTATTAACAATGATATATGAGTTTGGTGCGTTAGGCTTATGCGGTATGGATTATGTAGAAGTTTATCCAATGCAAGACGCAAACCAGAACTCTGCACACTTCGTTTCAACAGCTGTATTATATGTACTTGCGGGTCATGTAAATTATTTAAATAAAACGAAATAATGAGGGGTGATGACATTGGTCAAAAATGTAAGGAAGATTATTAAATCTCTTGGTCCTGGTATGATTATCACCGCTTCATTTATTGGTCCTGGAACCGTAACAACAATGACACAAGGTGGCGCTGGTTTTGGTTATAGTCTATTATGGGCTGTTGTTTTCTCAATTGTTGCAACCATCGTACTCCAAGAAATGATTATTCGACTGTCACTCGTAACAAGAGAAGGTTTAGGGGAAGCAATACAAGAATTGTTTGCCCATAAAGTAGGTAAACTGATTATTGTATGGTTTACCTTAATAGCTGTAACCATTGGTTGTGCTGCTTATATTAGTGGCGATTTAATTGGAACTTCACTTGGTGCAGCATATCTATTAAATTTACCAGAAAATCTAGTAGCGCCTATCATCGGCTTTATTATTTTACTTATCGGGTTATTTGGTAATTATAAATTTTTGGAAAAAATAATGATTTTCCTTATGGTAATCATGGGCATCATCTTTATTACAACTATGGTTGTGATTAAGCCAGATATTTTTGGTATTTTAAAGGGTGTATTTGTACCTACGATTCCGAATGGCTCTATTATAACTGTCATAGCATTAATTGGAACAACAGTAGTCCCTTATAATTTCTTCATCCACTCTACAGCGGTACACGAACGTTTTAATGGTATAAAAGAACTCAAATTTGCGCGTTGGGATACTATTATTTCAATAACTGTTGGCGGTATTATTTCGGCAGCTATTCTTATTGCCGCTGCCACATTAATTCGAGGTGATGAAGTCAAAAGTATTATTCAACTTTCTGGACCACTTAAACCAGTTTTAGGCGATGCTGCACCCTTTGCAATTAGCATTGGTTTGTTTGCAGCTGGGCTTTCATCAGCGATTGCTTCCCCTACTGGTGCGGCAGCTACAATAAGTAGCTTATTAGGATGGAAAGGTGGCATGGAAAGTAAAAAATACAAGATTGTATTTACAGTCATTATCCTTATTGGTATTACAACATCCTCACTCGGATTTGAACCATTAGAAGTATTGTTAGTGGCACAAGCTTTAAATGGTATTATATTACCTATCGTTGCCATACTAATCTTTATTATCATCAACAAGAAAAATCTAATGGGCCGTTTCGTCAATAACATTTGGCTTAATATTATCGGTTTTATCGTTGTTTTAATCGTCACATTCTTAGGCCTTTATAGTCTAGTTGACGCAATTACAAGTTTCTTGTCTTAAATTAAAAAGACGTATAGTCCAATTGTCTACAAAATTGGTTACTATACGTCTTTTATTTACATTTTTAGCGATTACATTAAACGTTTTTCACTAAATTTATTATAAACCCATCTAATTAATAATGCAGCACTGATAAACAGACCAATATAGCCAAATGTTTTAAACACAAAGTTTACAAGATCTACAAAGCCAATAAAACTTAAGATAAAAGCTACAATTAAAGAAATTGCCAAAAGTGCAACGTAGCCTTTACTACTTGGTCGTGTAAATCTACTTAAAAATGGATACAACATACCAATACAGCTATTGAAAATAACACCAATCATTACTGCTGACATAAATACACCTATATAAGGATGTATATCATTGGCCAATAATAATGTAGGAATATCTACACTATTAGCATTTTGGATGTTAGCCATTAATCCACACGTCATAATTAATAACAATATACTAAATGACAGGCCACCGTAAAACGCTCCCCTACGCGCTGTTTTATGACTCATAGCATCACTGCCAACGATGGTTAGGAAACTAAAGCTATTTCCAATAATTAATCCTCCATAAACAATTGCATCCCACCACCATATGGAACTAGACGTTTTAGATGGTTTTGTATATTGTGCTACCTCTGAAAATGGAATTGTAGGATTGATAATGTTATAGCCCGCAATCACTAAAACGGCGATTACTAAAAACGGCGTAACTACGCTTAATATTGTCATGATCTTATTAAATTTAAGTTGCAGTACAATAAAAAGTAAAATTACAATCGCTAATGAACCTGTCCACATCGGAAGTCCAAACCCTTGATAAAGCGCAGAGCCTCCACCAGCAATCATGACCACAGTTAAACCAAATAAAAAGAAAATTGTTAAATAATCAATTACCTTACCGACATATTTTCCGAAAATATGTTTCAATGAAATTTCATATGTATTCGCGTCCAAACGATAACCAATTTTTGAAATTTGTCTAGTTGCAAACGTTACAATAATACCTGTAAGAATTACTGCAATATATGCATAATTTCCATGGTTAACAAAGAATTGTAATAGTTCTTGGCCCGTTGTAAATCCTGCGCCAACTATAAAACTAAGATAAGCGAGCGCAGTCTTAACTGCAGCCTTATTATCTTTACTCATTTATCATACATCCCCTTCAAAGTTAGTTACTATGTACTATTTATCAGGTTTTCAAAATAAATAATCGTTGTGCCAATAGATTAAAAACACAAAAATCGAAACAAACGGGAGCGAGACAAATATCATACTTTCATAGTAGATGCTTTTGTCTCGCCCCAGCAAAAGTAACTAGGGTTAATAAACAATTTATCTAGTCAACTTTTTCACTTCATTCAGCTCATAACAACCGTATTCAATTAAATCAAAGCCATTCATTTATACCTAGACTCAAAAAACTTTAAAATTTAACCTAAATAGCTCCTGCCTCTTCTAAATTTTTCCCTTTCGTTTCCGGTGCCATATAGATTGACAGTATAAAACCAATAAATAATAGGGTTGATGAAATATACATTGTTATACTCAACCCATAATTTTCTAAAATCATCGGAAAGAAAAATGTACTTAAAGCAGATGCTAATCGACTCACAGTAGTAGTAAATCCTCCACCTGTACCACGTACATAAGTTGGGAATAGTTCATATGGATAAATCCATTGGTGGCTTCCCATAGCTGTATTGAAAATACCGTAAATAATAAATAGTACAAGTATAATTAGAAATGGAGCGTTTCCTCCAGATACTATACCTAATGATAACAAAGCTAGTGCAGTAATCAAGAAGGGCCATATCAAAGTTGGTCTTCTTCCATACTTTTCAACTAAGTATAATGCTGGAAAAATACCTATTAAATAAAACATATTAATAACAGCAGATCCTAAATATTTTTGTGAGCCTTCATGGAATCCAAATTGTGAAAGAATCTCAGGGATATACGTTCCAATAGCAAATGTAGTCATCACTTGTAATGACCAAAATACAGAAACAAAAAATGTACGTCTGCCATAACCATTTTTAAAAATATCTGCCAAATTTGTTTTCTTATGCTCATGAATTGTATTTGAAACAACCACGTCGTCACCAAATATTTTTTTTACAATTTGTGCTGCTTCTACACTTTTCCCTTGTTTTGTTAACCAGTGTGGAGATTCTGGCATATTAAGTCGAGCTAATAATAAAAAGATAATTGGTAAAGCCCCGCTTAATAACATCCATCTCCAACTCTCTGTGCCTAATGGGAGCATAAAATAACCAACAAGATACGAAATAGCATAGCCAATAAACCAAAATGCATTAATGCCACCTAACAATGCTCCCCTATGCTTTCTGGGTGCAAATTCGCTCATAAGCGAACCAGCTATTGGATAATCTGTACCTAGTGCAATACCAATCAACAGTCTCAATACTACTAACTGCATTGGATCTGCAACAAAAAATTGTGCGGTGGTGAAAACACCTAATAACAACATATCAATAATAAACATTTTTTTCCGTCCTAATATGTCAGTAAAATAACCGCCAACTAACCCGCCAATGACCATACCTGCTAATGTCCCCATACCTAGTAAACCAATCATCGTCACAGACATTTCAAAATCATTTTGCATTACTGAAAGTGCGATGGCTATAATTCCTAAACTATAGCCATCAACAAAAGAACTGCCACTAGCATAAGAAAAAATTTTCATGTGAAACTTGCAAAAGGGCATATCCTCCATAGATTTATTTGTCATAAAATAGCCTCCACATCGTTTTTGTAAACGCTTACAAAACTTCTCGCAAATCTTTATTTTTGGTAAAACCTAATAAGCTATTAATATTTTGAGCTGCAGTATACCCAGTTTGAATTGCTGTTTCAGTATAAAACGTGCCTAAATAATCGCCTGCTAAAAACAAACGCCCTTCTGGTTCTATTAATGTTGATTGTATATCAGCACGTCCAGGATACACATACGCTGATCCATATGGAAATTTATTCACCTTAGCTTCTACGACATAATCTCTAAACCCAGGAAGAATCTCTTCTAAATCATTCAGGTATATTTCTAATATTTCGTCTTCAGATTTGTCAATTAATGCTTTACCTCTATTCGCAGGTGAAAATGTCATAAAGCTACTGCCCTGTTCACGATTTTTCTGTTGTGCATGAATGACATTTGAATTGTGTATTAAGATATCGAATGATCTCTTGGGAGTAGCAAATGCGTACACATCATCCCAAATTTGTTTACCTTGTTCATTTGTTAAGAATGATGCACTCACATGTGGGCCATATTTAATTTGGCTAAGTGCATAATCTAGCTTTGCACTTAAATTTTTTGTAATTTTACGTGTGATTGGTGCTGGTGTAGTTATGATGGCATACTTTGCAGTTTCCACAAACTCAGTTCCATTTTGTTGATATTTCACTGTTACAAAGTCTTGATTATGAATGATTTCTTGGACGTGTGCATTGATTTCAACTTTATTTTTTAAATGGTTGGCAATTGTGTTCGTTAATGTCGATGGACCTCCCATTATGTTTTGGGATAAACCGCCTTTTTTATTCCAAATCATATGAAAGTAACCGATGCCTGCACCAGCTGAAATTTGTTCAGGTTCACCTGTTGACCTACTTACTGTAGGCCTAAAAATAGCATCTGCGTCAACTGGTAATTTTCCTGTAAACTCCGAAAATGTTTTATTATTCATAAAATCTAAAATGCGTTGTTGTTGTACACTATAATCTTCAACTTCTTTCTTTTGAGCAACCTTCGCATATTTCATCACTGCAGCTCTTACTTTTGCACCTGCAGTCAACATTGCTAGTCTAGATTTCCATGACATAGGCACTCTAAATGGGTACAATTCTACTCGTCCATCTAACAAAAGTTTTCCATTTAAATGCATAGCAGAAAGTTTTCCAGGCACTGGTAATGACTTAACACCTACAGATTTTAATAAATCATCTGTTGCTGATCCTTCGCCTGCATAAACATGCCCGCCCCAATTCATCCAATAGTTACCACGTCTTTCAGACATCACGCGTCCACCAACACGATTTTCTGATTCTAATAATAGTATATCGTGGTTACTTAATCTCCATGCCGCTGATAATCCTGCCAATCCACCACCGATAATAATGACATCTTTCATATTAGCACCTTCTTATTCTAATTTTCTTGCACTTAGTTATTTATTTCATTCAATAATTGTGTCATTTTCTTTTCAAAAGATTCAGATGCTGGTTGTAACGGCAAGCGGCACGCAGTTCCTGAGATACCTAATGCTTTCAAACCAGCTTTAACTGTTCCAGGTACAGTTTCTTCTTCTAATAAGTTAAATAAAGGTAGTAATTTCTTATTTAATTCAGCTGCTTCTTTTACATTATTTTCTTGAACTAACTCATACAGTTTTGCAATTTTATCCGGAACTAAATTATGTACAAGGCCTATTGCACCATTTGCTCCTATTGATAATGAAGGTAAAAATAGATCTTCAAAACCATTTAACAAAGCAAAATCTGTATTATCTTTCACTAAGTTAAGTAATTTAGATGTATGAATACCGTCTGCAGTATTTTTAATACCGATCACACCTTCAATTTGACTAATTTCATGTATTAATTCAGGTGAAAGTTCAACGCCTGTTGCATCTGGATAATGATAAATAACGATGCCAATGTCAGCATTTTTAGCCACAGCTTTATAATGATCTAATATCCCTTCGTCACTTGTAACCATATAATATGGATTGATGACTAATGCTGAGTCTGCACCAACATGTTCTGCATAATTCGTCAATTCAATTGTATCAAGCGTTCTATGACAACCAGTTCCTGCCATTACTTGGACTCTTTTATTCACTTGGGATGTTACAAATGCTATGATTTTTTTTCGCTCTTCGAAAGTCATCAGTGAGTATTCTCCAGTACTCCCCCCTACTAGCACGCCGTGAATTCCTCCTGCAATTACATGTTCGATTAATTTTTCAAACGATTCAAAATCAATATCTCCATTTTCTAACATTGGTGTTGGTAAAGCTGCTATCATTCCATATGGTTTATACATAATATTATGCTCCTTATCTTTTTTTATTTTAATCTATATTAATCATGACGCTTTTAACTGACGTATAGCTTTCTAATCCATACTCGCCGCCCATTTCTCTACCGATACCAGATTGTTTATAACCACCAAAAGGCATTGTTTCTATTTCAAGACCGACTGTGTTAATCCATACTGTGCCAGCTTCTAACTTTTTGGATATATAATGACCGTGTTTAATATTTTGTGTCCAAACACTTGAAGCTAAACCATACTGACTATCATTAGCTCTATCAATGACTTCATCAATATCATCAAATACAAAGACAGACATGACTGGACCAAATATTTCT
The DNA here is from genome assembly GCF_017892745.1 of Staphylococcus sp. GDY8P45P. Classification (NCBI taxonomy): domain Bacteria; kingdom Bacillati; phylum Bacillota; class Bacilli; order Caryophanales; family Staphylococcaceae; genus Staphylococcus; species Staphylococcus sp. GDY8P45P. Next base: position 81,753 of record NZ_JAESLS010000009.1, on the reverse strand, counting down.
TCTCTCGCAATGGTCATATCATCTTCCACATCTGCAAAAATAGTAGGTTCAACATAATACCCCTGTTCATATGCTTGATTACCACCAAATATTAATCTGGCACCTTCTTTTTTTCCTTTCTCTATATAATCTATTACTTTGTCTTGTTGTCTCTTTGAAATCAACGGCCCCATATCATAACTATCATCCATACTTGGACCTAATTTTATTGACGCTGCTTTTTCCTTTAATCCCTCTAAAACAGTTTCATAAATATCTCTATGCACATAAACACGCGTACAAGCGCTACAATTCTGTCCTTGGTTATACATTGTGCCACTAAATGCGCCTTCAATCGCTTCATCTAAGTCAGCATCTTTTAATAAAATAGCTGGAGATTTACCGCCTAATTCTAACGTGACATTTTTTATTTCATCTGCTGCACTTTTCATTACATTCTTACCTACATTTGTAGAACCAGTAAATGCGATTTTATCTATTTTCGAATGATTAACGATTGCCTCACCTGCTGTTTTACCTGGGCCAGGAACAATATTAACTACCCCATCAGGAAAGCCAGCCTGCTTAAATAACTGAGCTGCATATAATAACGATAATGGCGTTTCAGTCGCTGGTTTTATAACAATCGTACAACCCACGGCCAATGCAGCACCTAATTTCCAGGAAGCCATTAATAATGGAAAATTCCAAGGAATAATTTGTCCAACAACACCAATAGGTTCGTGAACCGTGTAACTGACCAAGTCATTTGAAATTTGAGTGGTTTTACCACTAATTTTTGTTGCAAATCCAGCATAATATTCAAATTGTTGAATTGTTCCATCTATATCATCCACTAATGCAACATCATATGGTTTGCCACTATCAATAGATTCAAGTTGAGCCAACTCTTTTCGATGTGCTTTTAACAACTGTGCAAAATCATAAATAATATTACTTCTTGTATGCGCTTCCATTTTTGTCCATTCACCATTATCAAAAGCTGCTCTTGCTGAATCAACTGCATAATCAATATCTACATGATCAGCTTCATGTACATTAGTTATGACCTTTTCAGTAGAAGGATCCAAAACTTCAAATACCTTTCCTTCATTAGCATTACAATAAGAGCCATTAATATAAAGTTGGATATCTTCTTTCAAAAATGATTGCACTTTTGGTTTTAAATCTTCAAATTTATAATTTAGCAATTTTATACCCCCTTGTTTTTATTAAATAGAATATTATCACTTGAATGAACGAATGTAAACCCTTACATTTATAAAAGGAATATTTTTGTTCTTTTTCAGAATTTTTATTTGCTATAAACCTTTGTTATGATATAGATAAAGTTATTTGAATGAACAGAAACGAGGCGCTTGGTTTTTATGAATCAAAATCCAGATTTAAAATCAAAAATTGTAAAAGTTAAAAAAAGTTTACCCAAAAAACAGCAAAAACTCTGTGACTTTATACTTAAACATTTTGAAGACTTAGGGTTAATAACGATTAAAGAATTGTCTCAACAAGCTGAAGTTGGAATTTCTACAGTTATGCGTACCATACACGCTTTAGATTATGAAAATTTCAATGATTTTCGTAAAGATATTTACAATGAAGCCTTGCCAAATGAAACTAAATTCTCTCTTAAAAATGCTTTTGGTGACATCAATCATGAACAAGGTTATGCATTGACTGATGTTTGGGATAAAAGCGTCGATTTATTAAATCAATCGTTAAAACCTGACTTAATAGAAAACTTTGCTACTGCTGTTGAATATATAGAAAATGCAACGAGTGTATGTATCCTTGGTACACGTCCTTATAGGGCGACTGCCTTATATTTTGAGCATTTACTAAACGAATTTTATTTAAATATTCATCAGCTTAGTAATGATACTGATGCTATTTTTGATAAAATTACCAAAATGACTAAAAATGATATATTGATTGTCTTCGCTTTTGAACCCTACACAAATTCAGTGATTCAAGCTGTAAAAGAAACAAAGCGTCAAGGCAACCGTGTTATTTTAATCACAGATTATGACTCTTCACCAGTTTTAGAGTATGCAACTATTACTTTAAAACTTTCTGTTAGAAAGGATCATTTTTCAATCATTCCAATTATTGCGCTGATCGATGCATTAGTGTTGGAACTTGGCAGACGTACTTCAGATAATGCACTATCCAATTTAGAAAAATTAGAAGATGTATTATATCGCAACAATATTACTTATAATGACGAATAGAATCACTGCTATTTTAATCAACTAGTTATTCAACAAAAAAAATCAACACTTTCATCTTATAAAAATGAAAGTGTTGATTTTTTACTTGATTATTTTATTTATACGCCAGAATATGATGAGAAGCCACCATCAACTGGAACTACAATACCTGTGACAAAACCACTCATATCGTGATCCATTAACCAGTATAATGTGCCTAAAATATCTTCAGGTACACCAAAACGATCCATTGGTGTTTGTGAAAGTATTTTTTGAGCACGTTCTGAATATGAACCGTCTTCATTTCTTAGCAATGCCTTATTTTGATTTGTTTCGAAAAATCCTGGTGCAATTGCATTAACACGAATTTGTCCCGCAAAGTAAGTGCTTAACCATTGTGTAAAGTTACTTACTGAAGCTTTTGCACCACTGTACGCTGGAATTTTTGTCAACGGTGTAAATGCGTTCATAGATGAAATATTGATAATTGTTCCTGTTTCAGAAGCAACAACATCTTTGCCGAATACTTGTGATGGTAAAAATGTGCCTGTATAGTTTAATTTAAAAACTTTATCTACACCTTCTTCTGTAAGATCAAAGAACGTTTTGTCGCCTGCTTTGTCGTACATTTCATCATTCGTTGTCGCATCAGGATGATTGCCACCTGCGCCATTGATAAGTATCGTAATTGCGCCAAACTTATCATTGAATGTTTGTTTCGCTTGCTCTAAAGCTGATTTATCTAACACATCTGCTACTAACCCTACCGTTTGCGCTCTATCTATATCAATTTCATCTTGCAATTCCACAATTTTGTCTTCGGAACGACCTAGTATTCCCACATTCGCGCCTTTCTCTACAAGTGCTTTGACAAAAGTAGAACCAATGACACCTGTCGCACCTGTAATAACGACATTAACATCTTTAAATTGTGTTGCCATTATTTACTCACTCCTTCTATTAAGCCATTAATATAAGTTGCACCTAAAGCTCTATCGAACAAGCCATAACCAGCTTTACCTGTTTCTCCCCAAATCATACGTCCATGGTCGGGTCTGATGGTACCTTTGTAATCAATGTCTCTCAGCGCTTCAGTAACGGCTTTCATATCTACTGAACCATGTTTAGATAAATGGCCTGTTTCTATAAATGAATATTCACCAATACGTTTAACATTTCTCATGTGTACAAAATGAATGTGATCACCAAATGTTCGAATCATGCTCGGTAAATCATTTTCTGCTAATGCGCCTAATGAACCAGTACAGAAACAAATGCCATTATGTGTATCATTGCTAATGGATAATAAACGTTCGTAACTTTCTTTATTTTTAATGATACGTGGTATACCAAATATCGACCAAGGTGGATCGTCCGGATGTATAGCCAGATCCACATCATGTTCGATAGCAGTTGGTAATACAGCATCTAAGAAGTATTTTAAGTTATCCCATAGTTGATCATCAGATGTTTCACGGTAAGATGTAATCAGTTGATTCATCTCTTCACGTGTGTAACTTTCATCCCAACCTGGTAGATTTAAATTCGTCGTTAGTGGATCAATATCTTTAATTTGATCATGGTTATAGATCAGTGTATTGGAACCATCTGATAAATCATAATCTAATTGCGAACGTGTCCAATCAAATACCGGCATAAAGTTATAAGTTACCGTTTTAACACCATTTTCAGCGAGATTAATCAGTGAAGTTTTATAGTTTTCAATGAGTTGATCTCGTTTATCTGTACCAAGCTTTATTTCCTCACTGACAGGTAAACTTTCTACAACTTCAAATTTCAAACCCGCATCTTCAATTGACTGTTTTAATGCTGCAATTCTTTCTTTAGTCCAAACTTCTCCAACAGGAATGTCATAAATAGCTGTAACAATTTGTTTCATATCTGGAATTTGTCTAATATTATTTAATGTTACTGGGTCATCTTCTCCATACCAACGAAATGATAATTCCATGGTTATACCTCCTCAACGCCTTCTATTTTGAATAATTTCACTGCATTGTTATAACAAATATCTTTCACTATTTTAGTGATGGTTTCTTCTGATAATTGAATCTCACCTTTTTCAATTCTATCTCCTAAGAAATTACATAATATTCTTCTAAAGTACTCATGACGTGTATACGAAATCATGCTACGTGAATCAGTAAGCATACCTACAAATTTAGATAATAAACCGACATTAGCATACTCTACTAAGTGTTGCTCCATACCTTCTTTTGTATCATTAAACCACCATGCAGCACCGAGTTGGACTTTGTGATTACTATTAGTAAAATTCCCTGCAGTTGCTTGTACCATTAAATGGTCATTACCATTATTTGGATAAATAATCGTATCTGATAACGCATGATTTTGTTCTAGATGATCTAGTAAGACATTTAATTTTTTAGCACTTAGCTGTTCGCCTACACTATCAAAGCCACTATCTGGTCCTGTAATTTTAAACATGCTTGAGTTATTATTTCTTGTTGGTCCAAGGTGGAATTGTACAACCCAACCTAATTCTTCATAAACCTTACTAATTTCAGTTAATATATAACCTGCTAATTCATATTGTTCAGTTTCTGTTACTTGTTCACCACGTTTTAGCGCATTATAAATTTCAGTTGCTTTTTCAACAGTTGCTGTTACTAACGGTGTCTTTTCAAAGCTTTGATCTGAACTACGTGCACCTTGTCTATCAAAATAATGTACACGCGCTTTTAACGCATCAATGTAAGTATTTAAATCTTGAACGTCACAATCCGTCGCTTGATTTAATTGGTCGATTTTTGTATGGATAGACTCATTATTTAAGAAAACATAACTATCTGGTCTAAACGTTGGGATGACTTTAAATGTAACGTTGCTATCTTCATTTAATAACTTATGATATTTCAAGTCATCACATGGATCATCCGTCGTACATACCACTTTAACATTACTTTGCTTAATTAAATTTTGTGGTGTGTGTGAAGGTTTTGCTAACTTTTTATTTAGTGATTTATATAATTTACTGATATTCACTTTATCTAAATCTGTATCTTCATTAAAATAGCGTTTTAATTCTAATGCACACCAATGATACATTGGATTCACAATAGCAAACGGTAACATATGCATAAATGCTTGGAATTTATCAAAATCATCAACACTGCCTGTAATAAAAGCTTCCTCAATGCCATAAGCTCTCATTAAACGCCATTTATAATGATCTCCACCTAACCATAATTGTGTAATATTGTCATAATTTTTATTTTCGTAAATTTCTTTTGGGTCTAAATGACAATGGAAATCATAAATTGGTAAATCTTTAACCTTTTGGTATAGCTTTACTGCTGTTTTACTATTTAATAAAAAATTATCATTAATTAAAGTCATATAATTGCTCCTTTTCTATAATCCTAGTAATTTCGGAAGGAATAGTGATAATTGTGGAATAAAAGTAATGATTAGCATTAAAATAATTAATGCCACAAAATATGGAATTAAATATTTAAATACTGATTCAACACGCACACCGCCTACACTTGCTCCCACAAACAACGCACTACCAACTGGTGGTGTGATATTACCAATACATAAGTTAAACGCGATAATGATACCAAAATGAATTGGATCAAGGCCTAATACTTCTGAAATCGGTAAAAAGATAGGTGTGAATATAAGTACTGCTGGTGTAATATCCATAAAAGTACCAATGACTAATAAAATAACGTTGATTAATAATAACAATGCAATTGGGTTGTCAGTCATTGAGATAATGCCATTGGATATCGCTTCCGGTAAACCGGTATAACTCATCACAAGTGAAAATAATGCCGAAGCGGTGATTAAGAATAAAATCATTCCGCTAATTTCAGCTGTTTCTTTGATAACGTTGGATAATTGTTTGATTTTTAAACTTTTATAAATCAACGAAAGTACTACAGAATATAAAACCGCGACTGCTGCACCTTCTGTTGCTGTAAAGATACCTCCGACAATACCGCCGATAACCACTACAATTAAAAACAAACTTGGTAATGCATCCAATGTTAAGAATAATCTATCTTTCCAACTTATTTTCTCTGATACTTTATAACCTTGTTTTTTCGCCATTACATAAGCAACGATCATACACGCAATACCCCATAAAATTCCTGGAATATAACCCGCGATAAATAGCGCTGCAATGGATGTCCCGCCGCTGACTAATGAATAAACAATCAATAGTGAACTCGGTGGGATAAGTAAACCTGAAGGTGCTGATGCGATATTTGCTGCTGCTGAGTATTCTTTTTTATAACCTTGTGTTTTTTCCATAGGTCCCATAATACGACCCATGGCAGCTGCTGCAGCTACACTAGAACCAGAAATAGAACCAAAAAGCATATTACCAACAATATTTGTATGAGCTAATGATCCTGGTAATCTGCCAACGAGCACCTTCGCAAAGTTAACTAATCTAAATGCAATACCGCCGTTGTTCATGATGATACCCGCTAGCACAAATAACGGAATCGCTAACATCGTAAAATCATCAATGCCGGTTACCATACGCTGCGCTGCAGTTACGATAGTGACATCAAATGGTAAAATCAATAACAGCGTAATAATAGAACTTAAAATAATCGCTAATGCAATAGGTAAGCCAATGATAAGAAAAATGAAGAAAGTGATAAATAATACTAATCCTGCAATCGTTGTCATAAGCCATCACCACCTTCAAGCTCATCACGCTCTTGAACTGCAGTCATTTCCTCTGTATTTAATAAATTATAAAATGCATAGAATATAATAAATACTCCTGAAACAGGCAATGCGCCATACATCGCGGCCATTGATAAACCTGTTGACGGTGCGATTTGAGACCAAGTCAATTTCACAACTTCAAAACCGCCCCAAATCATGAGCACGAATGCCACGATAATTAATATAATGTCCGAAATCTTTTCCAAGTATAGCTGTACTTTTTCAGGTAATTTTTCTCTGATAAATACAATGGCAATATGCTGTTTAATCCCAAAGACATAACTAGCACTCAATAGCCCAAACCATATCAACAAGAATCTAACAATTTCTTCACTCGTCGTACTTGGTGTGTTAAAAATAAAGCGTGTTGCGACTTGATAAATCGATAAGATAACCATTACAAAAAGCGTAATACCAGCTAGCGTTAACAACAATTTATCAATGATTTGTTTTGCTTTTTTCATAGCGCTGTTCCTCCTTCTCGATTAGTTTATAATCCTCTTTCGTATCAGGATTATTTTTAAATTCATCTTGAAGAGGTTTAGAAGTCGCTTTAAATGTAGACTTGTCTACATCATGAAACTTCACGCCCATTTTTTCTGTCGCTGTTTTTTTAGCATCGCTCACTGCTTTATCCCAAATAACTTCATGTTTTTTTGTGGAATAATCCGCAGCATCTTCTAACCATTTTTGTTGTTGTTTCGTCAAGCTGTCATAGGTTTCTTTGTTCATAATTAAAATATCGGGCACGGTTGCATGTTCTGTGTAGTAATAATTTTTAGCAACTTCACCATGGTTATTCGTTGTTAAAGAAGTTTCATTATTTTCTGCTGCATCAATAACACCTGATTGCATTGCAGTGTACACTTCACCATAATCCATCGGTGTTGGCGTACCACCTAACGATTTAATTAAATCTACGCTTGTTTTTCCTGGTTGAACACGAATCTTCAAGCCTTTCAAATCTTTGTTGTCTTTAATCTTCTTATCTTTCGTGTAGATATTACGCATACCAGCATCATAGTAAGTAATACCTAAAAATCCTTGGTCGTCTGTCGATTTAAAGAAAGCATCTTGTACGTTTTTACGTTTCATTACGTGTCGATAATTATCTTCTGACTCAAATAAATATGGCATATTAAATAATGAATACGTTGGCGAAAAACTTTCCAGTGCGCCAGCCGAAACTTTAGTCATTTGAATTGCATTCGTTTGTGTCATTTCTATCGCTTCACGCTCACTACCGAGTTGACCATTCGGATAAATATTCACCTTTATTTGACCATGTGATTCTTTTTCTAATCTATCTTTAAAAATTTTTAATGATTTATGAACAGGATGTTCTGTTGGCTGATTATGCGCTAACATGATTTCTTTGGTCTTTGTTTTAGCAATCGTCTCCTCATTTGTAAGCATCATCGATACCATCCCCATCGCAAAGAATGCGCTTACAAGAAGGAGTATAAATTTCCTCATAAAGATTAATCCCCTTGTATTGCAGTTTTTATCGCTTCAGTTCTCCAAAATGCGTTGATAAATTAAAAACATCACTTTCTTGTACACTTAGTGCATCTTCATTTGTTGTATGTTGTAGAACAGAACATTTTGTTGCAAAATCTACTGTATCTTCTGGTTGCCATTCTTTATTCAGTCCATGTAATACCCCCGCCATAAATGCATCACCAGCACCAATTCTGTTTAAAACGGTGTAAGTATATGCTTGGCCTTCAATATATTTTTCTTTTGTCAGCATAATACCTTGTAATGTACTTTGTTCTATATTTCTATTACTTGATGCCATCAATTCGATGTCGTATTTGGATTGAATTGTTTTTGCACATGTCTGAATGTCATCTTCTAAATCGTTCGTTTCAAGTAGATGTGTAGCATCTTTTTTTCCAAAAAATAGAACATCGACAAATGGTAAAATAGACTTGATTATTGGTACTGCTGTTTCTTTTGACCATAAATTACTTCTAAAATTAATATCGAACACTATCTTAACGCCTTGTTGCTTTAGTTTCTTTAATACATCGACAATTTGATGACGAATCATTTTATTTACAGCTAACGTAATACCTGTAAATACAAAGAAATCACCGCTTTGAGCATTGATTCCTTCCATTACATCTTCACCATGATTAGCAAACGTTGAATGTTCACGATCATAAATGACTTTGCCACTACGAAATCCGAAACTTTCTTCCATATAATATGTGCCAATTCTGCCGTTATTATATTTCACTGAAGCAGTACCTACACGTGTTTGAAACATTTTTTGTAATGCTAAATGACCAAGCGCGTGATTAGGTAATACCGTCAACATTTCAGTCTCGTGTCCAAATTGTGCTAGTGTCACAAGTGCGTTTAATTCTGCACCACCAACATTAACTTTAAACATATTGGCATCTTTCAACTGTTCATAATTTGGTGGTGTGTAACGTAATAATACTTCACCAAAACCATAGACCGTCATTGTTATACCTCGCTTTTTATTTCTGAAATATATCTTTCTAAAGCATCTTTTCCTTCTTGTTGATAAATTTTTGTGATTTCGCTTCCAATGCCAACTGCAAAACTACCAGCATCTAACCATTCTTTATGGTTTGCTTTACCAACACCACCTGTAGGCACAATTTCAATTTGTGGTAATGGCCCTTTGAAATCTTTAATTGACTTAGGTGTGAATTGTGTCGCTGGGAATAGTTTAAGGACTTTGCAACCATAACGTAATGACTCAACCATTTCTTTAACTGTCATACAGCCTGGAATATATGGCACATCATATAAGTTAGCAATTTTCGCTGTTTCTTTATCAAAGGATGGGCTAACGATAAATTTTGCACCATTTAAAATGGCAGTACGTGCAGAAATGCTATCTAATACTGTTCCTGCTCCAATCAATGCGTCCTCCCTTTTTGATAGTTCAGCTATAATTTCTATAGCGTTCGGCGTAGTTAAAGTTACCTCAATCGTATGAAGGTCCTTGTCAATAATGGTATGTGCAATATCTAAAAATGATTTTGCATCTTCTGTGCGCATGACAGCAATGTGTTTACCTTGTTGAATCTCTTTCATTGTATTCATTGAATCCATGTCTTCAACCCCTCAAATATGATATCAATTACAATACCTTTAAAAATAACAACGTTGTTATTTTTGTACAAAAAAATATTGTAATGCTTATCTCTATGGTATAATTAATTTGCATTTAAATCAATCAATTTCAAGGAGAAATTTTATGGCTGTAACTTTAAAAGATGTTGCTGAAGCCTGTGGTGTCAGCTATTCCACAGTTAGTAAAGCACTTAAAAATTCTCATCTCGTAAAACCAAAAACAAAAAATATGATTCAACAAAAAGCTCTAGAAATGAATTATATACCTAATCACTCCGCTAGAGCACTTGTCTCAAAGAAAAGCGGCACAATAGGATTAATCTGGCCTTCTGTAGATCGTGTAGCCGTGACACATCTTATTTCAGAAATCAATCATGCCATTAAAGATTTAGGTTATGTCATGTTTGTGTCTATCGACGATGTCGCTGCCGCTTCAAAAAAATTTGTTGAATTCGGCTGTGATGGTATCGTCATTTTTGATGAAGGTGATGCAACAAACTTATCTCCAGAAATTTATAATAACGTTCCTGTCGTTGCCTATGGTGTCAATCGTGATATTCCTTATCCGATCATAAATGTAAATCATTCAGAAGCGATGATTATGGCAATTAAAGCATTGGTTGATCAGGGCATAGACCATATTGATTATATTGGTGATATACATACAAACGATACACGACAAATCGCTAAAAAAGAGGCGATTGCTCAATATTGTAACGAACACAAAATAGATTATCGTATCATTGATTCTACAAGTTTGAATGCAATTGAAACAGAATCTTCCGTCAAACAATTTTTACAAGCACATGCACTTGCACCAGGGGTTATCTGTGGTAGCTATGATATTACAGTCGGCACCATTAATGCACTTGGACCACAAGATCACCCTACCCTATATTCATATGACAATATACCACAAATTAAAAAATTAGATTACCCTGTCAACGCGATTGGCGTGCCAACCGCTGAAATTGCTCAAACAATTGTAGCTACTTTAGACAAAGTTATTAAAAATGAAGTCACAGCGCCCGCATATCATCTTCATCCTAAAATTCAAAAAAACATTTAAAATAAACATGCCCAAACCTATTTCTAAGGCTTGGGCATGTTTATATGTTTGTTTGATGTTTGACAAGAGGTTCGTTTATATTAACTGTACTGATTTAGAAGGTAAGCTTAGTTTTTTAATATCATTGCTCAATAATATAATAATGAATAAGAATAGGGTGTCCTTATTTTAGTGAATGAATGGGGAGAGTTATTATATTAGTTAAATTCTAGATAAATTTGTTATGAGCTTTAAATTATGAAACGCATATATAGTTAATATTTTGGCGCTAGGGATTATCATAAATGTTTTAACTTTTACTCTTCTATTAATAATCAGTACTTACTACCTCTATATCTCTATTATATTACGCACTGAAATATGATTAAAATACATAGTTGGAATATATAATATTCTGTTATGGAATACATATTTCACAACCATGAACACCTTGTTAACCACTATTACTGTGTATCTTTTAAAAATTTAATCCATTCGTGTGTTACATAATTCATATAGCTATCTTTTTTCCAAATAACTCCCAAATTCCACGATACATCTGCGCCAGAAATTTCTATACCTATGAGGTCATCATTTAAAATATCTACGATACTTTCTGGTAATATACTCACACCGATACCATCTCGAATCATATTTTCAATAAATGTAATTTGAGACATTTTTGCAACTGTTTTTGGATGAAAGCCAACTTTTCTACAACTTTCAATAATTTGATCTTTTAAATAATAATCATCATGAAACATAATAAAACGCTCATTTTTTAAATCGCCTAGATAGACCGATGCTTGTTTAGCAAGCATCGCATCTCTGTTTACAACTAACAATAATTTCTCATTATATAATGGAATGGCATGGTAAATATCATTATCTACAGGCAACGTAGTAATACCCACGTCTATTTCATCATTATTCAAATAAGACTCTACAGCTTTCCCGCCACCTTCAATCACTTCGTAAGTTACTTTTGGATATTTACTATGAAAGTGATTTAAACTTTCTGTAAAAAGTCTCACATTCATAATCGCAGATATACCTACTCTAATATGACCTTTTTCTAAATTTGTTACATCTCCCATTTCTAATGATAAATCATCTAGAACCGCTAATGCTTCCACACATTTATCATAAAAAATCTGACCGATATCTGTTAAAATAATATGCTTTTTTCGTCTATCAAATAAAGTAATATTAAATTCGTCTTCAATACTTTTAATATTTTTACTTATTGTAGATTGCGCAATATATAAATGCTCGGATGCTTGTGTCATCCCACCATTTTTTACGACTTCTACAAAATATTTCATTTGCTTTATTTCCATGTTAAACCCCTCTGTACCAATCTATATTTCATTTGACTGAATCTATTTCAATGACTTAATAGCTTTTTCCGCTGCTGTTTGAATCACTTTATCATCAGGTTTCGCATCTTTATCTGTTTTTTTCGTGTAAATAGCAAGAATAATTGGCTTACTTTGGTTTTCTGGATAAACAAAAGCTAAATCATTTCGACTACCATATGTTAATCCCTGGCCACTCTTATCACCTACAACATCATCTTTTGACGCACCTGCTTTAATTAATGTATCTCCAGTTTCATTATGGATCATTGTATGTTTTAGTAGCTCAAGGTTGGGTCTACTCATGTTCTCACTCGCTAAAAGATGGTTCAACGTTGTTGCAGCCATTTTAGGTGTGGTTGTATCGGCTGTACTTTGCGGATCATATAAATTTAAGTCTGGTTCAAGTCTTTGCGGGTTTGAGATATTGTCTCCGCGTTGTTTTAGTGCTTGTTGAAATCCTTTAATACCACCTATTTCTTCGATAATTTTATTATTTGCTGTATTATCACTTTGCAACATAGAAGCTTTAATTAACGCTCTTAAGGTCATTTGCTTGCCGACATATTTTTCAGTAACAGGTGAATAAGCGACAATGTCATCTTTTGAAATAGTTATTTTTTTATTTAGTTCTGATGTTGGCGTATTTTGTAATAATATGCCACTTGAAATTGCTTTATATGTAGATGCAAATGCAAATCGTTCATCTGATCTGTGCTGTATCACTTTACCATTAGAGGTATTGATGCCATAGACCCCTACAATTGTATCATTATCTTGTTCAATGTGGTTAAAACTTTTTGCCGCAGCGACGTTCCCTGTGACTGCTAACAAAATAAGACCAACCAAAACACTTAAATATAATTTTTTCATATTTTTCCCCCTATTCATATGTGAACGAAACGCTCTATACTTACGTTTAACTATAATCATAAATATAACAAAACACAATTATCTTTATTAAACATACGCATTAAATTATAGATATAATTCAAATTGACGGTATATCTTCAATAACAATAATCAGCAAAAATGCTGATACATTTGCTAAATGAAAACTATTTTTTAATGGCTATACAACAAGATAAGCTGAGACATTTAAAATGCCCCAGCCTAGAGTACACTTTCATTTAAATTAAATGTTACTACAATCAAAAACATACCATTTCAAAGCTTCTCTTAGTTGTATCCTATTTTTATAAACATCATTCTAATTACTGACCAATTGTTATTTCTACCAAATTATCATTTTGATCAAAGAATGCAGTATAAAAACCATTATTTGTCGCGTATTTTACATAAGTGCCATCTCCATTGCCTAATTTTCCATCTTCTATGATTTCATTTGAAGCATGTGCTTTCTTAAACGTTGCTTTAGATACAGAATCAGGTTTCGTGAAGAAAGTGAGTTGTACTACTTCATTGTCACTGTTAAATTCTACGCTTGTATCATAAACTTTCTTAGAATGATCAAATTCTTTTTTGGCATCAGTGTCAACTTTATAACCATCGATCGTGACATTATCATATTTCAAAGCGCGTACGAAGTTATAATCTTGTGTAAATGACGGGTCATATGTTGTATAACCTTCGTAATTATACCAAGGTGTTGTTTGTGCTTGAGAACGAACACCATTTTCACTATTTGCACCGCTTGCGCCACCTTCACCGTGTCCCCATTTTTGGACTTGTTCTGCTGCTTGCGCTGTTGGACTACTCGTTGAGATATATGCTGCTGAAGAACCAACGACCAGTGTAGATACTACGACAGTTGCTGAAATTAACTTTCCGACTTTACGCATAATAAATCACTCCTTATTTGTAGTCTCCTATATTCAAAGTGTAATTATTCACTTTCATCATACACCTCTCTATTTTATTTGCAAGTAAATTTACACTTTCTTTACAAAATAATGGAAATTATATATGAAAATGCTTTATTGATATACCAATAAGATCATTCAAAAAGTTGTGATAATACCTATCAGAAAACGATTTGAGCCAAAAGTTTATGCGATTTAACATAAATTGATATAGTAAGCGTAATAAATAATTTAAAAGGGATGGTTTATCATGATTTATATTTTACAAGTTGATTTTCCAATCGATGGCCCTTTTGGCCAAGAAATGTCCACACAATTCGCTGATTTAGCGAAATCTATAAATGAGGAACCAGGTTTTTTATGGAAGATATGGACAGAAAATGCTGATGAAAAAGAAGCGGGTGGCATTTATGCATTTGATAGCTACGAAAATGCCGAAAACTATTTAAATATGCATAGTGAACGCCTTAAATCCATGGGTGTACCCAATGTAAATGCTAAAATATTTGCTACGAATGACACACTTACTAAAATCACACATGGAAGATTAACATAGCCGAACTTGAACGATAAAATACAACTAGCCTTTCAAATCCACACAAAAGAAGTGCGTTTTGAAAGGCTTTTTTAGGCGTTAATGAAGCGAATAAAATGAATACTTTAAAAATGATGACTTCTCAGGTGATTACTAGTTCAGTTGAGACATTTCATTGATAAAATCTTGATACGTTATTTTATTTTTAGATAACCTAGCAACAAGCATATATATTTGTTCATTTTTTGTGAATTCACTTTTATATAAATCTTTTTCAATTTCGCTCTCATTCTCTAAACGATTTACGACGTTCTTTGCGCTTGAAAATGCTTCATAATATCTAATTCCAAACAATCGTTGAGAGAAACCATCTATATGAATGCCATCTGGATTTGCTGTTAAGCCTTCTGCTGTAACAAAGTAGCAATGATGCTCTTTCTGCGCTATATTTTTTATTATTTTATTAATTTCTTGATACTCTGTAGCACTAGCGCCAAATCCTTCTTTTCCTAAAAACGTTCCTAACAATCCAATGACAAAGGGAAGTTTAGGTAATTCCAGTTCTGTCCTAAAAAATTGAATTAAATGTGATAGTTTTGCTTCATATGTTTGATATTTATTATTTTGACTATCACTTTCACCTTGATGCCATAAAACACCTATCAATTCAGAAGTTTCCATGGCAAATCTAGCTTCACTTAAAGCATGCCGTGTCAACATGCTTTTATCCGACCATTCTTCAATGGAAGTACCCCCATCAGCACATGGAATTAATCCAATTGTTTCATCTGGATGATCATCTAGCCATCGCTTTGCAAACGATGCTGCTGGTCCAATACCTGCTACAGAACGATCACTATGTATCGGTTCTTCCATCATTTGCCATCTACCATTTCTAAGCATAAAAATACGTTCATCAATGATTGGCTTTACACCATCTAAAAAACCTCGTCCTGCCATATTTGATTGACCAATAAGTAAAATTGATTTCATAAACCGATTCCTTTCACTATTTAAGGTTTTAAATGATTATTTTAAATATATGTAATCATATCATTCTTTATTAATCTTACTCAATTACTATATTATGAGTTGCCACGCTTTATATAAAATGATTATAAAACTAAATTCATATAAACTTTACTTTTAATACTAATTATCATATTATGGAATGGATTTTGAGAGGAGTTTTGATTTTGGAAAGGAAAATGGAACTCACCTATGCTAGGGCGATATTTTGTATCGCAATAGTCATCGTCCATTGTTTAACCGGTTTAGTAAACGATTATCATATTTCACAATTTGAAAAATCACTTTTTAGTTTTTTACAAGTTATTTTATTATTTGCAACACCGTGTTTTATTATTTTGTCGGAAACATTATTAGGCATGCGGTATTCAAATAAAATTCCGCAAAACTTTTTACTTAAACGTATGAAATTTATTTTAATTCCTTATGCTTTATTTGGTTTATTTGTCACTTTCAGGCTATTTCTTGGTGATAGTTCAGATAAATCATTTTGGGAAATCTTTTTAAATATCGTCTTAGAAGGTAAATTTTTCGGTTGGTTTGTACTCGTTATTTTTCAGTTTTACATATTACATCGCTTATTTTATAAATTATTGAGTAAGGCCAATCCTATAGTTGTACTTGTCATTACTTTTATCATTAGTTTTGGACATTCTTATTTAATGTATTACAGTAATGATTATCTTGCATTCTGGGATTTTTATCCATTATTTAGTAGAACGATTATTTTATATTGGTTATTTTACTTTGTTGTCGGTTTCTATTTCGGTAAATATTATGACACTGTTATTCAATTTTTAAAACGTCATTTAGTTTGGTTGCTATTGATATGGCTATTGGCTTTATGTTATATGGCATTTAACTTTTCTTATTTAGATGTACATCTGAATGAATCTAATCGATTTGACTTAGTCTTATTTTCTGCAATCAGTTTTGTATTTATCGTCTATATATCGAAATTTTTAACTCGATTTAATTTAGTGTTTGTGTTTTTAATTAGTGAAATATCATTTTTCATTTATTTAGCACATCAGATTATTGTAGACTTTATTTCTAGATCGTTGGCATCATTTGTTACGTTCCCAACACTATTTTTAATTCTAAGTACTATTTTCACACTTGGATTTTGTATTGGATTAGCGATAATACTATCTTTTATTCCATATGTAAGAATTATTGTAGGAAGAAATACGCTACATCCTATGGTTGTTAATAACTATAAACATCATAGTTAATGTGCAAAAGTTGCTGTATAAACAAAGCATTTCAAATTAACAAGCCAGTATAAATCGAACGATTTTAAATAAATAAAGGACGCATCCACTTCATATGGATGCGTCCTTTATTTTGGGCTTGAGCATTATTGCTCATCCCTTAGTTATTTGATATTTTAATCATCTAATAAATGATAAAATTGTTCAATTGCTTCTTTATTATATAACTCCGGATCAAATTTAGCATAAGCAGGTGTTTCCTTATTAATAAACTGTTGTATGCTTGTTTGTAATGATTCAGCATCGTTAAAACTCAACATACCGTATTTACCATAGTCAAGGACATATTGATTGGCTGGTATATCTGATGCCAAAATATCTATGCCTACAGTTAACGCTTCTAATAAGACCATTGATTGTCCTTCGTAATAAGATGGTAAAACAAATAAATCACAGTCTCTCATAATATTAAATGGGTTTCTTTTTTGCCCCATTAAAAATACATGTTCTGATAAATCTAATGAGTCAATTAACTTACTTAATTGGTTTTTGAGTGGACCATCTCCTAAAATATATAATTTCGCATTAGGATTTGCTTCCACGACACCGCTAAACGCTTGAATTAAATTATCAAATCCTTTTTCAGGTGATAATCTTCCCATAGTCATCACTTTAAAATCAGCTTTATGGAATGGCACGCTTGTAATTTGCTTATCCTGTTCTCTAACGATGACACGCTCACCATTTTTCATAAAGATATCATTATCTTCATCCACCAAATTATAAATTCTATCCAAATTAATTGTATTCATCGATGATTTAAATTTTTCTTTTGTTTTTCTATTTGCTATTTTTTTAACATTTTCTTGCTTGGTCACTTCAGAAACACTTACGAGCTTATCATAATAAGGATACAAGGACATTACACCTTTTAAATTGGCATAATGTGGTCTCACACCGTTCACTTTACGCTCCATATCCATTTTCATATCACTGTGTAAGTAGATTAATTTTCTTTTAGCATTACTTGCTAACAAGATTTCAGACCAAAACATCGCATAACCACTAAAATCCATAACTACATCAAATTCTGAATTACCAAACACTTTTCTAAATTCGCGTTGATACATTGCTTCAGGATAAATTTTTTCTTCAATTTTCGATTTGATGCCTCTATTGCGAACCAATAGATTACGATAGTATTCTGAAGTGTTGGCTAACAATGGGCCTCTTCTTAAAATAACTCTCACATTGTCATTTAAGCTATATAAATTATCTATGACGTCTTTATTTCTATTAAATCCAAGGTAAACTGTAATATCATATCTATCATAATCAACATTTTCTAATAAATTTAGAATCGATGTTGTTATGCCATTAGGTTTCATACCACCCGGATATATTAAAATACGCTCTTTTCTATTATTTTGATCACCTTTTTTGGGTGCGTCGTGATGAAACACTTGGTTGACGACTCTTTCCGTGACTTGACCATCATCATAATTCACAAATTTTTGTTTATATTTTTGATAGTTTCCTTGATATTGCGCTAACATATTTTGTGATTCTTTGACAGTAGCTACCAATGCTTCAATTGAGTGTACACTTGGCCCTGGGAGACTATCCACAGAAAGATAAAATCCTCTGTCTTCTTCATAGGCTTTATAATCAGGTGTATAAAAAATTATAGGTTTATCTGTAACTAAATAATCAAAAAAGATACTTGAATAATCAGTTACGAGCAAATCAACAATACTGAGTAATTCATTCGTATCAAATGTATCCTCTACTAAGTATTTCTTTAATTTTTTATTACCTACTGCTTTTTTATAAATAAACGGATGCACTTTTAATAATACTTGGTAACGTGTTTGTTTATTTAATGCTTCAATCAGCGCTTCAATTTCTTCAATATTATCTTCTGGTGAACTCACTGTTTGGCCACGCCACGTTGGTGAAAAGAGTAAAATCGGTGCATCTGTTAATTTAATGCCTTGTTTTTTTAATTTTTGTATAACTTCTTTTGACTGTGCATTTAATGTAGCATCTATTCTAGGATAACCAATTTCTAAAATTGCTTCATCGTTTAAACCGTCTAATTTAAATGCTTTTTTAAAAATATCTGTCGTATGTTGGTTAGGTGAAATGATATAATCAGAACTTAAAAAATTGCGAATTGTATTTTGTGATTCTAATAAATTTTGATTGATATCTAAACCCATTGCCTTTAATGGCGTACCATGCCAAGTGTTTACATATATCTGATTTGGCTTTTTCGTAAAATACGTTGGAAATGTCGCATTATTAATAAGATATTTACACTTTGTTAAATAATGTAAATAGTCTTCACTTTCTTTTACAATAAATTTTACATTTTTATATTTACTATATTTTTTAGAAAATGCTTTTTGCATTTTTTGAGATGCCACGACCCAAATATGTATATATTTTTGATAATCCGGATGGTTCATTAAATATTTAAATATCGCATAAGGACTATCCGTCATGCTTTGTCCGTCTCTAACTTGATACAAAATATGCTTGTTATCTACTTCAATCGTTTTATAAAGATTTGCGTAATGCATAATATTTTTTGTGTACTTACTTCTTAGTTGTAATTTCAATGGTTCAGAAATGAATTTTAATTTTCTTTTCGTTTGATTTAATACAAACTTTTTCGTTTTACCAATCATTCTTCCACCTCTTAGTTTATCTTATCTGTATTCGAGTATTTAATATATTCAGTTAAACCTGACACAATATCATATTGTGGCTTAAATCCTAGCGCTTCTAAACCTTTGATATCAGCACAAGAATGTTTGATATCCCCACTTCTTGATTCAGCAAACTGATAGTCTATAGATTTATTATAAACTATTTTGAATTTATCGAAAATTTCTAATAGTGATATTTGTTTACCAGTAGCTAAATTATATATTTGGCCATTCGTTGTTGCGTTATCCATCACGATTGAAACCGCTTGCACTAAGTCTTTTACGTACACAAAATCTCTTGTTTGTTCTCCATCCCCAAAAAATGTGAATGTTTCATTATTTTTAAATTTTTTATCTATAATGGATAACACACCAGAGTATGGTGAATGAGGATCTTGTCTCGGTCCATAAATATTAAAGAATCTTAAAGCAGTTGTTGGTAGGTTGTATAGCGTATTGTAAATTTTTGTATATTGTTCCCCAACATATTTTTCGACAGCATAAGGTGATTCCGGATCGATAAATGTTTCAACTTGTTTTGGCAACCCCTCAGTATTGCCATATACAGCTGCTGATGAAGCAAAAATAAACTTCTTCAAATTATGGTTATATTGACGATTGGCTTCTAAGAGATTCAATGTACCATTTATATTGACAGATTGAGACTTTATAGGATCATTTATTGTTTCTACAACGCTAACTACTGCTGCTAAATGAATGACAATATCAAATTGTTCTTGCTCTACTAATGATGTCACAAAAGATGTATTAACCACATCATTTTCAATGAAATGTGCATCATCTATAAATTTAACATTCGAACGATGGCCTGTGCTTAAATTGTCTAATATAAACACCTCATTATCATTATTAAAATGTTCTGCTAAATGTGAGCCAATAAATCCAGCACCACCTGTAATTAGTATTTTCATTTTTTCTCCTCCTATATATTCAAGTCATAAGATATTTATCGTCAATGCTTTTAATAAAATATATTACTTCATACAACTAACTTTTATTATAAAAAAACGCAATAGTATCACAAATAAAATTATAATTTTAGTTAATTAACATTTTCTATATATTAATACAAGTTTAACAATTTTGAAGAACAAATCAAAAGAAATTGAGGTAAAAACTTAATAATAATTGAATAATAACACCATGCCCTTTGCAAAAATTCTTTTCCCCCAATAAATGAAATGAGTTATAATATGTTCTGCTATTAGTGCAAATGGTGTTTAAAACGTTCAACTTAGAAAACTATCATAAAAAGCGTTCCACCATAAGTTTCCTTTAAAGGATAAAATAATACCTACATTATACTATAAAGCGATATGGCGAAACGCTTAAGAATTTTACTATAAACTATCAAAATTTTACTCTGTCGACCTTATATAACTTAAAGTGCATCATTGTTTTCTTGTGTTTTTTGATAAAAATAATTAGCAACAATAATATCTACAATGGCTACACCTACAGATTTAAAAACGGTAATTTCATCATCACTTTCGCGTCCAGCTAAATTAGAACCGATGATTTCTCCTAATTCTCCATATAAATCTTTTTCTCCAAATAAGCCTTCATCCATAGGGGTAATTAAATCTCCTGTTTCTTCTAACGCCGCTTCCGATGCTTCTACAACTACTTTATCGGCATTGGCTATAGCGTGTGAAGGTAACTCTTGCATGTCTGGTTTAAAAGAGCCCACAGCATTCACATGCACCCCAGCATCTAATGGTTTATTAAAAACAGGTTGTGTGGCGTTGGTTGCTGTGACAATAACATCGGCATTAGATATAGCATCATTAACATTTTCCATCACTGTCACATCTACAAATTGATATTGCTGTTGTACTGTTTCTGCAAATGTCACAGCTTTACGATATGTTCTGTTATAAAGTTGAATACGCTTGATATCTCTAACAGCTAGTACAGCTTCAATTAATCCCTGCGCTTGGTCACCTGTGCCTATGACACATAATGTTTCTGCATTTTCACGGGCAAGGTATTTTGTAGCTACGCCAGAAATTGCACCTGTACGAATCTTGGTTAAGTATGAACCTTCTAATACAGCTAATGTTTCACCGGTTTCATAATCAGATAATATAACAGATCCGACGATAGTATTTTTACCTATCTTTGTATTGTTAGGTGCAACTGTTACTGTTTTAAGACCCACAACTTTCAATTCATCAGATAGGGCCGGCATAACCAGATAACGATTATCTTCATTAAAAGGAAGTACATAACGTAAAGGAGTATCCGTCTTCCCTTCAGAATAGGTCTGTAAAGATTCTGCGACCGCTTCAACGACTTCTTCCATGTTTAATAATTCTGCTTGTTCATGTGCATCAATAAATTGCATAAGCCACCTCTATTCTTCTACATTTTCTGACTCTAAAATATTACTCTTCTTTTCCATTTTATTTTCAAATAGGATTAATCCTATAAATCCAACGATAAGTAAAGGAATGATAATCCAAGCCATATGATTATTGACATACACAGACACACAATATATCGCTAATAATAGCGTTATGGCCACCATATTTTTAATAAAAAGCAACCAATAATCCATTTTCACACTAAACCATGTTTGTTGCTGATTATCTTCTATTTTAATATGATATAACGTAAACTTTAAATGTGTAATCAACATATAAATAAATGCTAAAATGCCCATTAGCAACAATATTTTATGAAATATTCCATCAGGAACCACATCTGCAGCCGCTGCAAATATAATAGCAATAACAATACTTTTCAGTTCTGCATTTTGCTTCATATCAATCTTCGCACCTTTGTAATCAATTCAAGCTATAATGTTACAATAACATACTTAAACCGAATTTTAAGCTTGGCTAAAGATTAATTTTTTAATATAACAAACGGCTTATCTAGGAATAGATCGTATAAAATCTCGAAAAACACCTAACGATTCAAACAATTTTCAAAATAAGCAGCTGTATACTTTTGTACTTGTTCAAGTGTGGCGCCTTCTTGAAGTTCAACTAATTTCATAACTTTATCTTCAAATTTAAAAACAGCTAAATCTGTGATTAACGTGTTAACAACACTTGCGCCAGTTAATGGCAAGTCACATTTTGCTTTTATTTTAGATTCACCGTGCTTATTCATATGATCCATGATAACGACTACTTTCTGAGCACCAACCACTAAATCCATAGCGCCGCCCATACCTTTTACAAGCTTGCCTGGTATCATATAGTTCGCTAAATCTCCTGTTTCCGAAACTTCCATGCCTCCAAGAATTGCTAAATCAATATGCCCCCCTCGTATCATGGCAAATGATTCTGCGTTGTCAAAATAGGATGCACCTTTAGCAGCAGTAACCGTTTCTTTACCTGCATTAATTAAGTCAGGATCAACCTCATCTTCAGTAGGATATGGACCAATCCCAAGCAAACCATTTTCAGATTGAAAAAAAACATTTTCCACATGATCATTGAGTTCATTTGCTACAAGAGTTGGCATACCAATACCTAAATTAATCACCATATCACTTTGAATTTCTTGTGCTGCACGTTGAATAATCTTCTTACGCTGTGTTTGTTTATCCATGTTATGCCTCCTTCACTGTACGTTTTTCTATACGTTTTTCAAAATGCTTGCCTAGATAAATATAATCCACATATACCCCTGATAGATGTACATCATCTGGATCAATTTCACCTAATTCAACAATTTCTTCTACTTCAACGACAGTAGTCTTAGCCGCCATAGCACATAAAGGATTAAAATTACGCGCTGTTTTTTCAAATACTAAATTACCAAATGTATCCGCTTTTTGAGCTTTCACAATACCAAAATCACCTGTAATGGCACGTTCCATAATGTACGTTTCACCGTCAAATTCACGTGTTTCTTTACCTTCAGCAATTAAAGTACCTACACCTGTTTTGGTGTAAAATGCTGGAATACCCGCACCTCCTGCACGTAGTTTTTCAGCTAACGTACCTTGAGGTGTTAGTGCTACATCTAACTCACCATTAATCAGCTGTTGTTCAAATATTTTATTTTCACCAACATATGAGCTGACCATTTTATCTATTTGTTTTTTCTCTAGTAAGCGACCTAGTCCAAAATCATCAACACCACAGTTATTACTCACTACGGTTAACCCTTTTGTACCTTTTGTCCGAATTGCTTCAATAGCATGCTCTGGTATCCCGCATAGTCCAAAACCACCGGCGAGCACTGTCATGCCATCATCTAAATGCTCAAACGCTGTATGTATATCTTGAATGACCTTTGACATGTTATAACCTCACTTCTTTTTTAAAATTAATACCTAGTATTAAAAACAATTATACTTGAAATTTTTTGCGAAGTCTTTTATTTCATGTTGGCGTTTTCATAAATAAATATTCATATAATAAAACCGCCAACTACTTTTTTAGTGTTGACGGTTTTAAGTATTAGTTATTTTAAATTCAAATTATCTTTATAATCTTTAACTATTTGGTCATTATTACTTGGATAAAAATAGTATAATCCATCATCACCTAATGTATTTTCACCATTTAAAGTATGACGATTCACATTTTTTTGTGCACTCTTATAATCAGATCGAATACCGTTTAAATCAGTTAAACTCAAATCAGTTTTGACGTTATCCTCTACCGCATTAAATATTGAATTGATTTTCGGTATTGAACTTGGATTCATTGATTTCTTAGCTACTGCTTCGATAACAAGTTGTTGTCGCGCTTGTCTTCCTTCATCTCCACCAGCACCTGCTTCTTTCCTACTCCGCATAAACGCCAATGCTTCTTTACCATCCATGTGATATTTCTTACCTTTTTCAAAGGTATAGTCTCTAACATTGAAAGTTGCATTACTAACAACATCTACACCATTAACTTCATCTATAAGTGTAGAAACACCATCCATATTTATGGCTGCATAATGATCAATAGGTACATCCATTAGCTTTTCTACAGATTTCACTGCCATATCTGGACCACCATAGGCATAGGCGTGATTAATTTTTTCTTCTGTATCTTTACCAACAATTTCAGCATGTGTATCACGAGGCACACTAATCATTTCTGTTTTTTTATCTTTTGGATTAATTGACAGAAGTACGATTGAATCTGATCTTTGCCCACCGTGTTCTGAATCCCTTATTTCATCAGAGTCTATACCAAAAAGCGCTATTGAAATTGGCTCTCCTTTTTTTATTGGCCCATCTCTAAGTTCAGAATGTTTTCTATCAAGTGGATCATTAATTGAACTATTTAATGACGTAAGTTTATAGAATATAAATGCTACAGCTATAATAATTAGCAGTGCTAACGCAATAACTATTGTGACGACAATTTTCTTTGTTAATGATTTTCTCTTTTTTTTCATCACATTACTCCTTGTCGATTTGTTCTTCCTCTTCTAAATTCTATAAATTAGTGACTAACTCCTTCAGAAGAAATAGTATTTTTTATAGTTTTATATATAATATACATATCTAATTTAAAAGATTGATTCTCAATATAAAATTTATCATATTGCACCTTTTGATCATCGCTATTGTCGTCTCTCCCCATAACTTGTGCTAATCCTGTTAAACCAGGTTTAACTAAATGAACATTTACATTCGTTCTTTTTTCAATAAGCTCATACTGATTATATAAAGCAGGTCGAGGCCCAACTACAGCCATATCACCTTTTAAAATATTTAATAACTGTGGTAATTCATCTATAGATGTTTTTCTGATAAATTTTCCTGTTTTAGTAATGTAATCTGTAGGATCTAACTTATCAGTTGCAACATTTGGTGTATCTTGTCTCATTGATCTAAATTTATAAATTTTAAATAACTTGTTTTTTAATCCTGGTCGATCTTGTTTGAAAACAATCGGCCCTTGGGATTCTATTTTAATTGCTATAGAAACAAAAATTAGCAACGGAGAAAATATGGTTAGTGCATATAGTGAACTTAAAACATCGAAAAGTCTTTTCATAATTATTTCATATTCCTTTTATATTCTTTTATTTCTTCTTTAATACCTTCTTCAAAACTCATTGGGGTATAACCAAAATCTTCAGTTGCTTTTAAATGGGTAAAATCTTTATTTTCCTTCATTCTAAGCACTTGTTCCTCATTCAAAGGAAATTTAGGTATTATTTTTCTAAATAATTTAACAAAGTAATAGGAAAAAAAGATAGGTAATTTAATTAGTACAATTTTTTTATTTAAATATTGGGAAACTGTATTAATCAAACTTTTGTATTTTTCAGGATATTTACCTGATAAATTATAGTTTTGATTTTTTGTTACTTCTGAATTTTCAATTACTTGAATATAGGAACGTGCTAAATCTATTGCATTAACTGGTTGCATCAGATTTTTCCCATTTCCAAAAATTGGATAAATTGGGAATTTGTCTATAAATTTTATGAGTTTATTCATATTTTTATCTCTACTAGAACCATATATCATAGTCGGACGTAAAATTGTGATATTTATTTCGTCTCTAAGTTCAAGCAATTTGTCCTCTATTTCTATATATTCTGCTGATGCAGATTTAAATTTGGAATATCGTCCAGTAGTATGAATTGCTATAATCCAATTGACCTTATTTTGAACTGCTTTTTCAAATAATATTTTACTCATTTGAATTCCAGCTATATGCAATATTATATCTATATCTTTTGTTATTTTATTTACAAATTCAGAATCGTTTAAATCACCATGATGTTTAATTATATTTAATTTCGATTTAGTGATAAATTCATCTAAATTATTTTTTCTTACTGTTATATGAACTTCATCAAATAATTTTGAATTTTCCTTTTCTAAATTATTTAAAAAAATTCTACCTGAATGGCCATTTGCTCCAGTTATTAATATCTTCATTAACGCCCTCCTGAATTCACTACAAAAATTAATCTCTTATTTTTTTAGTAAATTTGTGTATAATTTTTCCATATCTTCCCAAATTATTTCATTTGAAAAAGATTTTTCAACTCTCTCTTTACCATTTTCCCCTAATTTTTTACGGTAATTATCATCATTAATCAATAATTCTATTTTTTCTACTATTGAATCAACATCATTTTTTTCTACAATAAAACCTGTTTTTCCATTTATAACTGTATCTCTTGCCCCAGTTACATTTGTAGTTATAACTGGAATTTTTAATAATTGCGCCTCAATACTTACATTTCCAAATCCTTCTCTATATGTTGGAAAAACAAACACATCCATATTATTAAAATAGGCAACTGGATTATCAACACGGTTAACCCATATTATATTAGTATCATTCTTTAATATTTTTATTTCTTCCTCACTGATAGTATTAGCTTTTTCAAAATCACCAACAACCAATAATTTTACATTATATTTTAGTTTTTGTAATTTTTGAAAAGATCTAATCAACTCACTTATCCCCTTATCCTTTACTATTCTACCAATGTATCCAATAACAAATGAGTTATTTAATTGTTCTTTGATATTAATATCAATTTTATTATTCAAATCATTAAAATCTTTCAAATTAAGTCCATTGGAACTACCCTGTCCTAATATTGTGATTTTACTCTCTTTCGCTAATCCTAACTCTATAATTTTCTCTTTTAAACTATCAGATATTGCTATTATGTCTGTAGAACACATCATTGCTATTTTTTCCATAATGTATAATATTTTATATTTCAAACCTGTAACTGTTTCTAATCTTAAACCTCTAACTGTGTAAATTCTATTGGGTCTCATTGTAATAAATGCCGCAATTGTCCCTAGTAATCCGGCTTTTGGAGTGCCCGAATTGACAATTAGCGGTCTTTCTTTAAGAAACAAGACTATTAGATTAACTAATGATTTTATATCTTTTAATATTGATATTTCCCTTTGCATATTTATTATCCTATAAGCACATTCATCATACTTTCGTATTTCTTTTCCATTAGAAGATATAATACAAGCATTAAATCCTTTTTCCCTTAGAAATTCTATTTGCCCTTTCATCAGTGGAATACTTTTAGAAACAGTGACTAAATGAAACACTTTTTGATTTTTCATACAAAACCCCACAATTTAATTTTATACTTATAATCTCCATAATCTCTGACTTTCAATAAGATCATTACTGTTGATTATTCCTTTAATATCAGAAACTACACCATTACTTTTCGCTAAATTAATATACTCCTTTTTATTATCCATATAATCTTTATGTGAAACTGCAAAAATTAATGCGTCTGCAGGTCTTAAATCTTTTTTATCTGTTAACTCAATATTAAATAACCTACTTGCTTCATTTTTATCCGCTTCAACATCATTCACTGTTACGTTTAGTCCATATTCTTTTAATTCTTCAATGATGTGAACAACTTTTGTATTTCTTAAGTCTGGACAATTTTCTTTAAATGTAAGACCTAACATATTTACTGTCGCACCTTGTACTTCTAATCCTTGTTTCAACAGTTCTTTAATAACATTAGAAGCAATATGTTTTGCCATATTATCATTTATTCTTCTTCCTGCTAAGATTACTTCAGGATGGTGACCAACTTCCTGAGCTTTATGTGTTAAATAATATGGATCTACACCAATACAATGCCCACCTACTAATCCTGGCTTAAAATTCAAGAAGTTCCATTTTGTTCCTGATGCTTTAAGTACTTCATTAGTATCTATATCTAATTTATCAAAAATGATTGCTAATTCATTCATTAGAGCAATATTTACATCACGTTGTGTGTTTTCAATGACTTTTGCCGCTTCTGCTACTTTAATAGAAGATGCTTTATGAACTCCCGCTGTGACGACTGAGCTGTATACGTCTGCAACTACTTCTAACACTTCAGATGTTTGACCTGATACTACTTTAGTAATTGTTTCGAAAGTATGTACTTTATCTCCTGGATTAATTCTCTCAGGTGAATAACCAACAAAAAAGTCTTTACCACAAACGAGTCCAGAATGTTTTTCTAATACAGGTACACACTCTTCTTCTGTTGCACCAGGGTATACAGTTGACTCGTAAACTACTATTGTGTCAGGCGTAATGACTTTCCCAACTGTTTCACTGGCTTTTAATAATGGTAATAAATCCGGTTTATTATGTTTATCGATTGGCGTAGGTACAGCCACAATAATAAAATCAGCTTTTTTCAAATCCGCTGCATTTGAAGTGTACTCTATATTAGTTTGCTTCAATTTATCTTCTGTAACTTCATTTGTTCTATCGTAATTATTTTGTAGCTCTTGAATCCTTGTTTCATTAATATCAAATCCGATTACCTTATGTTTATTCCCAAAAGTCACAGCTACTGGTAAACCTACATAACCTAATCCAACTACAGCAATATTTCTATTCATTTTCTTATCCCCTTATTTAATGTTATTAATTGCAAATCTTTTTTTTCCACCAGATGTTGAAGGTATCTTATTGACAAATTTAAAATGAAAATTAGTACTTGTACCAAACCTGAATTTCAACTCATATTTTAATTTTTTAATAATATTATTTTTATCTGCATTATTACTAATTACTAAATACACTATAATATTGTCAATTTCATTCTGTACAAATTGTGATTCAATAACATCATTCTCAACAAATCTTATTGCTGTTGATAAATTTACATTAGTTACAATCCCTTTCTCTCTAGACTGTAAAAAATCATTATTACGACCAATAATTCTTTTAATCTTTATATCTTTTTGCTTATAATTTACAGGTAGTACATTTTCTAATTCTACTGAATCTCCAATTTTATATCTCAATAATGGTGTACTAGTAGTATAAAAACCTGTCACTATTAACTCATAGATATTACCATGAATTTGTTCAAACTCAAATACTCCAGTTGCTACATTAATTTCTAGCTCGCCTTCTTTGTTCTCTGTAATAAAAGGTGCTCCTTCAGAAGAAGCATATTGATTACGCACTGGACAATTAAAAGCTTTTTCAATATCATCCCTCATTAAATCAGTTAAAGTTTCTGCATTCGGAAAAATAGCAATCGGCGTAAAACTTAATTCTATATCGTTATCTAAAATATATTTCGCAATCCTATGAATGACTGTAGTATATCCATCCAAAGTTTCAGGCTTGAATTTGTTTAATTTTTTAATATAGTATTTAAGATTTTCACCATCTGCATGATATGCAGATATCATTAATTGATTTAGTGGTTTATTATATCGCCAAAATACTTTCTTTTTTTGTTTAATAGGCACAATTTTTCTGCCTCCTACGCTAACTCTTTTCATACCTTTATATACTCCATGTTGTTCTTTGAAGTAATCAAGGTACGCTATTTTTCTAGACATATCATATGCATTAGTATAGAAAACCATACTTTTACCAGTCGAACCACCAGTACCCATTTTTATAAGTCTATTTTTCTTTTTAGTAATAATTCTATCAACATTTTTTCTAATATCATCTTTCGTAATTTCAGGTAATTGGTTTATATTTTCCACAGTGATTTTTATATCACTTAGGTTATTTTTTTTAATTATTTCAGAATAGAATTCACTATTTCTTTTGATATAATTATAAAATTCTTTAAATCTGTGATTTTGTAGTTCAAAAAAATCATTACACTCTCTAAGTTTCTTTATTTCTTCAAAATAATGTTTAGTATATCTTTGTTTTATGAATATTTTACCTTTTATTGAAACCATTAAATTTTGGAAAATTATTGGTGAATGATTATATATATATTCAAGCATTTTTATTTATTCCTTTCGCTAAATAAAAATCATTTATTATTTTTTTATAATTTAGCAGCGCCTGTTCCCTTTCTATTTGAATATTTTTCAGGTTATAACCCAAAATGTTTTTTTTGTTTTCTAAGATGTTTTTTTCTCGATATTTTTTAGACATAATAGATTTTTTAATTAGTTTTGCTAATTTAACTGCATCTTTTGGTTTAAACAAATATTCTTTATTAACGCTATCCGAATTACCACCAGCTTTGGATGCTAATGTAGGCACTCCATTTCCTATTGCTTCGACAATTGCTCGACAATGCCCCTCTGTTAAGCTTGGTTGAATATACAAATCTAAATTTCTAAACCAGTTATTTAAATCTGTCTTATCATAAATTTTCCCTTTAAAAATAATATTATTTTCAATCTTATATTTTTTAGCCATATTCACAAATTTCTGGTTGGGTCCATCACCCACAAATTCTAATTCAATGTTATAGCCTTCATTCACCAAATTACTTACTGCTTTTATAGCTACGTCATGTCCTTTATAATCAACAAATGTAGATCCAATAAGTCCTATTTTAATTTTATTACCAACATCTAAGTTCTTATTAAATTTTTCTACAGCTTGTACGTTTGAAATACCTTTAAACTCTTCCCCATTACAAGGATATTTGTTACTCAAATATTTCTTAGTAACATAAATTGCTACACTAGCATTTTTCACTGCATTTTTTTGTAAACATTCCATAGGTAACGATAAAATCTTACCGAATATTGATCCATGAAACCAATATGCGTCAAATGCTGCACCAACTACTTCCACCATATAAGGTTTATTGAGTTTTTTACATATTTGAGCTGCAATAAATCCTAAAACACTTGGTAGCCTAATTAAAACACCATCGCTTTTCTTAATCGAAATTGTAAGTGTTTCAATTATTTCCCTGTGTTTAAAAAATAGAGATTTAGGTGATTTATAGCTATCTATTGTTTTGAAATTCACTTTTTCTCCATTTGACTTATTAATAATTTCCACATTATCTACATTTTTCACTCGTGAGTTTATGAGCATTTTATCAAAAATTGTTAAATATCTATTCCAAATTTTGTGAGAGAACCCTATTGAATAATAATTATCTTTATATTTTTCAACTGGGAAATCATGTACAAAGAGTAATTGCATATGAACCCCCCCCTTCCCTTCATTATTTATAATATTCTAAATACCAATCAACAAATTTATTTACACCATCTTGAATTGTAGTTTCTGGTTTAAAATCAATATCTCTAAACAAGTCATCTACATTTGCATAAGTTTCAGGTACATCTCCTGGTTGTAAATCCATGTAGTTTTTCTTAGCTTCTTTTCCTAATTTATTTTCAATTGCTTCTACAAACTCCATTAATCTGACTGGACTGTTATTTCCTATGTTATATATTTTATAAGGAGCATAAGAAGAACTAGGATCTGGATTTGCTCCTGACCATTCTTTATTTGGCGATGCAGGTTTTTTCACTAATCTACTTATTGCTTCTACAATATCATCCACATAAGTAAAATCTCTCATCATATTCCCGTGATTATAAACATCTATAACCTCATCATTTACAATCGCTTTTGTGAATTTAAATAGTGCCATATCTGGTCTTCCCCAAGGTCCGTATACTGTGAAAAATCTTAAACCGGTAGTTGGCAAATTGTATAAATGACTATACGTATGTGCCATTAATTCATTAGATTTTTTAGTTGCAGCATATAAACTTAATGGATGATCTATGTTATCCGAAGTGCTAAATGGTTTGGAAGTATTTGCGCCATATACAGAACTTGATGATGCATAAATTAAATTTTGTATATCAAAATGTCTGCAACATTCAAGTATATTAGCGAAACCAACAATATTAGCATCTATATACGCTTTTGGATTATCTATGCTGTATCTAACACCCGCTTGAGCTGCTAAATTAACAACCACTTCTGGTTTTTCATCTTTAAATATTTTTACTAAATCTTCGTAATTTTCTAATTTTAATTTGTAAAAAGTAAAATTCTCTTTTCCGATCGATTCTAGTCTATCTTCTTTCAAAGAAACTGAATAATAATCATTTATGCTATCTACACCTATAACATGATGTCCTTGTTTAATTAACTTTTTCGCAAGATGTGATCCAATAAAACCTGCAGTACCTGTGATTAAAATTTTCATGAAAATACAATCCCTTCATCTATAAAGTTTTACTCATATAAATTTCTTTTAATTCTTGTGTAGTCATATTGATATCAAAAGCATTAGAATCATTAAAACTTACATGCTTTTTTCCTGAAATTAGCTTTTCAATAGTTGAGGCCCATGTTTTTGGATTTAATTCTAATTCAAATGAAGATTCTGTAAAATATTCATTTACTTCAGCATTTTCTTTTATATTCGAAGATATAACAATACATTTGTGAAGATGCGCTTCTATCAATGCTCCAGGTAACCCCTCTAATTCACTAGGAAATAAAAAATATTCACTCGTTTTTAAATAATCTAATGGATTATTTACTTCTCCAATAATCTTAACATTTTTATTTAAATCTCTTTCATTTACTATACTCAAGAATTTTTTTCCATAATCAGTTTCAATATTGCCGACAAAGGTAATTTCAATACTAGTATTGAATTCTTTTTTTAAATTTTCTATTACGTCTAACAAAAATAATTGATTCTTAGTATGAAAAAATCTCCCGACATAAATAAAACTGTTTTCTTCTTTTTCAAAGTGTTTATTTAATTCACTTATTTCAAATCCATTGTAAAGTGTTTTATGTTTTTTCAGAAAAATTTTCCTTGAAATTAAATTCCTATTTGCTAGATTACTTACATATAAAATTTTCGTACTAAAGATTTCTATAATGATTTTCAGTACTTTATTTCTAGCTTTTCTTATTTTACTATATTGTTCTTTACTATCTTTGGAAGTTCTAAAGTGTGTTATTCTATTTTTTACTTTTGATAAAAAGGAAAGTAATTGAATCAACCCACTCATAAAAAGTATGTGACTATGTACAACATCTATATTTTTCTTTTTCAATAGCTTTATAAATTTGAAAGGAAAACTAAATTTTTTAATATCTAAATAATGCATCGTAATACCCATAGACTCTAATTCATCATCTAATTCGCCCTTTTTCCCTGATGTAGCACACACATGAAACTCAAACTCCCTATTTAATCGTTTCATTGTATCAATAGTTCTTAATTCTGCACCGCCACGATTCATTCTGCTAAATATATGCATAACTTTAATCATTATTTATACCTGTTCTCTTTGAATTTATTTAATAGATATATTTTCTTTTCATTATAATTAAGTTTTTTTGTGTAATCCGCGTTTTCTAATATTTTAGTTTCATATGCCTCTATACTTTTAATTTTTTGGGCAGGATTACCACCAACAATTACATTATCAGGTACATCTTTTGTTACAACACTTCCCGCGCCTACTACTACATTATTCCCTATTGTTACTCCCGGTAAAATTATTGAATTAATACCTATGAAAACATTATTACCGATAAATATTCTATGAAAATTATCTATCTCTGGATACTCTTTTCTAAAAATCCATACCCCACCATCATGAGTAGCAAATTTCACACCACTAGTTATTGTCACATGATTTCCTATTTGAATCAGATAAGGCTCAGATCCAAATGTTGATTTATCAACACTTAAAAACCTACAGTCATTTCCAACTTTTACGCCCAATTTCCTTATTTTCTCTTCAGTCAGATTCTTCTTCATTAACTTTAAAAATAATTTTTTCATTAATTATCACCTCAAAATATTCTTTTGTAAAAATAGTAATAGCTTATTAAAGCAACAAATTGTGAAAGAGTAATAGTTAAAGCAGCACCTAATAAAGAGTATTTTGGTATTAAGAAGAAACTAAATATCAAAATACAAAACAATAGTATTAGAGAAATTTTGTAGTTCACATTATACTTTCCTGTAGCTATTATAGTTGTCCCCAAAAAAACACCACTGAGTATAAAAAGCAAACCAAAAGAAAGAATGATTAATATTATATTATTTTCACCATATTCTTTTCCAAATAACAATGATAACAATGGCTCACCTAAAAACAAACTCAATATTACCGAGCACATACCAATGAAAATTCCTATAAACACCATTTTTCTAGTTAACTTTTCAAACTCAATTTTATTTTCATCTTTATATAATTTTCTAAGTTTGGGTAAAAAAACTTGACTGATTGAATTTGCAAATAATCCCCCAATTACCAAAACATACGCTATTGTAGAAAATATACCTAATGTATATTTTCCGAATAAATTTTCTAATACTATCCTAGGAATTCCGGTGTTTAATGATCCTAATGCACTTGAAAAAGCAAGAGGTATTGCAAGAATAAAAATCTCCTTAAATTTTGCAATATTACTATTATAGTGTAGTTTCACATTATAATATTTATTTAGATACCATCTATCGATAATGGTAAATGAGAATATACAGGCTATTACTAAAAATAAAAGTGCCATATTCAAGTTGTGTGAAAAAGAATATATAATATAAAACAAAATTAAACTTAGTATATTATAAATACTCATTGAAATTCCAAGTAATTTGAGACTCTCATTTTTTTGATATATTCCATAAGGTACTTCTTTTATATTTTCAAATAATTTTATTAACGATACTATTAATATAGTAGTTAAATCACCATTCCCTAATATATAAATAAAAATTGCAATAAATATTAAAACAATAATATTTATTAAAAAAATTGTTGATATATATTCATTCGGACTATATTTATCATTTGTGACAATTACAGACCTTATTTTTAGGGATATAAATAAAAAAATTGGAGCAGTTATAACTAAAGCATAATTATAACGTCCTACATCCTCAGGTGTTCCTAATCTAACTATTACTAGTAAAATTAAAAATTTGCATAATGCAGACACTATATTAGCTACAAACATATAATTAAAATTTTTCACCAATTCAATCAGCCTTCATTTCTTTTTTTATATAATTATCTATAAACAGTAATATAACCACTATTACAATGATAATTAATATGTATGCAGGTACGAATGAAAATGCATTTCTTATATTATTAATTAATACACTTACAATTGCAGTCCCCATTGATAGCATTTCAAACGATTTAAAATTTGTGAATTTCCAAAGTAAAAGCACTAATAATACCATTACAATAAATACTCCAATAATTGCACCGTTGTAGTATGCTTCTGCAATTACATTAAAACCCATATCAGGTAGTCTATATCTAAAGCCATAACCAACCATTTCATAGTTTACAGGTTGTAACCCAGGTATAATATATGAAAGTATATTTTGGATAGGTGCTAAGTAACTTTTGCCATAAGCTATACTTTCCCCACCATCGATCCACCTAGTTACATAACCTAAAGGACGAAGTGTGTAACCTATTTCAACAAGTGAAGAAAACCAATTTATATCAATCTTTTCAAGCGAGCTACTATCCATATTTCTGAAGACTTTAATAAATGGTATTACAAAAAACAATGTAAAAACCATTGTAATTATCATCCACCATTTAATTTTATAATTCCTTACTATTAATACTCCAAGTGCTGATAGAATGGGATAAAATACTTCTCCTCTATTTCCAGTCATTAAAAAAAGTAGTATCTGTGGAGTTAATATAATTACTAAATATTTAATATGTTCTTTTTTGACATTAGTAAATGCAAAAGCAATACCAATTGAAAAAAAGAATATACCATACGTATACATTGGCAATTCTTGTATACTACTTACATAATCCCCATAAGTATTAATCGCTAACTTGCCAGTTACAATATAAAAAAGAAATTGAACCGTAAATCCAATAATCAAAAATATTCCTGTATAATAAAACAACTTATTCCCGCTTTTTTTGATATCAAAATTTATACTAGGATTCACTTTGCTAAACACACTAATAAAATTACTTAAAATTGTAAAAATTAATATCGCAAAAGTAGCAATGCTAAACAAATTAGATGTATTTATATTGTACCAAGATAAGTCACCATGATACTCTACTAAAGGATTTACTAAAAATATATTTGTTACAAATACACCAAAATTAGTTAAAAATAAATATATTAAATAAACTAATAAAAAGCCTTTTCTTTTTTTGTAAAGTAAATACACGGTTATAGCAATAGTTATACATAATGAAATTGTAACAATTCTAAAATCTATCAAATTATTTAAATAACCGATAAATGCAATTATACTAAATAATACTGTAACAAAATTTATAATTAAAATTACTTTGTCCTTTAGTTTCATTTTAAAACCCCAATATACATTTTTATATTTATCTATTTGCTATCTTTAAGAGTTTTTCTTTCGAAAAATTATTTATTAAATCTTCCACGATAAAATCAACTCCAGCTTTGGAATGGTAATCAACTTTCCCTCTATAAATCTTTTCATACACTTGTTCTGAATGGACTTCATTTTCATTTAAAAGTTCTTCAAATAATTTTTCACCTGGTCTGATACCACTATATTGAATACCTATATCTTCTTCTTTTTTACCACTTAAATGTATTAAGTTTTTTGCCAAATCAACTATTTTTACTGGTTTTCCCATATCTAATACAAATACTTCTCCACCTTCTGCTAATGCGCCAGCTTGTAGTACAAGTCTAGAAGCTTCAGGAATTGTCATGAAATATCTTGTCATTTCTGGATGAGTTACTGTTACTGGTCCGCCAGCTTCAATTTGCTTTTTAAATAATGGTATGACTGACCCTCGAGAACCTAACACATTACCAAATCGAACTGCAACAAAACTCGTTTGACAATGTGTGTCATTCATACTTTGAACTACCATCTCAGCTACACGCTTAGTCGCTCCCATAACATTAGGCGGATTTACTGCCTTATCCGTAGAAATCATCACAAATTTACTGACTTCTGCTTCTTTTGCTGATTCAGCAGTGTTTTTAGTTCCTATGATATTATTTCGAATTGCTTCCATCGGATTAAATTCCATAAGCGGTACATGTTTATGTGCTGCTGCATGGTAAACTGCATATGGTTTATATTTTTGCATAATTGCTAACATGCGTTCTTTATTTTGTACATCTGCGATCACCGGTATAAAATCAATTGCTTCACCAAATAGTTTATTTAACTCTTGATGAATTAAATAAATACTATTTTCTCCATGTCCTAATAAAACAATACGGTCTGGTTCGAATTTACATACTTGTCTGCATATCTCTGAACCAATAGAACCACCAGCACCAGTAACTAGTACTGTTTTATGCGTTAATTCCTTTGCTATGGATGCCATATCTAGTTCCACTGGATCCCTACCAAGTAAATCTTCAACATCAATTTTTTTTAGTTGATTTACTTCTATTTCCCCAGACATTACATTTTCAATATTAGGCATTTTAAATAACTCTACACCTTCAATATTACAAACTTCATTAATTTCATTTAATCTCTTGGTGCTTAAAGTTGGTATTGCTATAATAATCTTTTTTATATTATATCTTTTTACTAATTCAGGGATATCTTTAATAAACCCTTGAACTTTCACTCTTTCAGTTATCGTCATTTTTTGCTTTTCTTTATCATCATCTACTGCTAGTACAGGCTGCATGCGCATATCATGGCTACGTAACATTTGGCGTATCAGCATTGATCCGCCTTGCCCTGCACCTACAACCAATGTTGATTTTTTATCAATTGAATTCCCTATATAATATTTTCTATAAACTCTCCAAAATAGTCTAGATCCCCCAATTAATAATAAATGCATCATCCATGTAATAAAATATAAACGTAGAAATGGGCTATCACCTGTTATTAAAGCAACTAATATGATGGTAAGAACTATAGAACTTGTAACCGCTTTTACAATTGACATTAATTCACTTACACTCGCGTACTCCCATGCACGATGATACAAATTAAACACATATGCAAAAATATGATGTGAAACTAACAAGATAATTGATGATAATACTAATAAATCAATTGAATAGCCTCTAAAATATGGTTCTAATATGGAATATCCTAAAAATATTGAAAATGTAACAATTAGTGAATCTATAATGATTAGTATTAAAAATCGCAATTTTGCAGAAACCTTTGTCACTCTTAATCCCCTCATTCACTTTTTCTAGAAAAGACCAAACCACTTTTTCTGCTTATACTCTTGCGTTGGTATTTGTTTGGAAATCCTTTCATTATTTATCATTAACTTCCCGTTTTCTAAATAGTTTTCAAATTCTTCATAATAAGCTTTTAATTTTCTTTCTTCAAATAACTGTTTCATTACAAATGGTCTTGTTGTCGCACTATGTGCATCTGATGCAATAAAATGTGCTAGATTATTATTGATTATTTTTAAAGAAGTGCTCCTTACATTACTTCCAAATCCTCCCAATAATGATGAAGTCGTAAGTTGACTTAATGCACCGCCATTGATGAGCTCATATAATAAACCCAAATTTTGAACAATCGCCTTATTACGTTCTGGATGTGCAATAATCGGAATATAACCCATGGTTTGTAATTCATAAAATAATTGTTTGCTGTAATGTGGCACTTCATTGCTAGGAAATTCTAATAGTAAGTAGTTTGAATTATTGATACCTTCAATATTCCCATTATTAATGTCATCAATAACCTTATCTGAAACTCTAATTTCTTGCCCAGCATAAAAATTGATATTTAATTTTTGAACATCTTCATTTTGTTTTAAAGCCTTTATCTCTTCTTTAACAAGTTGAATATTATTATTATATTTGGGATGCAGATGATGTGGTGTTACGACAATATTATTTATCCCTTCACTTTTTGCTTGATTCAGTAAATCAATCATTGCATTAATACTTTGTGGTCCATCATCGATATCCATCAATATGTGATTGTGTATATCAATCATTTTCAGTCATCTCCATAGTAATAATAATAACTAGATGATTTATCAATTGCAGTTTTGTTCATTATAGCTCCTAATAATTTCCCACCTGCTTTATTAATCAAATCTTTCGCTTTTTTCACTTCATTTTTATTATTCTTTTCTGTATCAATCACAAGCGCACAATTTTGAATGGTTTGAGCATAAATTTGTGCATCTGTAACTGTATTTACTGGTGGTGTATCAATTACAATAAAGTCATATTTCTTTAATAATTCATTGTATATTTCATTAAATTGAGCAGAAGCTATTAATTCAGATGGGTTCGGTGGTGTCGGCCCAGCAGTTAATATTGATAAATTCTCCACTTTGGTTTCTTTTATTGAATCTTCATACGTAGCTTTATTTACAATTAAATTTGACAGTCCACTATTATTGGGTAAATCAAAGATATAGTGCTGTGTGGGCTTCCTCATGTCTCCGTCAATAATCAATGTTTTGTACTCTGCTTGTGCATAGGTCACTGCAATATTCGCGGAAACAGTGCTTTTACCTGACTTTGGTTTTTCTGAAGTGATTAGCAGACTTTGTATTTCTTTTTCTGCACTAGAAAACATAATATTTGAACGTATCCCTCTAAATTTTTCACTGACTGTAGACTTGGGTTTGTCATGAACATACAAAGGTGAAATAGTTCTTTTTTTCTTTGGCATTTTAAATACCTCCTTAATTAAATTTTTGTATTGACCCTAGTACTGGTAATTCCAATTCATTTTCAACATCTGTTTCTGACTTAATACGTTTGTCAAATATTTCTTTAATAAAAATAATAATACAAGCTAATATTAAACCAAAGACAATACCCATGATAAGATTCATCATTGTTTTTGGCGCAACTTGTTTTGTAGTATCATCCGCAGTAGAGAGAATAGACACATTATCTACATTCATAATATCAGGAACTTCATCACTAAATACTTCTGCTATTTTGTTAGCAACCACTTCTGAATCTTTACCGCTTTTACTTACCACATCAATATTTAATAATTGTGATTCAGCTTGATTCGTAACCGTTATCATGTTCGATAGTTCTGAAGTAGAATATTTGCGATCTAATTCTTTTGATGCTTTGTCCAGTATTCGTGGACTCTTTACAATCTCAGAGTATGTATTGACAAGTTGAATATTGCTTTGCACTTCTTGCGCCATCATTTGTGAATCACTTTCTTTTTGATTCACTAATACTTGTGTCGATGATTGAAATTCTTCATCTAAAAAAAACATAGTAATAATCGCACTTATTAATAAACAAATAAGCGGCAATATAATTAGTAGTTTTAAATTATTTTTTAATATTCTTAAAATTTTTGTTAAATCTATTGTACTTTCCATATAAGCCTCCATTTTACCATTTTAACTTATTATATAGAACTTTT
This sequence comes from Staphylococcus sp. GDY8P45P, assembly GCF_017892745.1. NCBI lineage: Bacteria > Bacillati > Bacillota > Bacilli > Caryophanales > Staphylococcaceae > Staphylococcus > Staphylococcus sp. GDY8P45P. The sequence goes on along the minus strand of NZ_JAESLS010000009.1, from coordinate 40,908 downwards.
ATTATGCATTTCAATACCTTTTTAAAAATATTCTAAAATAATTATGAATTTATTGCTAAAATTAACTTTCTTTTACAATTAATTTAATAAAACTTAATATTGATTTAATTATTTAAATGTTTCTCTATTAAAATGAAATGTTATGTAATATTCCATGCATTTAAATATCAATCACTATATAAAAAACTGCCGACAAAGTGAATAGTTTGTCGGCAGTTTGTGTAATATAGTAAAATATTTGCTCTTTTATGCGATTTCTATCTGGAAGCGACGGACAATTGTGCCATCATCTAATGTTGAAGATTCTATTTCTTCTCCACCATTGTGTAAGATGACAGCTGCAGAGGCTTCATTATCTTTTTCACAGGTAATCAATGCTTCTTGTACACCAATGCGTGATAAATAATCTAATGACTTTTTCAAGATTTTGTTACCAAAGCCTTTACCTCGGTAGCTCTTACGAATACCGTAGCCAACATGGCCGCCAATGATTTTTAGCTTTTCATTCAAATTATGGCGAATATTGGCAGCACCAATAATCTTATCATCGTCAATTAAAAACAATGTCGTATTATCTACTGTTTCATCATTAGATTTGTTGTCTGCTAATGCATGAACAATTTCTTCAAAATTATTATACTTGGTAATATTCGTAATCTCAGGCACTACCTTTTCATCGTGATCTATCCATTCTTTCATATAATCACAATATAATGTTTCGTCAGCCATTGTTAACTCTCTAAATTCAACCATGTTGACACTCCTTCCTTTTATTTACTATCCCATTGGTTCGTCATGTGTATTGAGATAATACACGTAGTTGTCAGTCCATTGTCCTTGTTCGAAAATAAATCCTTTTCGAATACATTCAAACTCAAAACCTAATTTTTCAATTAACTGAATAGAAGGTCGATTATCCAAATTGATATGTGCTTCTATTCTATGAAACTTTAATGTTTCTTTTGTTTGTTTCACAAGTTCTATTAAAGCTTCATAAGCATACCCTTGATGCCAGTATTGATTATGGATAAAATAACCGATTTCAGCCCATTGAAATTGGTCTCGGCTTAAATTTTTAATATTAAGCATGCCAAGATGACGTCCTGTTTTATCAAAGATGCCGAATATATACAAATCATCATCTTTAATAGCTTGTTGATGCTTTGAAACCATTGCTGCAAACCATGGTTCTGTGGCATCTGACATATCAACTTGGCCCTTATCATACTTATATTGCGCAGGATGACGATTAACAAATCCTGACAACCATGACTCATAATCATTTTCTTCTAACGGTCTAATGATAAGCCGTTGTGTAGTGAATTGCAACCCTAAATTATTTTTCATTCAAAAACCCCTTAACATAAGGCGTCAGCACCCAAAACTATAACATCATTTGGCATAAAATCAACCTTTTAATTTATTAAAAATACGAACTGATTCTAATGACGATTTTCACTCGTTATTTAGGTCATTCAAGATCATCGTGAGTATATCATTTTGTGTCATCGTTTCAGGAATCAATTTCTCATTTTTTACATTTAATGTATCTTTTTCAACAAACCAAATTGCAAGTTTTTCTGCACTAAAATCGGTATATACTTTTGAGTGATGTCTTCTCACAGTTTCTTCATAAGGTAAGTCAAAATAATAAAGATAACTTTTAATATGAGCACTTGAAATAATGCCCTGTAACATATTACCATATTTTTCTTTGTTGAAAATACCTTCTAAAATAACATATTCACAATGCGCTATACCATATGCAGTAATGTGTTTTATTAGCTCAATTGACAAATTCCCAGGGCTATCAGGAACATTTAACATATGGCGTCTTATTTCGTCTTGACCCACGAGCATGACACCATTGCCTAACGTGTTTTGCAATTTATGGGCAATGGTCGTTTTACCACTGCCAGAGTTTCCCCTTTATAATATCAGTTTTGTCATTGTATCACCCTAGATCCAAGAAAAATTGTAATTTATGTATATGCTGTCATAAGTGTTAAACCTATACCCTATTAATATGATTAAAATCAAAAAAAGCTAGACAACCCATGCCCATACAAATAGGACATAAGCAGTCTAGCAGTTTGTTGCTTCATTTATATTCGTTTAATATCTAGCTAGTTAGCGCTAAATTGTACCTAGTTCTTTACCTACTTTTTCATATGCCGCTAATGCTTGATCAAGCATTTCTTTTGTATGTGCAGCAGTAGGCATATTACGAACACGCCCTGTACCTTTTGGCACTGTCGGAAAGACGATAGATTTCACATATATACCTTCATCTTTTAAGCGACTACTAAATGCTTGTGTTTCTTTTTCGTCACCTATGATTACTGGTGTAATTGGTGATTCAGAATTACCAATGTCAAAACCTAATTTTTTCAGTCCATCTTTTAAGTAATTACCATTTTCCCAAAGTTTATCGTGTAATTCTGTTGATGCCATTAATTTCTTAACAGCTTCAGTGATGGCTTTTGTATCACCAGGCGCTAGTGATGTCGAGAATAAGAATGGTCTTGATTGTGCTTTCAACCAATCGATCAATGATTGTGTACCAGCTACATAGCCACCTACAACACCAATCGCTTTAGATAATGTACCGATTTGGAAATCAATTTTGTCTTGAAGGCCAAAATGTTTCACTGTACCTGCACCATTACCCATGACACCAGAGCCATGTGCGTCATCAACATATGTGATTAAACCGAACTCTTCTGCAATTTCTACGATTTCTGGTAATTTGGCAACATCGCCATCCATACTAAATACACCGTCAGTAATATACATTACTTTATTGTATTGTCCAGATTCAACAGCTTCTTTTGCCTTAGCACGTAAATCATCCATATCTGAATGATTGACACGAATGATTTTCGCTTTAGATAAGCGACATCCATCAATAATTGATGCGTGGTTTAATTCGTCTGATAGAATAGCATCATTTTTATTCATAACAGCTGAAATTGCTGCCATATTACAATTAAAACCTGATTGGTATGCAATTGCAGCTTCTGTACCTTTAAATTTCGCAAGTGTTTCTTCCAATTCATCATGAAGGTCTAATGTACCATTAATAGATCTTACTGCACCTGCACCTACACCATGTGTATCAATAGCATCCTTAGCAGCTTGTTTTAAATCTTCATCTGTTGCAAGTCCTAAATAGTTATTTGAAGATAAATTAACATAATTTTTCCCGTTAATCTTAATCTCTGGTCCATTCGCACCTTCAATTGTATCAATTTCGTTATAAAGTCCATTATCTTTCAAATACTGAATATTTTCATCTAAAAAGCCATGTAATGACTGTACCACTGAAAATCCCCCTTTGAGTTATCTACTATTTAATCTTATCATAACCCATTTTCTTGTATCAGGAAAGTAGAATCCCACGAATCGTTAAAGCGTTTCCTGCAATTTAATTAAAGTCATAATAATTGTCTCTACAGTAAAGTCATTTAAAATGATATAATAGAATAATCATTTTAAGGAAGAAGGGTTGAAGTTGTTTGATTGGTTTCAACTAGCAAGAGAAAAGGAAAACAGAATGATTCAAATTCGTCGCTATTTGCATCAATATCCTGAATTATCATTTGAGGAGTATCACACACGTGACTACATCCTAAATCAACTCAGCCAACTATCATGTGAAGTACGTTCACCCGTCGGACGAAATGGCATCGTCGCAACATTTAGCGGACAAGGAGACGGTCCAACGATTGCATTGCGTGCTGATTTTGATGCTTTACCAATCAATGAATTAACAGAGGTAGATTACAAGTCTAAAAATCCTGGTGCGATGCATGCATGTGGACATGATGGCCATACAGCAACATTATTAGCGGTTGCTGAAATAATTGAAGCGCATAAAAACAAATTAAATGGTGATGTTGTACTGATTTTCCAATATGGTGAGGAAATTATGCCGGGTGGCTCACAAGAAATGATTGATGATGGTTGCTTACAAAATGTAGATAGAGTATATGGAAACCATTTGTGGAGTGGCTATCCTACGGGCACAATTTATTCTCGTCCTGGTGCAATGATGGCTTCTCCTGATGAATTCAATGTAACAATTCATGGCCAAGGTGGGCACGGTGCAAAACCACACGAAACAATCGATCCAGTGGTTATTATGGCTGAATTTATCATTAGTGCACAAAAGATTGTTTCTAGAACAATAGATCCCGTAAAACAAGCCGTTATTAGCTTCGGTATGGTACAGTCTGGTTCAGCAGATAATGTCATTCCAGATGCAGCGTTTTGTAAAGGCACCGTGCGTACTTTCGATACAGAAGTACAAGCACATGTGATGCACAAAATGGATAAGCTCTTACAAGGCTTAGCTGTTGCGAACGACATCACTTATGATTTTGATTATATCAAAGGCTATTTACCTGTCCATAATAATCCAAAATGTTTTGATATTGTTAAACAAGCTACAAATGATATGAATTTAAGATTTAACGAATCAGAATTAATGATGATTGGCGAAGACTTTTCACATTATCAAAAAGTGCGTCCTGGCGCATTCTTTTTAACAGGTTGCGGTAATCCTGAAAAAGGTACCACACACCCACATCATAGTCCGTATTTTAATCTAGATGAAAAAGCGTTAAAATATAGTGCCAGCCAGTTTTTAAAAATATTAGAGTTAGAAAATGTAATAACGCCTTAGGCTTTTAATGCCTAAGGCGTTTTCTATAACCAAAGATTTCAATTTTTGAACGGTGACCTCATTTGTTCTAATAAACAGTTAAAAAAGATTTAACACGAATATAAAAAAGAGCCTCCAAAAATTGGAGACTCTTCAAATCTATATCAAGATAAAATATCTTATTTGTAGATTTCAGTTACAACGCCTGATCCAACAGTACGTCCACCTTCACGGATAGAGAAACGTGTACCGTCTTCGATAGCGATTGGAGAAATTAATTCAACTTCCATTTCTACGTTGTCGCCAGGCATAACCATTTCAGTACCTTCTGGTAAAGTAACAACACCTGTTACGTCAGTAGTACGGAAATAGAATTGTGGGCGGTAGTTACTGAAGAATGGCGTATGACGGCCACCTTCATCTTTTGATAAAACGTAAACTTCCGCTTTAAAGTTTGTATGTGGTGTAATTGAACCAGGAGCAGCTAAAACTTGACCACGTTGGATGTCTTCACGTGCAACACCACGTAATAACGCACCAATGTTGTCACCAGCTTCAGCGTAGTCTAATAATTTACGGAACATTTCTACACCAGTAACAGTTGTTTTGCTTGAATCTTCTTGCATACCGATGATTTCAACTTCTTCACCGACTTTGATTTGACCACGTTCAACACGGCCTGTAGCAACAGTACCACGACCAGTGATTGAGAATACGTCCTCAACTGGCATCATGAATGGTTTGTCAGAATCACGTTCTGGTGTTGGAATGAAGTCATCAACAGCTTGCATTAAGTCTAAGATTTTTTGCTCATAGTCAGCGTCGCCTTCAAGTGCTTTTAATGCTGAACCAGAGATTACAGGTACATCGTCACCTGGGAAGTCATATTCGCTTAATAAGTCACGAACTTCCATTTCTACTAATTCTAATAATTCTTCATCGTCAACCATGTCAACTTTGTTTAAGAATACAACTAATGCTGGAACACCAACGTTACGTGATAAAAGGATATGTTCACGAGTTTGTGGCATTGGGCCATCAGCAGCAGATACTACTAAGATAGCTCCGTCCATTTGAGCAGCACCAGTGATCATGTTTTTAACATAGTCAGCGTGTCCTGGGCAGTCAACGTGAGCATAGTGACGTTTTTCAGTTGTATACTCGATGTGTGAAGTATTGATTGTGATACCACGTTCTTTTTCTTCTGGAGCGTTATCAATCATGTCGTATGATTGTGCAACAGAGTCACCATTTTTTGCTAAAACAGTTGCGATAGCAGCTGTTAAAGTAGTTTTACCATGGTCAACGTGTCCGATTGTACCAATATTGGCATGTTCTTTTGAGCGATCGAATTTTTCTTTAGCCATTATAAAATCTCTCCTATTCGTTAGAAAATTAATTGTTAAATTTATCTCTCATGACAGTTTCTCACCATCATGAGAAGATGATTAATTTAGGTTAAAAGTACCATACAGTACCTTTATAATGCATTTTCCCTAAAAAATCAATCAATAAAACTGTAAGCCATATAATTATGCTTTACATGTATTGTACAGACTGTCACTGCACAATACAAGTTTAATTATTCAGCTGATTTATTACCAGTGTTTTTCTTGATAATTTCTTCAGAAATTGATTTTGGAACTTCTGCATAGTGATCGAAGTACATAGTGTATGTTCCACGACCTTGTGTATTAGAACGTAATGATGTTGCATAACCGAACATTTCTGAAAGTGGTACAAAGGCATTTACAACTTGTGCATTACCACGAGGTTCCATACCATCAACACGTCCACGACGAGATGTTACGTCACCCATGATGTCACCCATGTATTCTTCAGGCATTTCAATTGTTACTTTCATCATTGGTTCTAAGATAACAGGTTCACATTTTTTAGCAGCTTCTTTAAGTGCTAATGATGCAGCAATTTTGAAGGCCATTTCTGATGAATCGACATCATGGTATGAACCATCAAATAATTTAGCTTTAACATCAATTAATGGATAACCAGCTAATACACCGTTTTCCATAGCATCTTTAAGTCCAGCTTCAACTGATGGAATGTATTCACGAGGAACTACACCACCAACGATAGCGTTTTCGAATTCGAAACCGCCACCTGTTTCGTTTGGTTCGAATTCAATTTTAACGTCACCATATTGTCCACGACCACCAGATTGACGCGCGAATTTACCTTGAACTTGTGCTGATTGCTTAAATGTTTCACGGTATGAAACCATTGGCGCACCAACATTACATTCAACGTTAAATTCTTTTTTCATACGGTCAACTAAGATGTCTAAGTGAAGCTCACCCATACCACCGATGATAACTTGTCCAGTTTCTTCGTCAGTGTGTGCATGGAATGTTGGGTCTTCTTCTTGTAACTTAACTAAAGCTGTAGTCATTTTGTCTTGGTCAGCTTTAGATTTTGGTTCAACTGATAGGTGAATAACAGGTTCTGGGAAGTCCATTGATTCCAAGATAATGTCATTTTTCTCACCACATAAAGTATCACCAGTACCAGTTTCTTTCAGACCTACCGCAGCAGCGATATCTCCTGAGTAAACTGTGTTAAGCTCTTGACGAGAGTTAGCGTGCATTTGTAGTAAACGACCTACACGTTCACGTTTATTCTTCGTAGAGTTTTTAACATAAGAACCTGATGTTAATGTACCTGAGTACACACGGAAGAATGTTAACTTACCAACATAAGGGTCAGTCATTACTTTGAAAGCTAACGCAGCGAACTCAGCACTGTCATCTGCTTTTGCGATAACTTCTTCTTCTGGATCATCAGCACGGTGGCCGACGATTGGTTTAACATCTAATGGTGATGGTAAATAATCAATTACTGCGTTAAGCATTAATTGAACACCTTTGTTTTTGAAGGCAGTACCAACAAGAACTGGGTAGAATTCAATATTATTAGTTGCTTCACGAATAGCGTCTTTTAATTCAGCTACAGTAATTTCTTCGTCACCAAGATATTTTTCCATTAATTCATCACTTGTTTCAGCTACTGCTTCAATAAGTGTTGCGCGAGCTTCTTCAGCTCTTTCTTTTTGATCTTCAGGAATTTCAATTTCTTCAATTTCAGTTCCTAAGTCATTGTTGTATTTGAAACATTTCATTTCAACTAAGTCGATGATTGCTTCAAATTCATCTTCCGCACCAATTGGTAATTGGATTGGTTGTGCATTCGCTTGTAGACGATCATGAATTGTGCTTACAGCATATTCAAAGTTAGCACCTAATTTGTCCATTTTGTTTACGAAAACAATACGAGGAACGCTGTAAGTTGTTGCTTGACGCCAAACTGTTTCAGTTTGAGGTTCAACACCTGATTGCGCATCAAGTACTGTTACCGCACCATCAAGTACACGTAATGAACGTTCAACTTCAACAGTGAAGTCTACGTGTCCTGGTGTATCGATGATATTTACACGGTGATCATCCCATGAAGCTGTTGTTGCAGCTGATGTGATTGTGATACCGCGGTCTTGCTCCTGTTCCATCCAGTCCATTTGTGAAGCTCCTTCATGAGTTTCACCAATTTTATGGATACGTCCAGTATAGTAAAGAATACGTTCAGTCGTAGTTGTTTTACCAGCATCGATGTGAGCCATGATACCGATATTACGAGTTCTTTCTAAACTAAAATCTCTAGCCATGTATTTTTCTCCTTCCAGTATAACTGCGAATAAATACTATAAATATGGCGATGCCCTAAGCATGCACCTAGATAGTAAACTATCAGTGTGGAACATGCTCAGGGAAAAACCTACTATCCTACCAACGATAGTGAGCGAAGGCTTTGTTAGCTTCAGCCATTTTATGAACGTCTTCACGTTTCTTAACTGCACCACCAGTGTTGTTTGCAGCATCTAAAATTTCGTTAGCTAAACGTTCTTCCATCGTTTTTTCACCACGAAGACGTGAATAGTTAACTAACCAACGAAGGCCTAAAGTAGTACGACGTTCTGGACGAACTTCTACAGGTACTTGATAGTTAGAGCCACCTACACGACGAGCTTTAACTTCTAATACTGGCATGATGTTGTCGATAGCTTCTTCGAAAACTTCGATAGCTTCACGACCACTGCGTTCTTGAACTAATTCAAATGCAGAATAAAGAATTTTTTGAGCTGTTCCACGTTTACCATCTAACATAATTTTGTTAATCAATTTAGTAACTAATTTTGAGTTATGAATTGGATCTGGTAATACGTCTCTTTTTGGTACTGATCCTTTACGAGGCATAATATAAATCCTCCCTTCCTAATTATAATATATTTCCATTATTTATAACGAAAATTTACGCAATCTTAACCTTATTTTTTAGGTTTTTTAGTTCCGTATAATGAACGACCTTGTCTACGACCGTCAACACCTGAAGTATCAAGTGCACCACGTACGATGTGGTAACGCACACCAGGTAAGTCTTTTACACGTCCACCACGTACAAGTACAACACTGTGTTCTTGTAAGTTGTGTCCGATACCAGGAATATAAGCGTTGATTTCGATGTTGTTAGACAAACGCACACGAGCATATTTACGTAACGCAGAGTTAGGTTTTTTAGGTGTCATTGTACCTACACGTGTACAAACACCACGTTTTTGTGGTGAGTTTAAGCTAGTGTACTTTTTCTTTTTACTGTTGTAGTTTCTGTTCAATGCTGGTGAATCATAGTTTTTTGATTTGCTTTGTCTTGGTTTACGTACTAATTGATTAATAGTTGGCATGAAATATGTCCTCCTCTCTTCTTTTATAATCCCACACATCCAGGTGGTTCATTTTAAAGGTAAATAAAATTTAGTAAGAAAGAATCTTACTAATCTCATTTCAATAATGCAACAACAGTCGCATTAACGTTTATACCTACATACTTTCCTAAAGCTTGTTTGCTCTCGAAAAATGAGATAGATATGTTTTTGTGATTGATTTGACTTAACACGCGAGTCATCAGATGAACTTCAACGTCTTTAGCGATAATCAATGATGTCACTTGATCTTTATTCAAAGCTTTCAGCGTTTGTTTAAGACCAATAACATAGTGTTGTTTGTTAAAGCGTGCAACTTTTTCATTAGACATCTAAATATCCTCCAAAGTTCTGCTTGCATCAACCTTAATAATAATAACATCAAAATTACTGCGGAGTCAACTTTAATTAACATTTTTTGCAGAAAATATACAAAAAAATAAGAGAGCGAAATAAAGATTAAATGTTTCCATCAAATCTTTTATTTCGCCCGAGATCAAATGGTCAGTCGCTTAAAACATATGACATGTGATGGGGCCTTACAACCTCAACACATGTCTCTATATTTATACAACTTCAAATGAATGATAAACCATTTTACATTTCAAAAGCTATACTAGATTTCAGTTGGTTGAATCTCTTCAACGACTTCTTCAGGTGTCGCTTTATCATACTGTACATCACTGTAACGTCTCATACCTGTACCAGCTGGGATAAGCTTACCGATAATAACGTTCTCTTTAAGTCCAAGTAAGTTATCACGTTTACCTTTGATAGCTGCATCTGTAAGAACACGTGTTGTTTCTTGGAATGATGCTGCTGATAAGAAGCTTTCTGTTTCAAGAGAAGCTTTTGTTATACCTAGTAATACAGGTTTAGATGTTGCTGGACGTTTACGTTCTTTGAACGCTTCACGGTTAGCATCTGTAAAGTTATGAATATCTACAAGTGCACCTGGAAGTAATTTCGTATCTCCAGCTTCAATGATACGTACTTTACGTAACATTTGTCTTACCATAACTTCAACGTGTTTATCATCAATTTCAACACCTTGCATACGGTAAACTTTTTGAACTTCTTTTAATAAATAGCTTTCTGTAGCATTTAAACCAGATATAGATAAGAAGTTCTTAGGTTCAATAGAACCTTCTGTAAGTGCTTCACCACGTTCAACACTTTGGCCAACTTCAACTTTTAATCTTGAAGTACCTGAAGCCAAGTAAGATTTCGTTTCATTTGCACCTTTGATGACGATTTCTTGTTGACGGTCTTTGGCAACACTAATGTCATCTACGACACCTTCAATTTCGGTAACGACTGCTTGACCTTTAGGGTTACGCGCCTCGAAAATCTCTTGGATACGAGGAAGACCTTGCGTGATATCACTACCTGCTACACCACCTGTGTGGAATGTACGCATTGTAAGCTGTGTACCTGGTTCACCGATTGATTGGGCAGCAATTGTACCAACTGCTTCACCAACTTCAACTTTTTCACCAGTAGCAAGGTTTTTACCATAACATTTTTCACATACACCATGACGTGTGTTACATGTAAATGCTGAACGGATATACATTTCTTCTATACCAGCGTCTGTGATTTTCTTAGCAATTTCTGCTGTTACTAACTCATCTGGACGAACGATAACTTCATCTGTTTCTGGGTGACGAATCGTTTCTTTAGAATAACGACCTTCAATACGTTCGCTAAATGGTTCGATCATTTCAGTACCTTCTTTAATATCAGATACTAGTAAACCACGGTCAGTACCACAGTCTTCTTCACGAACGATAACATCTTGTGCCACATCAACCAGACGACGAGTAAGATAACCAGAGTCCGCTGTTTTAAGTGCTGTATCGGCAAGACCTTTACGCGCACCATGTGTAGAGATAAAGTATTCTAACACTGTTAAACCTTCACGGAATGATGAAGTGATTGGTAATTCAATGATCTTACCTGATGGTGCAGCCATAAGTCCACGCATACCAGCTAACTGTGTAAAGTTAGATGCGTTACCACGGGCACCAGAGTCACTCATCATAAAGATTGGGTTTGTTTTTTCAAGTGAACCCATTAATTCGTTTTGAATTTGGTCTTTAGCATCAGTCCAAATTTCAACAACTGCATTGTAACGTTCAAATTCTGTAATTAAACCACGGTTGAATTGTTTTTGTACTTTATCAACTAGTTTTTCATGTTCATCTAAAATTTGTTGTTTATCTGGTAAAACCACAATGTCAGATACACCAACAGTGATACCAGCTTTAGAAGAGAATTTGAAGCCTAAGTCTTTCATTCTATCTAACATCATAGATGTATCTGTGATGCTGAATCGATTGAAGACTTCTGCAATGATATTTCCTAAGAAATTCTTGTTGAATGGCTCGCTAAGTGGTTGCTCATCAAAATATGCTTTTAATCCACCCTCACCTAATTCAGTAGCAGAAACAAAGTATTTGTCTGGCGTACTGTTTTCAAGGTTATATTTTGTTGGTTCGTTAATGTATGCAAATGAATCAGGAATGATTTCATTAAAGATAACTTTACCAACAGATGTTGTTAAGATTTTTTGATTTTGTTCTTCTGTAAATGTTGGGTTATTGAATGAACTTGCATGCACACCTATACGTGTGTGTAAATGTACATAACCATTTGCGTATGCTTTTAACACTTCGTTTGTATCATTATAAATTGTACCAGTATTTACAGCATCTTTACGTTCTAAAGTAAGGTAATAGTTACCTAATACCATATCTTGTGATGGTGTAACAACAGGTTTACCATCTTTAGGGTTTAAGATGTTTTGTGCTGCAAGCATAAGCATGCGTGCTTCTGCTTGTGCTTCTTTAGATAATGGTACGTGAACAGCCATTTGGTCACCATCAAAGTCAGCGTTATAAGCTGTTGTAGCAAGTGGGTGTAGACGAATGGCACGACCTTCTACAAGTGTAGGTTCAAATGCTTGAATACCTAATCTATGCAGCGTTGGTGCACGGTTTAAAAGAACTGGATGTTCTTTAATTACGTCTTCTAATACATCCCATACTTCATCATCCATACGTTCAATCTTGCTTTTAGCATTTTTAATGTTTGTCGCAATTTCACGTTGAACTAATTCTTTCATGATGAATGGTTTAAATAGTTCTAAAGCCATTTCTTTAGGTAAGCCACATTGATACATCTTCAAGCTAGGTCCAACAGCGATAACTGAACGACCTGAATAGTCAACACGTTTACCTAATAAGTTTTGACGGAAACGACCTTGTTTACCTTTAAGCATATGTGAAAGTGATTTTAATGGGCGGTTACCTGGTCCAGTTACTGGACGACCACGACGACCATTATCGATGAGTGCATCAACTGCTTCTTGTAGCATACGTTTTTCGTTTTGTACGATGATGCCAGGTGCACCTAAATCTAATAAACGTTTTAAACGGTTGTTACGGTTGATAACACGACGATATAAGTCGTTTAAATCACTTGTTGCAAAACGTCCACCGTCTAATTGAACCATTGGTCTGATTTCTGGTGGAATAATTGGAAGTACGTCTAATACCATCCAAGCTGGATTGTTACCAGAATGTCTGAATGATTCAACTACTTCTAAACGTTTAATCGCACGTGTAAGTCTTTGTCCTGTTGCAGACTCTAACTCATCACGTAATTCTTTTAATTCTGTATCCAAATCAATTTCATCTAATAATTCTTTGATACCTTCAGCACCCATTTTAGCTGTAAATTGACCAGGGAATTTATCATAGTACTCTCTGAATTCTGCTTCAGATAGTAATGTCTTTTTCTCTAAACCAGTTGGTCCTGGATTTACAACAACATAAGAAGCAAAGTAAATCACTTCTTCTAATGCTCTTGGTGACATGTCTAATAATAGTCCCATGCGGCTTGGAATACCTTTGAAGTACCAAATATGTGAAACTGGCGCAGCTAATTCAATGTGTCCCATTCTTTCACGGCGCACTTTAGATTTAGTTACTTCTACTCCACATCTATCACAAACCATACCTTTATAGCGTACACGTTTGTATTTACCACAACTACATTCCCAGTCTTTTGTAGGTCCGAAAATTCTCTCACAGAATAGACCATCTTTTTCTGGTTTTAAAGTACGATAGTTAATTGTTTCTGGCTTTTTAACCTCACCAAAAGACCATGAACGGATTTTTTCAGGTGAAGCAAGTCCTATTTTCATATAATGGAAATTATTTACATCAATCAAGGAGCCTACCTCCTTCAATTTAGATTAGCTGTGCAAATTGATTGATTGCTCTTTATCAATATTAGATAAACCCATAATGAGGCAAGTACGACGACTTCACCTCAATATGGTATATCTCTTTATAAACTTAAATGCGATCTGTATTAGTCAGTAATTTCTTTTTGTGATTGTGGCGCTTCTTTTTGTTGAAGGTCCACTTTACGTTCTACTGCATCTTCATCTTCGTTATCTTGCATGTCAATTTCATTGTCATGCTCATCCATAATCTTAACATCTAATCCTAAACTTTGAAGTTCTTTCATCAATACTCTGAATGATTCAGGAACGCCAGGTTTAGTGATATTTTCACCTTTGACAATAGATTCGTATGTTTTAACACGACCTACTGTGTCATCAGATTTATAAGTTAAGATCTCTTGAAGTGTGTAGGCAGCACCATAAGCTTCAAGTGCCCATACCTCCATCTCACCGAAACGTTGTCCACCAAATTGTGCTTTACCACCTAGTGGTTGTTGCGTAACAAGTGAGTATGGTCCAGTTGAACGCGCATGTAATTTATCGTCAACCATGTGTGCAAGTTTCAGCATATACATAACGCCGACTGAGATTCTGTTATCGAATGGTTCACCCGTACGTCCATCATATAATACTGTCTTACCATCACGTGCCATACCTGCTTCTTCAATCGTTGACCATACATCTTCATCACTCGCACCATCAAATACTGGTGATGCAACATGAATACCTAAGTTTTTAGCAGCCATACCTAAATGTAACTCTAATACTTGTCCGATATTCATACGTGATGGAACACCTAATGGGTTCAACATGATGTCAATTGGTGTACCGTCTGGTAAATAAGGCATATCTTCTTCAGGAACTAACTTAGAAATAACACCTTTGTTACCGTGACGACCACACATTTTGTCACCAACATGTATTTTACGTTTTTGAACGATATAAACACGTACTAATTGGTTTACACCTGGAGATAATGTGTCATCTCCTTCTTCACGGTTGAAGACTTTAACGTCTAGAACAATACCGCCTGCACCATGAGGAACACGTAATGATGTATCACGTACTTCACGTGCTTTTTCACCGAATATTGCATGTAATAAGCGTTCTTCTGCTGTTAATTCTGTTACACCTTTAGGCGTTACTTTACCTACTAAAATGTCTCCATCATTAACTTCAGCACCTACGTATACAATACCACGGTCATCTAAGTTTTTAAGCGCACTATCTGAAACGTTAGGAATATCACGTGTAATTTCTTCAGGTCCTAGTTTTGTATCACGTGCTTCTGATTCATATTCCTCAATATGAATAGAAGTATATACGTCATCTTTCACTAGGCGTTCACTCATAATTACAGCATCTTCATAGTTGTAACCGTCCCATGTCATGAAACCGACAACTACGTTTCTACCTAACGCCATTTCACCAAGTTCCATTGAAGGACCATCGGCTAAAATTTCACCTTTCGTTACGACATCACCTGTAGCAACGATTGGTCTTTGGTTATAACAAGTACCTGTGTTTGAACGTTTGAATTTAGCTAATGGATAGCGATCGATTTCGCCTTCGTATTCTTGTCCATCTTCTTCGATAAGTTGACGTACAAGGATTTCATTAGATTCAACGTGTTCAACACGGCCTTTGTGTTTAGCAACAATTGCTGCACCAGAGTCACGAGCTGCTACGTGTTCCATACCAGTACCTACGAAAGGTGATTCTGGATTCATCAATGGAACTGCTTGACGTTGCATGTTCGCACCCATTAATGCACGGTTAGAGTCATCGTTTTCTAAGAATGGAATACATGCTGTTGCTGCAGAAACAACCTGTTTAGGAGATACATCCATGTAGTCCATTTTTTCTTTTGCCATAACTGTGTTATTACCACGGAAACGACAAACAACTTCATCATCTAAGAAGCGACCATTTTCATCTAACTTAGAATTTGCTTGTGCTACAACATAGCTATCTTCTTCATCAGCTGTTAAATAATCAATTTGTTCTGTGATACTATTTGTTTCAAGATCTACTTTACGATATGGCGTTTCAATGAAACCAAATTCATTTACACGTGCATAACTTGATAATGAGTTAATCAAACCAATGTTTGGTCCCTCTGGTGTTTCGATTGGACACATACGACCATAGTGAGAGTAGTGAACGTCACGCACTTCCATTTGAGCACGTTCACGTGTTAAACCACCAGGTCCTAATGCTGATAGACGACGTTTATGTGTCAATTCTGCTAATGGATTGGCTTGGTCCATGAATTGTGACAATTGAGAACTACCAAAGAATTCTTTAATTGACGCAATGACTGGACGAATATTGATTAATTGTTGTGGTGTAATAGAATCTGTATCTTGGATAGACATTCTTTCACGTACCACACGTTCCATTCTTGATAAACCAATACGGAATTGGTTTTGTAGTAACTCCCCTACTGAACGTAGACGACGATTACCTAAATGGTCAATATCATCTGTGAATCCAATACCACTTAGTAAATTAAAGAAATATGACATTGATGCGATGATATCAGCTGGTGTAATACATTTCACTTCTGAATCAGGGAACGCATTACCAATAACTGTCGTTGTGCGTCCTTCTTCATCATTAGGAACATATACTTTAATAGATTGAATTTCTACTGGTTCATCAATCACAGTACCTTCAAGTTCAAAAACTTCACTGTTAGCATTAGATTCTAATACATCCATGATTTCATCTAAATTACGACGATCTAAGACAGTACCTTCTTCAGCTACAATTTCACCTGTTTCAGCATTAACAATTGGTTCTGCTAATTTTTGATTGAATAAACGGTGTTTTAAATGAAGTTTTTTATTCGCTTTATAACGACCCACACTCGCTAAGTCATAACGTTTCGGATCAAAGAAACGAGAGTATAATAAGCTTTTCGCATTTTCTACTGTAGGAGGTTCACCTGGGCGTAAACGCTCATAAATTTCTAATAATGCTTGATCAGTATTTTCTGTACCATCTTTTTCTAACGTATTACGTAAGTACTCATTATCTCCTAAAAGATCAATAATTTCTTGATCTGTTGAGAAGCCTAAAGCTCTTAATAATACTGTTAGTGGTAATTTTCTTGTTCTATCAATACGTACATAAACTACATCTTTAGCATCAGTTTCATACTCTAACCATGCACCACGGTTAGGAATAATTGTTGCATCATAGTTTGTGCGACCATTTTTATCTAATTTTTCATTAAAGTAAACGGATGGTGAACGAACTAATTGTGATACGATAACACGTTCAGCACCATTAATCACAAATGTACCTGTATCTGTCATTAATGGGAAATCACCCATAAACACTTCTTGCTCTTTCACTTCGCCTGTTTCTTTAATGATTAGACGTACTTTTACACGTAGAGGTGCAGAATACGTCGTATCACGGTTTTTCGATTCTTCTAAATCATATTTTGATTCTCCAAGTCTGTAATCAACAAACTCTAAAGACAGATTACCTGTGAAATCTTCAATCGGTGAAATGTCTCTAAACATTTCATATAAACCTTCTTCTAAGAACCACTCGTAAGACTTAGTTTGAATCTCAATTAAATTCGGTAATTCTAATACCTCTGAAATTCTCGCATAGTTTCTACGTTTACGATGTCTTCCATATTGGACAAATTGACCTGCCAAACAGATTCACCCCTCAAAAATTGCGTGTTTACTTTTACTAAATCAGCAAATATAATTAGACAAAAAGAAAACGGTAGCATAACTCATGACACCATTTTCTATTTCACCTTATATACTTTGTTAATTTATACGTAAAAGTACACACTTATTGAACATAATTTTTTACATTCTATTACTATATCAGAACAGTGGTTTTTAATCAACCTTTAACACTTCTTAATATATAATAGCCTTTGCGCTTTTCTAATACTTCTACGTTGCCAAATGTTTCTTCCATTTTTTTCTTCGCGGATGGCATACCTTGTTTTTTTTGAATCACAACATAAAGGGCGCCATTCACTTTTAATTTGTGATACGCATCAGCTAAGATGCTGTGAACTACCTTTTTCCCTGCTCTAATCGGTGGATTAGTTAGCACAAAATCAAAAGCATCATTCTCTACTTGTGATAACCCGTCACTTTCCTTGATGTCGACGTTCTCTAGATGGTTTTTCTTTTGATTTTTAATCGATAAAGAAAGTGCACGCTGATTTACATCAACCATTGTAATTTCATGGTGTGGAGACACTTTTGCAATCATCAAACCAATCGGACCATAACCACAACCAACATCTATAATTTTTTTAGTAGGACCCGGGGGATTTTCGTTTAAAAATGTATTGATTAATAAATCTGAACCAAAGTCTATTTTCCCTTTAGAAAACACACCTGAATCAGTAACTAATTTTAAATCATAGCTTTTGTAGGAATACGTAAAGGGAAGTTCATCGCTTTCTACTTCAGGATTTTCATCATAGTAATGACTCATGACTACACCTCTTTTAATCTAATTCGTCTTAGATTAATACTATACCCTCAACGAAATTTTGTAGTAACAAATAATTCGTTCAGGATAGGTCAAATAAGATAAAACCCCGTTATATCGATAACGGGGTTTTCATTTCTCAAAGATTTCAGGCAATCCATATTACATTTAAGATTAGCGTATCGAAATAGCTAATGTGTTAAGCTGCTTGGACAACCTTCAATATATAATTATGAACTGTTAGCCAGCTAGAATTATTTTAATTCTACTGTAGCGCCAACTTCTTCTAATGCTTCTTTAAGTTTTTCAGCTTCTTCAGTTGGTAAAGCTTCTTTGATTACTTTAGGAGCTCCGTCAACTAATTCTTTAGCATCTTTTAATCCTAAGCCAGTAGCTTCTTTAACAGCTTTAACGACTTTGATTTTAGATGATCCAGCTGATGTTAATTCAACATCAAATTCTGTTTTTTCTTCAGCAGCGTCTCCGCCACCTGCTGCACCTGCTGCTGCTACTGGAGCTGCTGCAGTTACACCAAATTCTTCTTCAATTGCTTTTACTAAGTCGTTTAATTCTAAAACTGACATTTCTTTAATTGCTTCAATGATTTGTTCTTGATTAGCCATTTTAATATTCCTCCATTAATTTTTATTAGTTTATTATGCGCAATTATTCAGCGCTTTCTTCGTTTTGTTCTTTATCTTCTCCAACAGCTTTAACTGCATAAGCGAAATTGCGTACTGGAGCTTGTAATACTGATAAAAGCATAGAAACAAGACCGTCGTGTGATGGTAATGTACCAACTGTGTTAACTTCTTCAGCAGAGATAACACTGCCTTCCATAACACCTACTTTAATTTCTAAAGCTTTATGTTCTTTAGCAAATCCTGCTAATACTTTTGCTGGAGCAACAACATCTTCTGTTGAAGTAGCAACTGCAGTAGGACCTACTAAATGTTCATTTAAACCTTCTAAACCAACTTGATCAGCAGCACGACGAACCATTGTATTTTTTAATACTTTGAATTCAACGCCAGCTTCACGTAATTGTGAACGTAATTCAGTTACTTCTGAAACAGTTAGACCACGATAGTCAACGATTACAGTAGATACTGAATTTTTCAATGATTCAGCAATTACATCAACTTGTTGTTTTTTAGCTTCGATGATAGCAGACATTTAGACACCTCCATAGTTTTTTATTTGGTGCTTTTAATCTTGATTACAACTGCTAATTACATGAATTAACAACTTTATCTCAATAAAAAAAGCACTTTCTACCCGCGGCAAAAAGTGCTTGAAAGATCTAAAAATCTTCACGTTCAAGTCAATTTTAGCCTCGGTAGGATTATTTTTAAGTTATCACTAACTCCTACTGTCTTAGGTAAAATAATACATTAACCAATATAACTGGTTAAATGCAGTATGTCAATATATTTTTAAAGATAAGACTGAATCAATCCATCCAGTCTTATCATCATTTATATTTAAGATTAAAGTTTGAAGCTAGAAGTATCGACTTTTACTCCAGGGCCCATTGTTGTTGTAACAGCAACAGATTTGAAGTAAGTACCTTTAGCTGAAGATGGTTTCGCTTTAGTTAACACATCTTGTAAAGCTTTGAAGTTTTCAACAAGTTTGTCAGTATCGAATGATACTTTACCAATTGAAGCATGTACAATACCAGCTTTTTCAGCACGATATTCTACTTTACCTGCTTTGATTTCTTCAACTGCTTTTGTAACATCCATTGTTACAGTACCAGTTTTAGGGTTTGGCATTAAACCTTTAGGTCCTAATACACGACCAAGTTTACCAACTTCGCCCATCATGTCAGGTGTAGCTACTACTACGTCAAAGTCAAACCAACCTTGTTGGATTTGTTGAACATATTCACTTTCACCAACGAAATCAGCACCTGCTGCTTCTGCTTCAGCTGCTTTGTCTCCTTTTGCGAATACCAATACACGTTGTGATTTACCTGTACCATTTGGAAGTACAACTGCACCACGGATTTGTTGATCATTTTTACGTGTATCAATTCCTAAACGGAATGCTACTTCAACTGATGCGTCAAAGTTAGCGATACTTGTTTCTTTAGCTAATTCAACTGCTTCTTCAACACTATAGTGTTTTTGGCGATCAATTTTATTAGCTACTTCTTGAAATCTTTTACTTTTCTTAGCCATTTCATGTCCTCCTTTAGTGGTTTTAGCGGAATTTCCTCCCACATTTACTCGCTTTTGCAAGTTAAGAGCAGATAACAGAGAGGTTTTAATCGTATTGCATCTCAGGAAACACTTCCTAAATAAATGACAATTTCCCTCTTATTACGACAATATTGAACGCTTTGATCCTGTTTGTCATTTCTGTCATCTGCTTTATCGTCAATCTATGTTTTCAGTTAATTTTAATATTATTGAACAGTGATACCCATACTACGTGCAGTACCTTCGATAATACGCATAGCTGCTTCTTCGTCTGCAGCGTTTAAATCTTGCATTTTTTGGTTTGCAATTTCACGTACTTGATCTTTAGTTACTGTAGCAACTTTGTTTTTATTAGGTTCGCCAGAACCTTTTTCAACGCCAGCTGCTTTTTTAAGTAATACTGGAGCCGGTGGAGTTTTTGTAATGAATGTAAATGAACGATCTTCATAAACACTGATTTCTACCGGAATAATTAAACCTGCATCTTCTTGTGTACGTGCGTTGAATTCCTTACAGAATCCCATAATATTCACACCTGCTTGACCTAATGCTGGACCAACTGGTGGTGCTGGGTTTGCTTTACCTGCAGGAATTTGTAATTTAACAACTTTTTCTACTTTTTTAGCCACGATGTGCACCTCCTTGATATCGTGATGTGGTCACAGGACTCAGTTTTGTCCTCCCACTCTTCTACATTTCGTGACGAAATGAACGCTCTATGAGCGCGACCACAGTATTATAACATCTATTTAAATCATAAAGCAAGAGTAAAGTGTAACTTTTTTTATAGAACCCCTTATCACTTTAGTGATTAGGGAGTTTAATGCATATAAAGTAACACTTCTTGCTTATGCAAGTGCCTGTGCACTTGCATTCACTCATATAATCCTCAAACTAAATCATTCATTCAGTTTCAATGGTCTATGACACATAGACCATCCATCCTGTATCATATGATTATAATTTTTCAATTTGATCGAATTCTACTTCAACAGGTGTTTCTCTACCAAACATGTCTACAAGAACTGTCAATTTAAATTTATCTGCTTCAATTTCTTGAACTTCACCAACTTGATTAGCAAATGGACCTGATTTGATTTTAACTTGCTCACCTAAATCTAATTCAACATCAATTGTTTTTTCTTTCATGCCCATTTGTTTCAAGATGAAACGTGCTTCTTCAGGTAATAATGGATTCGGTTTTGATCCAGCACCTGCTGAACCAACAAATCCTGTAACACCTGGTGTATTTCTGACAATATACCATGATTCATCAGTCATGATTAATTCAACTAATACATAGCCAGGAAATGTTTTTTTAGTTAATGTTTTAGCTTTGCCATCTTTAACTTGTGTTTCTTCCTCTTCAGGTATAACCACTCTGAATATCAGTTCAGTCATATTCATAGATTCCACACGTTTTTCTAAATTCTTTTTAACTTTGTTCTCATAACCAGAATAAGTATGCACAGCATACCAACGCTTTGCGCCAACTTCCTCAGACATGTCGTCACTCCTATCTATTTAATTAACTCTATAACTCTACCAATACCTAAATCTAAGACATAGAAGAAGGCTAAGAAAAATACTACCGTTGCCACAACGATTACAGTATATTTAAATAATTCTTCTTTCGTTGGCCAACTTGTCTTTTCCATTTCTGACTTTACGCCTTGAAAGAAATTTTCTTTTTTAGCCATTAGCAATACCTCCGTATTAATTCGATTTTCTCATTTGCTTATACATACGACAAATTAAGCAAATACAATACTCACAACTAAATTGGAAGGTTATATTTACTCAATTACTTAATCTAATATACCGACATTATTTTGCTTCTTTATGAACTGTATGTGCGTTACATCTTGGACAATACTTCTTCAATGTCAATCTTGATGTAAGGTTACTTTGCTTAGGAACATTATAATTTCTATTTCCACACGTTTCACAGCTTAATGGCACTTTTTTCATTTTACTTCACCTTACTCATTATAATACCAATCTACTATACATAACATCTCTGTCAATTGTCAATCTTCCACCATTGCTTTCTATTAACCCAAAAATCAATTAATACCTATCAATCACTGATTTTAATTCGGACGCTTTGGGTTAAATGCACGCTTCAATTTCAGTTTACATCTATGCATCGTATTGTAAACTATTTTAACATTTAGATTTAAAATGCAGGCAATTTCAGATGGTTTATAGTCCTTTAAAATATAATTTATAATGCCTTGTTCTAGCTCTGTTAATTTTTCAATTCTTTGATGCAGCATCGTCAGTGTTTCTTTTCTTAAAATAATTTTATCCGTTTGTCGCGCTTGCCTTAACATTTGGACACTAATTAACATTTCGTTTTCTAACAATCTTTGCCGTCTTAAATCCGCTAATTTTTTTCTTATATAATCATTTTTAGCATTTTTGATAGTGCGATTTACATAATGTACCAATGGGATTTCTTTAGAAAAATCAAATTGTCTTAACGCTTTGAATAATTTAAAAAGTATTTCTTGTTGTAGATCTTCTTTGTCATCTGGATGTATTGAAAAATGATTCAAACATTTCAATATATGTGGTTGTAATTTCTCTAGTAAATCGATTAAGAAATGAATATCTTGCCATTTGCTTTTTGAGACTGATGTTGGTTCTTGATGGTTTGTTCTTTGTAGCATACTTTAAATCCTTTCATTAGGTTAAAGTTAGCATACAAAGTACTCTGTAAAAAAAGCAAGGGGACAATCTTCTTATTTATGATTGTTACCCCTTCTGATTTTTTCAAATTCTTCCAAAATTTCATTGGACAGCTCTATACGCGTCCGTGGCTTCTGCTCATTGAACCCTTCAAGCTTTTTTGAAACCGAAACTTCATTTTCTCTCAAGTCTCTCCACATCTCTCTTGAAGAGATACGATAAGCACCCGCACCAAATATGGCATGTTGTTCACTCATATCACTTGTTACCACTGTGATGTGTCTTGTATGTTTGTCATATAAATCATACACATATTTTTCTATAAAACTGTCTGCTGTTTCTTTTTCTTTAGTAAAGACAATCTTCACACCATGATACATATATTCTGACGACATGCCCGATTGTTCGTAAGCGTCAAACACACAAACAACCTCATCAGCTATGACTGCATTATAATTTGCAATCGCAGTTAGTAGCTGATCACGTGCTTCTTCCAAATTTTCTTGGGCTATTTGACTTAAATCTTGTGATTGGCCAATCATATTATAACCGTCAATAATCAAGAAACGATCCTTCATGGTTTTTCTCCAATCTGATTACGTTTACGGTAGACTTCATACATCATTAAACTTGCCGCAACAGAGGCATTCAAACTATTTACATGCCCTACCATCGGAATATTTATATAAAAGTCGCATTTATCTTTTGTAAGTCGGCTCATACCTTGGCCTTCACTTCCGATAACGATTGCTAATGGCATACCGGCATCCATTTCACGATAATCTGTTGAATTTTCCGCTTCAGCACCAACTACCCAATAACCATGATCTTTTAATGTTTCAATAGTATTCGCTAAGTTTGTAACACGCATGACAGGTACATGTTCAATCGCACCTGTAGATGCTTTTGCAACTGTCTGTGTGAGTGCAACCGATCGCCTTTTAGGAATAATGATGCCATCCACACCTGAAGCGTCCGCAGTTCTTAAAATCGATCCTAAATTGTGGGGATCTTCTAAGCCATCCAAAATTAGAACAGTAGACAGTTTTTCGTTATCTTTTTGTTGTGCTAAAAACGCATCAAAATCTGCATATTCATATGGTGCAATGTACGCAGCGACACCTTGGTGAGGTGCATCAGACAAACCGTCTAATTTCGATTTTGGCACTGCTTGTACAATGATTTTGTTACTATTTGCCTTTTTTAAAATATCATTGATTTGTCCTTTTTTTACTGTATCCTGAATTAAAACCTTATTTATTGTATGCCCAGAAACAATCGCTTCTTTTACGGCATGACGACCTACGATTACAATCTCTTCCAAAGTCTCACTACCTTTCATCTACATTTTTTACAATGCATTCAAGCAACGAGGTGAGTCGTTCTTGATTTTTTTCTAGATATAAAAACCCTAGGATTGCTTCTAAACCTGAACTTTTTCGATAGGTTTGAATATCTGTGTTTTTGGCTTTAGTATAACTCTTAGCATTTCTGCCTCGACGCACGATATCTAATTCTTCATCTGTAAACCAGTTATTTTCAAATAAGTACTCAAGTGATTGTGCCTGACTTTTTGCAGAAACATAACGCTTAGCCTCTTGATGTAGACGATTGGGTTTCGCTTTTAACTTCAATATAATGTATTCTCTTACAAATTGATCTAAAACGGCGTCACCCATATATGCTAAAGTTAATGGATTTAACAACTTATTATTCATGTTACCCACGTTTGAATCTCACACCTTGTGGCGTATCTTCTAAAATAATATTTTGTTCTTTTAACTGGTCACGAATTTCGTCTGCACGTGCAAAATCTTTATTTTTTCGTGCATGATTTCGTTCTTCAATGAGCGCTTCGACATCTTCGTCTAATAATTCATCACTGTTTGATGCTTTTAAAGGAACACCTAAAACATCACTGAATATTTGATAAACTTCTTTAAAACGTGCAATCACTTTGGTAGATGTCGTATTTTCCAAGACATATTTATTCGCTAGTTTTGATAAATCATACCAAGCTGTGATGGCATTAGCAGTATTGAAATCATCATTCATAACTGTTTCAAACTGATCTAATATTTGATTGATTTCATCAATATATTGGTCTTGCGCTTCAATATTAGTTGCAATTGCTTCTCGCTCTTCAAGGGATTGATAACTATTACGAATACGTTCTAATCCACTTTTAGCTGCCCCAACAAGCTCCATGTTATAGTTAATCGGGCTTCTATAATGTACACTAATCATGAAAAAGCGTAAGACATCTGGATCGATTTCTTTAATAATGTCATGCACTAAGACAAAATTGCCCAATGACTTACTCATTTTTTCATTATCAATGTTGATGAAACCATTATGCATCCAATAATTTGCGAATGGCGCATGGTTATGTGCTTCTGATTGAGCGATTTCATTTTCATGGTGTGGAAATTGTAAGTCTGTACCACCCGCATGAATATCAATTGTTGCACCTAGCTCGTGATAAGCCATCACTGAACACTCAATATGCCAGCCTGGTCTACCTTTGCCAAATGGACTATCCCAACTGATTTCATCTGGTTTCGCCTGTTTCCATAATGTAAAATCGAGTGCATCTTCTTTTTGTTCCCCTTGCTCAATACGTGCGCCTACTTTTAAATCATTCAACGATTGATGGCTTAATTTACCATAATCTTCAAATTTACGTGTTCTGAAATAAACATCGCCACCACTTTCATAAGCGTATCCTTCTTCTATAAGTTCTTCTATAAACTTAATAATATCGTCCATATGATTCATGACTCTTGGGTTTGAAGTCGCTTTTTTGACATTTAATGCGCCCACATCTTCATAAAATGCATCGATATAGCGGTTAGCTATTGTATTTACTGGTTCATTTAATTCTTTGGAGCGTTTTATTAATTTATCATCTACGTCCGTAAAGTTTGAAACATAAATCACTTCATAGCCTTGGTACTCAAGATATCTTCTAACAACATCATAGTTAATTGCAGGTCTTGCGTTCCCAATATGAATGTAATTATATACAGTTGGCCCACAAACATACATCTTAACCTTACCTGGTTCTATTGACTTAAACGTTTCTTTTTGACGTGTAAGTGTATTATATAATGTAATCATCTTGAATCTCTCCATTTCTTGTTTTCTCAAGTTGTTTCTCTAATTGTTTTAATTGCTCATAAATAGGGTCAGGTAAATTACGATGGTCAAATGTTTTACCGATTCTTCTTCCGTCTTGTTTTACAATATGTCCTGGTATGCCGACTACTGTAGAATAGCTAGGCACCGAGTTCAACACTACGGAATTCGCGCCAATATTAACATTTGAATTAATTTTAATATTACCAAGTACTTTTGCTCCAGCTGCAATTAGTACATTGTCTCCAATATCAGGATGACGCTTTCCTTTTTCTTTACCTGTTCCACCTAAAGTAACACCTTGATAAATAGTAACATTATCACCAATCCTACATGTTTCACCTATCACTACGCCCATACCGTGATCAATAAATAAACGCTTGCCAATTTGAGCGCCTGGATGTATTTCTATCCCTGTAAAGAAGCGTGTAATTTGAGAAATCAATCTTGCTAATACATATTTTTTCTTTTTATATAAAGCATGTGCAATTAAATGACTCCACACTGCATGTACTCCGGCATAAGATGTAACCACTTCTAATGTCGTACGTGCTGCTGGGTCTTGCTCAAACACCATATTTACATCATCTTTGATTCTTTTCAAAATTTCAAACAAGGTTGCGACCTCCTTATTAAAAAAGCACCTCCAACATCATATTGTTAGAGGTGCTTTGCACGGTTCCACTCTTTTTTAATAAGCTGATTCCTCAATCACGTAGTAATACAACTTATATTGACTCATTTACATTATTTAATTCTTCAAACTAAAGGTGCATTCAACAATGTTTGTGTTGTGCTCACAGCGACCGCACACTCTCTTGACACATACCATTGCATACTAATCCTTTAGCCAATTCACATATTATAATAGTTGGTAAATTGTAATTTTTCAAGTGTTATACCTTTAAGCCTTTTTATTCACACTTTGCATTAAACGTATTTTTTTAAGCGGTTCAACACTTTGTCTTTACCTAAAACTTCAATTGTATTTGGTAGCTCTGGTCCATGCATTTGTCCAGTTACAGCTACACGTATCGGCATAAACAATTGTTTACCTTTGATGCCTGTTTCTTTTTGAACTTCTTTAATTGTTTTTTTAATTTCAGCAGCTTCAAAAGGTTCTAAAGCTTCTAATTTGCCATATAAATGGTTCATAAGTTCAGGAACTTGTTCACCATCAATAACTTCTTGCTCATCTTCACCTAATGTTTGTTCATCTCTGAAGAAAATTTCAGATAACGGAACAATTTCGCCAGCATAACTCATTTCTTTCTGATAAAGTGCAATAAGTTTACGACCCCATGCTTTATCTTCTTCAGAAGGGTTTTCAGGTAATAATTCCGCTTTAACTAAATGTGGGAAAGCAAGTTCAAATACTGTTTCAGTATCTTTTTGCTTCATATATTGGTTGTTAATCCAAGCTAATTTTTGTTTATCAAAAAATGCAGGTGATTTAGATAAACGTTTTTCGTCGAAGATTTTGATGAACTCTTCTTTAGAATAGATTTCATCTTCACCTTCAGGAGACCAACCTAACAATGTAATAAAGTTAAATAATGCTTCAGGTAAGTAACCTAAATCTCTATACTGTTCAATAAATTGAAGTATTTGGCCATCACGTTTACTTAATTTTTTGCGTTCTTCATTTACAATCAATGACATATGCGCAAATCTTGGTGGTTCCCAACCAAATGTGTCATAAATCATTAATTGTTTTGGTGTATTAGAGATATGGTCGTCACCACGTATAACGTCTGAAATTTCCATGTAATGATCATCAACAGCTACGGCAAAGTTATATGTTGGTATACCGTCTTTTTTGACAATTACCCAATCTCCCATATTGTTTGAGTCAAATGAAATTTCACCTTTAACCATATCATCGAATTTATAAGTTGTATCTTTTGGAACACGAAAACGAATAGATGGTTTACGTCCTTCGGCTTCAAATTGTTGGCGCTCTTCTTCAGTTAAATGTGCATGTTTCCCACCATAACGTGGCATTTCACCACGCGCAATTTGTTGTTCACGTTCTGCTTCTAACTCTTCTTCTGTCATATAACATTTATATGCTTTATCTTCATCTAATAATTGTTGGATAAGTGGATTATATATTTCAGCGCGTTCTGACTGACGGTAAGGACCATAACCTTTATCTTTATCTACTGATTCGTCCCAATCAATACCTAACCATTTTAGGTTATCGAATTGTGATGATTCTCCGTCTTCTAAATTACGTTTGCTATCCGTATCTTCTATACGTATTACAAAATCTCCATCATAATGTTTAGCAAATAAATAGTTAAATAATGCAGTTCTTGCATTACCAATATGCAAATAGCCTGTTGGACTTGGTGCATATCTAACTCTTACACGATTACTCATTATGTTCACTCCTGTTTAAAATTTTTACGATTTAATTTTATTTTTTTCATCTTAACTGTGTTTACCCATAAAATACACAACGCTTATGTCAACACGACTCCAATGAAGTTCATATTAAAAAATAATGTTTCAGCATTTAAAGTATATTGCTTGTTCGCTTACTTATAATATCATAGCTCATCATTTTTTAAAGCATTACTATATTAAAATCAAACATTTCTTTGTTTTTAAATTCAACAGTATAATTCTAAATATAGTAATACAATTTCGCTATCTATTGTAGCACTTTAAAGCTGATTATGATATTACCGCGCTTAAATTTAACTGTTTATATAAGAATTCTTTTACATCTTCTCTATTTAGTGTTTTACGCTAAAAAAGGTTTCATGTGAAACTGTAACTGTTGTTGCTACATTTCAAATGAAACCTTCACTTCAATTTCAATATATTTTTTTCGCAAAAATAATGCGTCCAGAAGATGTTTGTAATAAACTGACGACTTCTAAATCAACGTGCTCACCAATATGTTTTTTAGCATTATCTACGACAACCATTGTACCATCCTCTAAGTAACCCACTGCTTGTCCGGCTTCTTTGCCCATCTTAGTTAACAATAAGTTAAGTCGATCACCTTGGTGAACCGTTGGCTTAATGGCTTCTGATAAATCATTGACATTTAGTACTTGAATCCCCTGTATATGACAAACTTTATTTAAATTAAAATCTGTAGTTATAATTTGAGCTCTATAATGGAGCGATAGTTTAATTAACATTGCATCTATATCACTGTGTGATTTTGTAGGTTGTATGATACGTGTAGGGTGTTGTGCATCATGTAATGCATTTAGCATATCTAAGCCTCTTTGCCCTTTTTCTCTCTTCACACTATCGTTCGCATCTGCAATGACTTGCAGTTCATTAATCACACCTTGCGGAATTAGGATTTCTCCATCTACAAAACCACATTCTAAAACATCTAGAATACGTCCATCTATAATTGCACTCGTATCAATCACTTTTGGCATCGCATTTCGTGTGTTCATAGCCATAGAACGCGTCATGTTTTCTGGCAAAAACAAAAGCATTTCATCACGCTTACGTAAACCAAATTGAAAACCTAAATATCCCAATATGATTGTAACAATGATTGGTACAAAATGATTTAACACATTGTTGCCAATAATTTGGAAAATAAATGATATCATTACGGAAATAAGCAACCCTATAATGAGTCCAATTGTGGCAAACAATATTTCTATCGCACTTTGACGCATAATCATTTGTTCTAGATCTTTCATTGCTAAAGTTACCTTTTTAATAAACCATCCAAAGATTACAAAAAATAGTATAATCCCTAATAGCCCATTGAAATAATTATTTGTAAGTAGCATGAAATGACTCAAACCAGCATCTGCAATAATTTCTGGAATAAGATACACGCCTAAACTTGCACCCAATATAATATAGCACAAGATTACAATGAGTCTTATCATGTTCAAATGCTAACGCTCCTTTCGCATGAAAGCTATTTTGATTACATGAGCCATGTAATCATTTAAATATATGTTGTTGATTAATGTTTTGTTAAGGCATATTTTAATGCCTCGTGCACATTTGTCACACCAATGACTTTGATATTGCTAGGAAATTCCCAGCCCCCAATATTAGATTCAGGAATAATAATGCGTTTAAAACCTAGTTTTTCCGCTTCTTGTACACGTTGTTCAATGCGAGAAACACGTCTCACTTCTCCGGTTAAACCAACCTCACCAATAAAACAATCTAATCCATCTACAGTTAAATCTTTAAAACTTGAGGCTGTAGCAACAATGATTCCTAAATCGACAGCAGGTTCTGTTAATCTTACGCCACCAGCTACTTTAATATAAGCATCTTGTTGTTGCAGTAAATAATTCTCTTTTTTCTCTAATACAGCCATCAACAAACTTAAACGATTGTGATCTATTCCTGTAGCCATACGTCTAGGGTTATTAAAGGTTGTTGGTGTTACTAAGGCTTGAACTTCAATTAATAATGGTCTTGTACCTTCCATCGTAGACACGATTGTTGAACCTGGAACATTCGTAGAACGCTCTTCTAAAAACATTTCTGAAGGGTTTTTAACACCTTTTAATCCACTCTGCTTCATTTCAAAAATACCCATTTCATTCGTAGAGCCAAAACGGTTTTTCACCGCTCTTAAAATACGATAAGCATGATGCTCATCACCTTCAAAATAAAGTACCGTATCTACCATATGTTCTAACAGACGAGGCCCTGCAATCTGACCTTCTTTCGTTACATGACCAACAATAAAAGTGGCAATATTTAGTTGTTTAGCTATATTCATCAAGCTCTGTGTACTCTCCCTCACCTGAGATACCGAACCGGGCGCAGAGCTGATTTCAGGGTGGAAAATGGTCTGTATAGAATCTACAACAAGCAAATCAGGCTTCAATTGTTTAACTGTCTCATGTATCACTTCTAAATCTGTTTCTGCAAATACATTTAAATTACTTGAGTCTTCATCTAATCGATCCGCTCTTAATTTTGTTTGGTTTAATGATTCTTCACCAGTTATATATAAAACATTTTTATCTTGTGATAATGCAGCACATATTTGTAACAATAGTGTTGATTTACCGATACCTGGATCGCCACCAATTAATACAAGCGAACCATTTACAACCCCGCCACCAAGCACTCGATTAAATTCTGCTGAATTCGTTTTAATACGTGGTGTTGTCTCATGCTTAATATCATTTAACTTCTGTACTTTGGCAGTATTTTCGCGACTACGTACACCATGTTTTGGGCTTGTCGTTTTCTGTTCTATTATTTCTTCCATTTGATTCCATCCACCACAGTTAGGACATTTCCCCATCCATTTAGGCGACTGGTAACCACATGCCATACATTCAAAAACCACTTTCTTTTTGGCCAAAACTGCACCTCCATCTTTATTGAACAAATCTATTTTATACCTATGTTTATGTAAAAACAAATTTTATTTACAAATGATTTATTTTGATATTTTATATGCTAAATAAATAGCTTTATATTGTAATATACAAATGAATATATTGCAAAAATCTATTTTTTTAAAATAACACTATTATGTCTACAGCACCATCAAAAAGATATACTTTCTTGATATCCAAATTAGATACAAGTTAACATCATATTTCTTCATCATACTGTATCACATTTGCTTAATAAAAAAAGCGTTTCTCAAGCTATATATAAATACTTGAGAAACGCGTTGGCACTATTACCTATATTTATCTAATTTTATGATTCAGAAGTTTCTTTTTCTTTTTTATCTTCTGTTCTATCTTTAATATCATATTTATATTCTTTACCGTCATGATCGATATAGACATTTTTACCTTCGATTTGGTTACCATCTAAGATTAACTCACTCAAGTTATCTTCAATTGTTTTTTGAATTTCTCGAATCAGTGGTCTAGCACCATACTCTGGGTCATATCCTTCTTTAGCGATGCGTTCTTTAGCTGCATCAGACACGATAATGTCGATATCTTGTTCTGATAAACGATCTGTAAGTTTATTTACCATCATTGTCACAATTTCTTTCAATTCATCTTGAGAAAGTTTGTGGAATACAATGATGTCATCTACACGGTTTAAGAATTCTGGACGGAAAGCATTTTTCAATTCTTTCATCATTGTCTTACGGATTGATTCATAATCTTGTCCTTCAGATGCGCCGCCAAATCCTGCAAAACGTTGATCTTGTAATTCTTGGGCACCAACGTTAGATGTCATAATAATCACAGTATTACGGAAGTCTACTTGACGACCTTTTGTATCTGTTAGATGTCCGTCATCTAATACTTGTAACAAGATATTAAATACATCAGGGTGCGCTTTTTCGATTTCATCAAATAATATAACTGAATATGGTTTACGTCTTACTTTTTCAGTTAATTGACCGCCATCATCATGACCAACATAGCCTGGAGGCGCTCCTACTAAACGGCTGACAGCATGTTTTTCCATGAACTCACTCATGTCTACACGAATCATTGCATCATCTTCACCAAACATTGTTTCTGCTAATGCACGTGCTAATTCTGTTTTACCGACACCTGTAGGGCCTAAGAAGATAAAGCTACCAATTGGTCTTTTAGGATCTTTTAATCCAGCTCTTGCACGTCTCACTGCTTTACTGATTGATGTCACTGCTTCTTTTTGACCAATAACACGTTTATGCAACGTATCTTCCAAGTTAAGCAAGCGATCAGATTCTGTTTCATTAATTTTTGTTAATGGAATGCCAGTCCAACCAGCGATAACTTCACCAATATCTTCTTCAGATAAGGATGTGTTCGCGCCGTTTTGGCTATTTTTCCAATTATTGTTTGCTTCTTCGTATTGTTTTTCTAATTTAGTTTGTTTATCACGTAAATTAGCTGCATTTTCAAATTCTTGTGCATGTACAGCTGCATCTTTTTCATTTTTCACTTGTTCAATTTCTTGTTCCAACTCTTTTAAGTTTGGTGGTGTTGTATGGCTTTTTAGTCTTACTTTTGAACTTGCTTCATCAATTAAGTCGATGGCTTTATCTGGTAAGAAACGATCAGATACATAGCGATGACTTAATTTCGCTGCTGATTCTAAAGCTTCATCAGAAATGTTAATGCGATGATGTGCTTCATAACGATCACGTAAACCTTTTAAGATTTCAATTGTATCTTCAACAGTTGGTTCATCTACTTGAACAGGTTGGAAACGACGTTCTAACGCTGCATCTTTTTCAATATTTTTACGGTATTCATCTAGTGTAGTCGCACCGATACATTGTAGTTCGCCACGTGCCAATGCTGGTTTTAAGATATTTGATGCATCGATAGCACCTTCTGCACCACCAGCACCTACTAATGTGTGTAGCTCATCAATGAAAAGAATGACGTTACCTGCTTGGTGAATTTCTTCCATAACTTTTTTCAAGCGTTCTTCAAATTCACCACGATATTTCGTACCAGCAACGACTGTTCCCATATCTAATGACATCACACGTTTACCTTTAAGTGTTTCAGGTACTTCATTATTAACAATTGCAAGTGCTAAACCTTCAGCAATTGCTGTTTTACCGACACCTGGTTCCCCAATTAATACTGGGTTGTTCTTAGTACGTCTGCTCAATACTTCAATCACACGCGTGATTTCTTTATCTCTGCCAATGACAGGATCTAGTGTGCCATCATTAGCAATTACTGTTAAATCACGTGCAAGACTATCTAACGTTGGCGTATTATTGGATTTATTTGCCTGTGCATTTTTATTACTCATTTCAGGACTTCCTAAAGCTTTCACTACTTGAGCGCGTGCTTTAGTAATGTTTAAGTCTAAATTAGCAAAAACACGTGCAGCCACGCCTTCATTTTCTCTAATTAAGCCGAGTAATATATGCTCTGTGCCGACGAAGTTATGGTGTAATTTTCTTGCTTCATCCATTGATAACTCAATAACTTTTTTAGCACGAGGTGTGTAATGTAACGCACCCATTTGTTCTTGACCGTGGCCAATTAATTTTTCAACTTCTGTTACTACTTTTTCTTCAGTAATATCAAAAGATTCCAACACTTTTGCTGCAATACCTTCTGGTTCTTTCATTAAACCTAAAAGTAAATGTTCTGTTCCTATATTTGAATGATTTAAGCGAATTGCTTCTTCTTGAGCATGTGCCAATACACGTTGTGCACGTTCTGTCAGTCTACCAAATAACATAGCATGACCTCCTAATTTATATGTTCTCTTAATATATCTGCTCTTTTTTCGTTAACTGTCCTATCATCTTCATCATCTAATAAGAATGGCGATTGAATTGCAACCATCAACTCATTAAATTTGAAGTCTTCTAAATCAATATAGTCTAAGTCTATACCTAATTTTACTTCACTTAATCTAAATGATGCTTCTTCCATAGATATTAGTCTACTATATTTTAAGATACCTAACGAACGATATACTCTATCTAAAGTTTCAATTTTATTATGCTTGCTTAGTCGTTCGCGAATTTGCATCTCTTCATTAATAATTTGTTGTACTACTTCAGTTAAACTTTCAATAATTTCTTCTTCTGTTTTTCCAAGTGTCAGTTGATTGGAAATTTGATAAATGTGACCGTATACTTGAGAACCTTCACCATAGATACCTCTTATCGTGAATCCAAAACGATTTATCGTTTGAGCGATTCTATTCATCCGCTTCATAATCGTAAGTCCAGGTAAATGTAACATTACGCTTGCTCTCATACCAGTACCAATATTCGTCGGACAGGTAGTTAAATAACCAAGTGTTTCATCAAAACTCACATCTAATTCACTGTCTAGTGTGTCATCCAATGCAGAGGCTCTTTCGTATAATGTTTGTAATGATAAATCATTACCCATGGCTTGAATTCGTATATGATCTTCTTCATTAACCATAATGCTTAAAGATTCATCTTCATTTAAAAGTACTGCAGCAGCAGGTCTCTTTATTAACTCGGGACTTATAAGATGTTTCGCTACAAGTTTATATTTGCTCTGTTGATCCATCGTGTCTAATCTCTGTATAAACATGTTAGGAAGCGCATCTTGAACTTCATTTATCACTCTATTGCCATCTTGTTCTGATGCAAACATCAAAGGGTGTACATGATTTTCTAAATTTCTGGCCAAACGCAATCTCGAAGACATTACGATTGGACTTTCTGCTTCGTCTCTCATCCACTCACTAATGTGAGTGCTGATATCATTTTTACTCATCATGTTTCACCTCGCTGTCTTCTTTCAATGCTTTAATTTCATCTCTAACAACTGCAGCTTCTTCAAAATTTTGTTCTTCAATCAACTGATTTAAATAAGACGTTTTCTCTTCTATTTGTTTTTTTAAAGCTAACTTTCTATGTGAAGAGCGCGGTGTTTTTCCAGTGTGTTCGATTTGACCACCTTGTACACGCCGTACAATATCGACAATGTCATCTTTAAAAGTTGCGTAGCAGTCTGCACAACCAAATTTACCAACATGCGCAATATCTTTTAATGTCATTTGACAAGTAGGACATCTCTTCTCTTCTTTAAATGCAATTTCATCGAAATCAATACCGTGTTTCGCTGCTAAATGTTGTAATATTTGTTTTACAACAAACGCACCTTCAATGTCATCTTGTGACTGCATTTGTTGGTTTTGAGTCCACGGGTTACCGCCTTGCGCGCATGTAGCACAAACCCATTTTTCATGTACACCGTCTTGTCCTTTAACTGCTAACTTTACCTCTGCTTCATTTAAATGACAATTTTCGCACAGCACGACTAAACACCTCTCTTAATTTCTTTAATAATAATTTATTACATGTAATATTCGTTTCACTATATTAGCACGTATAATATCTCTTGATAATACATCCATTTTCAAAGTTTCTCTATCAATTACAGCGTAAATCATTTTTGCTTCGCGTTCACTAATATAAGCTTTATCTAACAAACCATCTATGATGTAATATGCTTGCTGTTGTGAAATAGATGGTCCGATGAGTTGAAGTAAATGATTAATGTAACCTGTTTCATCTTTGTTTTCAATTTTAGTGATTCGAATATAACCACCGCCACCTCTTTTACTTTCTATTTCATAACCATGTTCATTTGTAAAACGTGTTTTAATCACATAGTTTAGTTGAGAAGGCACACAGTCAAATCGCTGTGCAATATTGGCACGTTGAATTTCAACAACGTCTTCATTGGTGTCTTCAAATAATTTTTTAATGTACTGTTCTATGATGTCGGACATGTTATGCATGATTATCACCTCTTTTGACCTTCTTTGACTATATTATATGACCAACTTTGACCTTTTTCAACCAATATGTTTTAAATTTTTTCGTTTTTAGATGTAAGTAAGCGCTTGTTTATTGTATTATAGGAATTAAGAAAAAATTTAAAGGGATGAATTATTATGCATATTATTATCGGTTTAATTGGTATAGCTGTGTTTCTTGGGTTAGCTTTCCTCTTTAGTTCTGACAGAAAAAATATTCGCTGGCAATACATCGGTTTATTACTCGTAATACAACTTGTATTTGCGTTTATATTATTAAAAACAAAATTTGGTATTACGGTCATTGGTGGCATTTCAGATGGCTTTAATTATTTATTAGCTAAAGCTGCTGAAGGTGTCAATTTTGTATTTGGTGGATTTGAATTTGTAGATCCTGAAAATCCACCGTTCTTCTTCAATGTATTATTACCAATCGTTTTTATTTCAGCATTAATTGGTATCTTACAATACACAAAAATATTACCGTTCATTATTAATTATTTAGGTTTAGCTATTTCTAAAGTAAACGGAATGGGTCGCTTGGAATCATATAATGCGGTGGCAGCGGCAATTTTGGGACAATCAGAAGTTTTCATTTCACTCAAAAAAGAATTAGCACTTATCCCTAAACAACGTCTTTATACATTAACTGCTTCCGCGATGTCTACAGTATCGGCTTCTATTATAGGTGCTTATTTCACATTAATTGAACCCAGATATGTAGTTACAGCTGTAGTATTAAACTTATTTGGTGGGTTTATCATTGCTTCTATTATCAATCCATATAAGGTAGATGCAAAAGAAGATAAATTAATTGTTGAAGAAAGTGAAACAGAAAAACAATCCTTCTTCGAAATGTTAGGGGAATATATTTTAGATGGGTTTAAAGTTGCTGTAATTGTAGGTGCGATGCTTATCGGTTATATAGCAATTATCGCTTTGTTAAACGGCGTTGTGAGTGCAATTTTCACTGCAGTTTCTGGTGGAAGTATTACATGGGATTTCCAAACTTTGATTGGATTTATATTTGCACCATTAGCATTTTTAATTGGAGTACCTTGGGACGATGCTGTTCAAGCTGGCTCGATTATGGCAACAAAATTACTATCTAATGAATTTGTCGCTATGCAAAGTTTAAATGAAGTTAAAAATATCAGTGACCACGCTAAAGGTGTAATCTCCGTATTTGTTGTTTCTTTTGCTAACTTTAGTTCTATTGGTATTATTTCCGGCGCAATCAAATCACTTAACAATGAAAAAGGTGATATGGTAGCGCGCTTTGGTTTGAAACTTTTATTTGGTGCAACACTTGTATCATTTATTTCTGCAGCAATCGCAGGTTTCTTTATCTAATTAAATTGACAAAAAGAAAAAAACAGGTCAATCCATTTTGGAATTGACCTGTTTTTTTCTTGCGCTGTATTAAACTTTCTCAATTGTCGTAGGTGTTACAATATGTTCAATGAAATATTGCGTTACGCGATAATCTTCTGTTAATTCTGGATGGAAAGATACACCTAAATAACGGCCTTCTTGAACTGCTACAATTTTCTCACTAACTGTGCTCAATATCGTAGCATTCCCATGTACTTCTACAATATGTGGTGCCCTGATAAACACACCTTCTATATCTTCTGCTATACTAGTAATATTTAAATGACTTTCAAAACTATCCACTTGTCTTCCAAACGAATTTCGTTGAACCGTAATATCTAATTTATTGAGATATCCTTCTTCTCCAACAATATCCTTTGCCATAACTATAAGACCTGCACAAGTCCCGAACATAGGTAATTTAGATTGTTGTAATGCTTCTTTAAACCCATATAAATTCATTAAACGGCGTAACGTTGTCGATTCACCACCTGGTAGTATAAGACCATCAATTTCGTCTAATTGTTCCACATGTTTAATGGCAATACCTTCGTGGCCACTTAATTCAATATGCTTCAAATGTTCTCTCACAGCACCCTGTAAAGCTAAAACACCTATTTTCATATTACCAACCACGCTCTTGCATACGTTCTTCTAGTGATAAATCATTAATGTCTAAACCTTTCATTGCTGTTCCCAACTCTTTAGCTAATCTACCAATCAATTCGTAATCTTGATAATGTGTCGTAGCCTGTACAATTGCTTTTGCAAATTTTTCAGGATCTTCTGATTTAAAAATACCAGAACCAACAAATACGCCATCTGCACCTAATTCCATCATCAAAGCAGCATCTTGTGGTGTTGCTACACCACCCGCTGCAAAATTCACAACTGGCAACTTGCCATTTTCTTTAATTGATTTTAATACATCAAAAGGTGCGCCTATATTTTTAGCTTCCGTCATAATTTCATCATCATTCATTACTGTTATACGGCTTACTTCAGCATTAACTTGTCTAATATGTCTGACAGCTTCAACAATATTACCAGTACCAGGTTCGCCTTTTGTACGTAGCATTGCCGCTCCTTCGCCTATACGACGCGCTGCTTCACCTAAATTACGACAAC
Organism: Staphylococcus sp. GDY8P45P; assembly: GCF_017892745.1. Lineage (NCBI taxonomy): Bacteria > Bacillati > Bacillota > Bacilli > Caryophanales > Staphylococcaceae > Staphylococcus > Staphylococcus sp. GDY8P45P. Next base: position 1,987 of record NZ_JAESLS010000009.1, on the reverse strand, counting down.
CACAAACAAATGGTACTGTAAAAGTATCTTTGCGTAAGTGGAACTCTTCATCAGCAGGCGTTAAAACTTCTGATTCATCAATATAGTCAACACCCATTGCTTCTAGTACACGTGCTTCTGTTATATGACCAATACGTCCTTTTGCCATTACAGGTATAGAAACAGCATTCATTACTTCTTCAACGATTTTAGGATTGGCCATTCTAGCAACGCCACCAGCCGCTCTAATATCTGAAGGAACACGTTCTAATGCCATTACAGCAACTGCTCCTGCCTCTTCTGCAATCTTCGCTTGTTCAGCATTGACAACGTCCATAATAACGCCGCCCTTTTGCATTTCAGCCATTCCTCTTTTAACTCTTTCTGATCCAGTAAATTTAGACATTTTATTTACCCCTTTACTTAGTTGATTAAATTCATTTTAAAAGATAAACTGGTATTTAAAAAGGTACACTTTTGAAATAATTTAGGGGGTCAGTTTATTGTCTAAAAATCATCTTTATATCAATTTATACGAAAATTTAAAACAACAAATTATTGAAGGACAATATAAGTCTGAAGATAAATTTCCGTCTAAACGTGTGTTAGGACAACATTTATCTGTAAGTAACACAACAATAGAACATGCATATCAGCTATTATTAGATGAAGGGTATATTTATTCTAAACCTCGTTCGGGTTATTTTGTTTCAGATATAGAAACGCTTCCAATTGTCACAAGAAAACCAGATCAATTCTATATTCATAATCACTCAAAAAATAATCATGATGCAGTACAGTCAGACCATTCATTAGCATTTAATTTATCTGAAATTGATGCTGAATATTTTCCTATGAAACAATTTAGAAAATATGCAAAAGATGCATTTGAAGATGAAGAAATTGATTTACTACAACATGCTAATTTAAAGGGAGAAATTTCATTAAGACAAGAAATTGCGCATTACTTATTTAATAGCCGTGGCGTTAACTGCCGACCTGAACAAATTATCATTGGATCTTCAACAGAGCAGCTTATAAACCTTTTAACTGACATTTTAAATGATGGTCGGTTTTTAATAGAAAATCCTAGCTACCCACCTATTAAGCAAGTATTAGATAAAAAGCAAATTGCTTATCTTCAAGTACCAGTAAATAGTACAGGAATAGAAATAGATTGCTTTCAGAAATCAAATAATAATATCGCATATGTCACGCCATCGCACCAATTTCCAACAGGTTATGTCATGAGTTTAAAAAAAAGAACCCAACTTATCACTTGGGCACAACAAAGCACTGATAGATATATCATTGAAGATGATTATGATTCTGAATTTCGCTACTTCGGCAAACCCATTCCTGCTTTACAAAGTCTTGATACTAAAGACAAAGTAATATATATTAGTACCTTTTCCAAATCTTTATTTCCAAGCTGTCGAATTGCATATTTAGTTTTACCAAATAATTTACTATCAAAATATGACAAGTTAGAAAACAAAGAAGGAAATACAGTACCTGCGCATACACAAAAAATAGTTTCACACTTCATGAAATCAGGTAGTTTTGAAAGACATCTCAATAAAATGAGAAATGTATATCGTCATAAATTAACAACAATTTTAAATGCATTAGCTCCCTATCAATCACAATTAACAATAGATGGTGCTTTAGCGGGTATGCATTTTACACTCACTGTTAAAAATCATTTGACTATGAAGCAATGCTTAGAACGTGCAAAGGCAAATGATTTAAAAATAATACCCTTTAACAAATATGATAGTGACCAAAGCACAGTTAAATTCATACTAGGCTTCGGTGGCATCCCAATATCACAACTCAAAGCACATACAGACGCACTGATTAAATCATTAACGGTCTAGTATGAATTTCTTTGCTAGATTTCCTACTAGCTAAAATTTCAGAATAGTAAAGTACCACTCTCAATTTATTGAGCTAGTGGTACTTATGCATGTGTATCAACTCAATGTTACAGTTCTTCGAACTGGAA
>NZ_JAESLS010000008.1:0-95745 GCF_017892745.1 Staphylococcus sp. GDY8P45P | reverse complement strand
TTCAGTTTTCAATGTTCATTTTAAAATTTCTCAATGGAGCGGGTGATGGGAATCGAACCCACAACATCAGCTTGGAAGGCTGAGGTTTTGCCATTAAACTACACCCGCATATTTTTATAAATGATATGTAAAGTATTTTGATGCGGCCGAGAGGACTTGAACCTCCACGGGATAAATCCCACTAGGCCCTCAACCTAGCGCGTCTGCCATTCCGCCACGGCCGCTCGGTTGACGCTAAAAACTTTCGTTTATCAAGTTAACGTATTTCATTGTAATATGTTTGGAATGTTTTGTCAATAAGTTTTTAAAATTTCTTTAACAAACTTAATAACTCCTTCATTTAATTTCATATTATTTTCGCAACGTTTAATATCATATAACATAAATTATACAACGTCAACACATGCAAATAATAAATTAGAGTAAATATTCATTTTAAGGTGTTTTGTCCACTTAAATACACAATGTTCATATAAATTTGGTTACTTTCATTTAAAAATATCAAATGATAAGTGATTCATATTAAAAAGAGAGTTGAAAAGTATCAACTCTCTTTTTAATTAAATTCACGATTTTAAACACGTTTTTTTTCTATCAGTTTACCTTTACAACGTCCACAAAACATCTTATTTATATTTACTTTTCTTATTCTAGTATATTTCGCACCACAGTTTGAACATTTATAGATGTATCTAACCCTATCTTCATAACTTTCAATTGCTGAACAAAATCTCGGAGAACCTGTCTGTGCACTTAACACCTTGAAATCTTTATCTCTATGCTTATATCCCTTTCCTTGAATATGAAGATGGTAATGACATAATTCATGTTTAATAATATCAATAACGGCATTTTCTCCAAAAGCATCATATTGTTTTTTATTTATTTCTATATTGTGTGTGTTTAGTATATAACGGCCGCCTGTTGTTCTAAGTCGTTTATTAAAATAAGCGCTATGTTTAAAAGGCCTTTCAAAAACTGTGATAGAAATATACTCTGTCAATTTTTGTAGCTTTTCATTATCCATGAGGATCAATCATAGTTAATGAAACTTTCCCTTTCTTGTCATCGATGTCTAATATCCAAACATCGACAATATCTCCAACGCTGACAACATCCATAGGATTTTTAACAAATTTCTTAGATAATTTTGAAATGTGTACAAGTCCATCTTGTTTAACACCTATATCCACAAATGCTCCAAAGTCAACGACATTTCTTACAGTACCACTTAATTTCATATCTTTTGATAAATCTTCTATTGATAAGACATCTGATTTTAAAATTGGTGTCTCAAATTCATCACGAGGATCTCTATTAGGTGCAATTAATGATTTGATAATATCTTCAAGCGTTGGTTTTCCAATGTTTAGTTTTGCAGCCATGTTAGTCAAATCCACATGATTTAATGCCGCTTTCAAATCATCATTTCCTAAATCTTCTGCACCAAAACCGATTTCATTTAACAATTGATAGGTTGCGTGGTAGCTTTCTGGATGAATTGATGTATTATCTAAAGGTTCATTGCCATTTATAATTCTTAGAAAACCAATACTTTGTTCAAATGTTTTAGCACCTAATCTTTTAACTTTGGCAATATCCTTATTATGTTTAATAGGTCCATTTTCTTCACGATATAAAATTATGTTTTGAGCTATAGTAGAAGACAAACCAGAGACATATTGCAGTAATGAACGTGAAGCCGTATTTACATCTACCCCCACTTGGTTAACAGCTGTTTCAACAACAAACGTTAACGCGCCTTCCAATGCTTTTTGATTAACATCATGTTGATATTGACCAACTCCAATTGATTTTGGGTCGATTTTCACAAGTTCACTTAATGGATCTTGCACTCTTCTTCCAATCGAAACAGCACTACGTTCTTCTACTTGAAAATCTGGGAACTCTGAACGAGCGACTTCTGAAGCTGAATAAACGGAAGCTCCAGCTTCGTTAACAATAATAAATTGTGTTTTTAATTTATGTTTCTGAATCATTGAAGCTACAAATTGTTCTGTTTCTCTACTAGCAGTACCATTGCCAATAGCAATTAAATCAACGTCATAATTATTTACAAATTGAACAAATGTTTTTTCCGCGTCTTCTTTTTTATTTACTGGTGGATGGGGATATATAACTCCCTTAGCAATAAAAGTTCCAAAAGGATTTATTACAGCCAATTTACAGCCTGTTCTAAAAGCAGGATCCACTCCTAGAATTTGTTTACCTTTCATTGGTGGTTGTAATAAAAGATTTCTTAAATTCTCACTAAATACATCAATAGCATGATTTTCAGCTTTTTCCGTTAAATCCCCTCTAATTTCCCTTTCGATCGAAGGCATAATTAATCGTTTTAAACTATCAGAAATCGCATTTTCAATGATATTCGAACCATCGTGATGATATATTACTTCATACTTACGAATAAAATTTTCAATTCCCTGAATATCCATTTCTACTTTGACGGTTAATATTTTTTCTTTTTCTCCACGATTGATTGCTAATGTTCTATGGTTAGCAATTTTCTTTATTGGTTCTGAATAATCGTAATACATTGAAAAAATTTCTTGTTCATCTTCAGCATTCTTTTTCTTTTGTGTAACGATTTTCCCGTGTTGGAAAGTATCTTTAAGAATTTTAGTTCTATATTTTGGTTCATCTGAAATTTTTTCAGCGATAATGTCTTGTGCACCTTGTATTGCTTGTTCTACATTTTCTATTTCTTCATTTAAAAATTGTGTTGCTTTTTCTTCTATTGTCATGTCTAAACTAGAGCTTTTAAGCCATTTTGCAAGAGGTTCTAAACCTTTTCTCTTAGCTTCCGTAGCTCTTGTTTTCTTTTTCTGTTTATAAGGTCTATATAAATCTTCAACTCTTTGTAGCTTAGTTTGCTTTAAAATGTCAGTTTTTAATTCTGTAGTCAATAGACCTTGTTCTTCAATATTATGTATAACTTCTTCTTTTCTTTTTTGAAGATTGACCATATATTGGTACTCATCATTAATTTGCTTTATTTCTACTTCATCCAAACCGCCAGTCTGTTCTTTACGATAACGCGCAATAAATGGTACCGTATTTTTTTCTTCAAGCAAAGTTAATACTGCATTTATTTGTTTACTTGAAAATTTATATTTTTCTTTTATAGATTGTATTAAATTACTATCCATAGTATCCTCCACTCATAAATAAAAAAATTAATTACTATTACTAATATATTCTAACATATTACGTAATATTGATTCTTTTTATAAAAGTAAACGAAGTATAAAAAAGCAGAATTCATTAAATGAATTCTGCTTTTAGCATGTATTTTATTGATTTGCTGCTTCTTGCAGTTTTTTTATAGCCGTTCGTTGTAAACGAGATACATGCATTTGACTTAAACCTATTCTTTCACCTGTTTCTTTTTGACTCAAACCTTCAATAAATGTGCACTGTATAATTTCTCTTTCACGCTCAGACAAAATTGGAAGTATTTTTTCTAATATCATACGCTTTTCTGTTAAATCATAATTATCATCTTGTTGCCCCATAATATCTAATAGTGTAACAGTCGAGCCATCTTTATCCGCTTCTATGGAATGGTCTACACTTAAAGCATTGTAACTTTGCCCCATTTCCATAGCTTCGAGCACATCTTCTTCATTGACTTCTAACCTATCAGCAATTTCAGCAATAGAAGGTGAACGCTCTAACTCATTTGTTAACTCATCAGTAACTTTCTTAATACGGGGTCCGATTTCTTTAATTCGTCTTGGAACGTGCACACTCCACGTTTTATCACGTAGATAACGCTTAATCTCACCAATTACAGTTGGTACTAAAAAAGCTTCGAACTTTCTATCAAAAGATAGGTCGAATCGGTTAATTGCGCCAATTAAACCAACCATACCAACCTGAACGAGATCTTCGTGATGAGATTGACCTTTTGAATATTTATATGCCAATGATTCAATCAACTTTTTATAATGTTTAACAAGTTTATCTTGTGCATCTGTATTCTCATTATTTTGATGCTCCATTATCCACTGGTTGATTTGTTCAGGTGATACGTCATTAACTGATTTCGACTCTCTCGCCATTATTTCGCACCTGCTCTTTTTTTATATACTTAATCATACTAATGGTTACACCAGAGTTTTTATCTACTGTAACTTCATCCATTAAAGATTCAATTAAAAATAAACCAAGACCTCCTTCTCTAAGGAAATCTATATTTTCATTATCTTTGTATGGTCCTAATTTTGCTTTAGTTTCTTCATAATCAAAACTTTCACCTTGATCGGAAATAACTATTTTAATTTTATCATCGAAAATTTCAAAACAAAGGTTAATCATACCTATATCTGTAGCATCGTTTTTATATGCATGTTTTACTGCATTTGTTACTGCTTCACTCACTGCTATTTTGGCATCTTCTATATCGTCATATGAAGCTCCAGCACGAGAAAATACACCTGATAATGTCAAACGTATTAAGCTTACATACTCTGCTGATGCTGGTAAACGCATTTCTATATAATCTTGTTTAAGTTGCATGTTATTCGACCTCCGTTCCTTCATTAACATGCATCAAATCTTTTAAACCTGTGATATCAAATAGTCGACTTATTCGATCTGAAGCACCTAATATATATAATTCTTTATCATTTTGATTTAAAGCTTTTAATGTTCCTACAAATAGCCCTAAACCAGTTGAATCCATATAACTTACATTTTCCAAATTTACATATATGTCATGCGTTCCCTCTTGTCTCATCGGCACGAGTACCTCTTCAAGTTCTGGAACAGTATAAACATCTAATTCTCCGCCAACTTTGACTTCATAATGTGTATCATGTGATATTGTTTCAATATTTAGATTCATAAATTACACTCCTAAGCATAGTCTCATTAATAACCGTTATACCCTTTTATTTTAATCATTAATCTTCTCTAATTCACTCTTTTTATAATCAATATTGTTAAATCATCTCTTTTTTCTGGATTCTGTATTTTTAAAATTGCCTCATATAAAAGTTGAACGATATCTTGTGGATGCATATGTTTATACTTTTTTATCATGTCGAGTAGATAACTTTTATCTAAAAAGTCGCCTGCTTCATTTCTAACTTCAGTGACACCATCTGTAAAAATGATGACTAAGTCATCTAAATGAACTGGTATTTCTTGCTGATTGTATCTTGTTTGTTGGCTGACACCTAAAACACGACCTCTCACTTTAATTTCTTCGAATGTTTCAGTTTCAGCTCTATAAATATACCCCGGTTCATGGCCGGCAGAACTACAATATAACAAGTGATTTAACTCTTCATATAATCCATAAAACATCGTTACGAACATATTTTGATTCACATTTTTTTCTACTACGCGATTCAATCTTTTAAGCCCATCGCTTGGCAATTGTGAATGTCCATATGAATCCATACCAAATTTGATCATACTCATAGCTAAAGCAGCAGGTATACCTTTACCTATAACATCTGCTACCGCAAAGCTCATTGTACCATCTTTATGATCTATTAAATTAAAGTAATCACCGCTCACCTTTTGCGCCGCTACAGAAATTACACCGATTTGTATACTATCAAATTGAGGAATATCAGTCTTAAGCATAGTTTGTTGTAAACGAGATGCTAAGTCGATTTCTTTATCATGATATTGTAATCGATTTACAAGATCTTGATAATCTCTATAATTATAGCCAAATCCTTTTACTACCTCTTTAAGCACATTGAATGTTTGAGTAATTTGTTCATTATCTAACTCTAAGACTTGAACATAATTTTTATGAATTTCAACGATGTCTTCAGGTAGTAAGTCTTTTCTTTTCACTTCTTCAGTAAAGCATTCACACTTTTTTAATAAATCTGTCTCATTTACTGTGTGTAGACTTTCGTCAATTAGCGCTTTATATTGATTTTTGAACTCTTTCACTCAGTATTTCCTCCTCAAAATGCAAATATAAATCGCATACATCGGTTTTAACATGAATATATTCTGTTATATGTATGTGTATTAAATGATTAAACAAGCAATACAGTTTTTATTTCTAGCAAAACAAAATATTTTTAAATATATGATTTACGTTGATATCGAAAAAAGCTTTAGGATAACCTAAAGCTTTTCAACTTAAACATCCTATTCAAAAATATTTGATTACAAACACATGATATGTTTTCTCTGTTCTATTTCAAATTATCTTGCGATTAAGTGTTTGTTGCATGTATAAGGAATTGATGTCTATCATTCGTTATTTTATTACGCTCGCTTTTAAAAATTATGTTCTATGATTTCTAATATTATGTAAACCTAGACTAATATCTATAGCATTATTAACTTCTTGCATTTTTTCTTCAGATAAATATGTCAGCTTTTCTTTTAATCTATTTTTATCTAAAGTCCGTATTTGCTCTAACAATATAACAGAATCTTTGTCGAGTTTATACTTGCTTTTTTCTATTTCTACATGTGTGGGTATTTTAGCCTTATTAATCCTACCTGTAATTGCAGCTACAATTACGGTAGGACTATACTTGTTACCAGTATCATTTTGTATAATGACTACGGGTCTTATTCCCCCTTGTTCAGAACCCTGTACTGGTGACAAATCAGCTAAATAAACGTCTCCTCTTCTCATCATTCATTGTTATTCTTAGATATAATGTAGACTTCATTGCAATCGCAAGCTTCACATTCAAATGGAAATGCTTCCGCCGCAAGGGAGAGATTCAAGTCAGCCATTTGAGAATAGCCTTCTTTTAAAAGTTGTTCAATACTATGATTTCTGTTTTGATTAAAACTTGCCATGAATAAAGACCTCCATGTGACTAAAATAGAATATATTGAGATTTCTTGTTAGATATATAATAACAAATTTTAAATACAGTGACTATACTATTTTAGTAATTCATTGAGGATTTCTAGGTCTTGGGTACCATAATATATACGTGGTAACCTTCTGTTTAAACGACATAAAACTTCATAATTGATTGTATGTTGTTGATATGCCAGCGCTTCCACAGATTGTTGACTGTCTGAATGATGATCCAACAATATCACTTTATCTCCTGTTTGAATTTCTTCTGGAATTTTAATAATTATTTGATCCATGCAAACTTTTCCAATAATTTCACATTGTCTGCCATTAACATTGACAGAAAATCCGGTCATCATTCTTGGAAAACCATCTGCATATCCAACGGGAATGATACCTATTTTTGTAGGTTCTGTTGCTGTATAAATACTGCCATAACTTACAGATTCTCCATGTTGTAAGACTTTTGTTTGTACAATTTCACTAATCCATTGTGCGCTTGGTTTTAAATGTATTTTCACACTGTCTTTGACATATCCTGAGGGATAGTAACCATATAATGATATACCCACCCGTACTGTATTACAGAATTGGCTATCTTTCATCAATGCACCTGCAGAATTTTGTGAATGTATATATTGTGGTTTTTCATCTTCTTTTACAATTGATTCAAATAAACTTTGTTGCTGATTCATCGATTCTCCAGGTTCATCTGCACATGCAAAATGTGTAAACACGCCTTCAAATACTAAATGCTCATGATTATTAATCAGCTCAATAACTTCTTTGTACTCATTTGTATCTTTAATACCTAATCTTCCCATACCAGTATCTATTTTTACGTGCAACCATAAATCTTTGTCGTTATCTACTGGAATTTCTTCTAATGCTTCAACTAACCATGCTTTTGATGGAACAGTAATGGCTACACGGTGTTGTATAGCTTTATTTATATTATATGTAGGTATAACTCCCAGTATTAAAATTTTGGCATCTATACCGTGCATTCTTAATTCTATCGCTTCATCTAAAGTTGCTACGCCAAAAAAATCAGCCCCATGATCCATTAGATGACGCGCTATTTTCACACTACCAAGCCCATAAGCATTTGCTTTTACGATTGGTATCACCGTTTTATTTGGATGTAATTTTTGAAAAACCTGAAAATTTGCCACAATTGCATTTAAATCTACGTTTAAATAGGTGGATCTATAATACTTATCAGTCATGAAACGAGACCTCCATTTCAAAAAATAAAATTACGCTTTGACATACATTAAGTTAAGTTTATAACAATTAAATAGAGATAGCCAAATCTTTATATTAAAATAGTTTTATTTTTCTATAATGACTTGACTCATCGCGTAATGTTCTGTGTGTGTAATACTTACATGAACTGTAAAACCATCATAATTTATACATGGTTTACCAAGTTCATCATTAAAACAGTCAATTTCATTTAATGCAATCTTTTTTCCGAGTCCGGTACCAAGCGCTTTGCTAAAAGCTTCTTTACAGGTAAACCTTCCCGCTAAAAATTCTATTTTACGAGCTTCGCTTTTAAACTGGTGAAAGCAATTTTGCTCATTTTTTGACAAAACACGTTCTACTAATTTGTCTTGTCTGTGGTAAAGTTTTTTTATTCTATCAATTTCAATTAAATCAATGCCAATACCATATATCATTAGCTGCTCCTAACTTTCTATGACAAGTATTTATATTATAAACTTTGTTGCATAGAATGATTACCATTTTTTATTTCTTGCTTTAAAGCATTTGCTTTATTTTTGTCAATTAACTTTATTTCAGTATTCCCACCAGCTGTAGACAAGGTTAAACTCGCTAAATTATATTTTCGCATTAAGATACCTTCACGTGTATCTACATTTTGAATACGAAACAAAGGGATGTTCACTACATTAACAAACCACAAACCATTTCTAACCGTTATTTCTTGGTTTTCTAGCTTATATCTAAATATTTTATATCTATAAATTGGTGCTATAATCCCACCAACAATTATAACAATTAATGCAAGTGTGATATTTATCGTCCATAACCAAAACAATACTTTAGAGCTTATGAAATGTAGCCATATTTTATCAATTATTGTAACAATTGATAAAATTAAAATTAATAGGATTACTGTAATTATAGAACTAATACGCATTGCTGTTTTACCAGATTTATCCATATAACTATATTCATTCATCAAAATCACCTCTCAAATACCACGACTTTAGTTTCTCCACATTAGTAACCTCACTATATTTCAATCCTATTTCTGCGCTACCAGCAGCTTTAGCAATTATAAACTTAAAGTTCGATAGACTACTACGAATTAGAAAAGGATTTTCTGACATTTGCATCCCTAATAATTTATTGTGTTTAAAGTATGTGCTTTTAAAGCCAAACATGGTTACATTCCGTACAACTAATTCATCACGATTTAAGTTTAAGCCTGAATACTTAATAACGATAAAGCTGTGAAGAATCATTAATAAAATTAAGCACCCTGCAATGACAAACGACCAGACAGACCAATAATAAGTAGCAATCGCTGCACCTATAAGTAATACAAGTGACTCTCTCCAAAAATATCTATGAAACCCTCTCCAAGGCATGCCTAGTTTCGGTTTAGTGAACTTCATGTCTGGAATAAGTTGCTTTATAAGTTCAAATGCTTTTTTTCTCTTAATAAATGGCAAGATCATAACATTACCACCTAGTGTAACATCATCTTTATCTAGACTGTCCATGTCACTGGTAATAACGAAATGAATTGAAGTATAGCCGAATAACTTCCTTAAAAATGATTGACGTTCTACGATTGCTTGCACTCGGTCAGTGGGTACAGTAATGCTTTTAACATTAAACAAACCATATTGAATATTTAATTGTGTACCTTGCTGCGTAACCGTATAATTGAAATTTCTTATTATCTCAATGACAGTTCCAAAAATATAACTTGCTACAATGACCAATACAACAATCATTAAAATAATCATAAACGTAGCTTGAAAGATTTCAGAAAATGTATCTGTAATTTTGTCCCAAGGTATAATGTCATTAAGTGCAAACATAATTGGTGAAAGTGTTGCAAAAGCTACACCAATTACACCACTCGTTAAAGCCATAAATAAAAGTTCTTTAAAATTTAATTTATAGATATTAATAGCGGGTGACTGCATATTTTGCTCTTTTTCAGTATCCTGCTCTGCAAACGAACTATCAGTGTCACTGATTTCGCTATTTTGAGTTAAGCTTTGTTGTTTTTCTTTTAAGGTTTGCTGGATAAAATCACTTTGCTTTTTTGATACAGTATCTAACTCTATACCATCACTTGGTGTTTTAATTTGAAGTATTACCCCACCAACAATTTGATTAATAATACCTTGTGAGGTATCTAGCGTTTGAATTCTCCGTATATTTAACTCTTTTTTTTCTTTGCTAAAAATACCTGTAGCCAAGATAAAATGATCATTTTCAATCCAGTACCTAGTGTTATAAACCTTTAATATTTGTAATACAAACGAGATTAAAAAAATAATAGTAACAATTCCTGGATAAATATATGATTTATAATCAGTAAAATCAAAGTTACGTAAATTAAAAACTAAAAAAATGATAATTAAAATAATATTTTGTTTAATCGCTTCTATTATTCCAGTAATATAAGAAATTGGATGTAATTTTTGAGGACTATACATCGTAATCAGCTCCTCGTAAGTATTCTAAAATGTTATGTTCAAATACTTCAATTTCCTTTGTTAACATCAATGGGAAATCGAGTGAATGTCCAGCTGTCATCAAAGTTAGCTTTGATATATGTAATTGTCTTAATAATGGATTGCTTTTTCTTTTTAAAAATTGTGTACGCTCAAATTTAACAATTTCATACTTTTTAAAAAATAATCCCTTTTTTATTTCAATATAGTGGTCTTTTACACAATAAAATGTGTATTTATACTTCAACCAAGGTCTTAATAGCATATAGATAACATCAAATAGTATTATTGCAATAAATATGTAAATTAAAAAATGCCACCAATTATAATGACTCCATAAAAACACTAATGCCACCATAAATATTAAACTAACAATCAATTCAATAACTTCAAGTATGTAATAATATCTCATTGCTTGCTTAGGGCTTCGCCTAAATTGTTGGTCGTTAGTCATAATTACACTCCTTAATAAAATTTTTCAATTCATTATAACATAGCGATATGCTTGCTTCATTATAGTCTTAGAACTAGATGATCATTCAAATAGTTTCTAATTGTTTTTATAGTTATATACATTTTCTAATCGTTTTTAACGCGTCTGGGTTACTTTAAGATATAAAAAAGTCACCCCAATAAATTGGAGTGACTAAACCTAAAATTCATATATGATAAAGTATTTTATTTTTTATGGTCGGCGAATGTGCGACCCTTCATTGATTTTTTGTTGTTTCTATCTGATGATCTATCATTTTTCTTTTTATTGTTGAAGCCGCCTTTATTTGGACGACGATTTCTGCTATCGAATTTGCCGCCACCACGTTTATGGTTTCCACCGCCACGTTTTGGTCCACCTTTACCTTGACGACCTTTGCCTCGAGATAATGGTTTTTCAAATGTTAATTGAACATCAACTTCATCGTTTGATTCAACTAACTCTTGTAGTAATGCTGCTACTAAATTCACATCATTATATTCTTCAAGTAATTCTGTTGCAATACGCTCTAATCTTGGTTCGCTATCTCTTGACATCCAGTTTTGAACTTTACCTTTAATGTCGTCTTCACGTGCTTTAAGCACTTCTTTACGATGAGGTGGTCTCAATGCTGTCATTTGTCGTTTGTTTGCTTGTTCAATTTGACGGATATAATCCATTTCAATTGGGTTAACAAAAGTGATTGCTACACCTTTTTTACCAGCACGACCTGTACGGCCAATTCTGTGTGTATAACTTTCTGTATCTTGAGGTATATCAAAGTTGTAAACATGACTCACGCCAGATATATCAAGGCCTCTTGCTGCAACATCTGTAGCAACTAAGATATCCAATTGATCGTTTTTAAATTTTTTCAATACTTCTAAACGTTTAGCCTGTGTGATATCACCATGTAAACCTTCAGCTTTATAACCTTTTGAAATTAACGCACTTGTTAGTTCGTCAACACGACGTTTAGTACGACCAAAAACAATTGCTAACTCTGGTTGATGTACATCTAAGAAATTTGTAAATGTATCAAATTTTTCTAATTCTTTTACAATTGTGTAATATTCATCTATTTGAGGATCTGACATCTCATTATTCATAGTTTTAACAATTTCTGGTGATTTCATAAATTGTTGCACTAATGTTTGAATAGCTTTTGGCATTGTTGCTGAAAACAGCATTGTTTGACGTTGTGATGCTGGTATTTTATCCATAATAAATTTCATATCATCAATAAAGCCCATATTCATCATTTCATCAGCTTCATCTAATATTAATGTATGAATATCGTTTGTTTTCAATGTACGACGATTTAAATGATCGATAACACGTCCAGGTGTACCTACAACAATTTGTGGTCCCTTTTTAAGTGATTTAATTTGACGATCTATTGGCATGCCACCAAATACAGTTACTATTTGTACATTTTGACCTGTCGCAAACGTTCTAAGTGATTCAGCAACTTGCATCGCCAATTCTCTTGTTGGTGCTAATATTAATGATTGAACTCCATCTTGTCCTGCCACTTTCTCAATAAGTGGAATACCAAAAGCGCCTGTTTTTCCTGTACCTGTTTGCGCTTGACCAAGAACATCCTTACCTTCTAAGGCAAGAGGGATACTCTCTTTTTGTATAGGAGTGGCCTCATCGAACCCCATTGATACTAGGGTTTCTACCGTTTTATCTGAGATCCCTAATTCTTTAAAATTTTGCAATATAATTCTCCTTTATTTATCTGTATTTCTCTACATATATGTTCATCTAAGTTTCTTCAACTTCTTTATAGTACCACCTCAAGTCTATAATCGCAATAAACCAAATTTATTATAATGGTCTAAATTTCCACATTTATAATCACATTATACTGATAAAATACTGTGATATATAGGTTGTAAGCGTTTAATTTTATTTTTCGGTATTTATTTTTTTCTTTCGAAAAAAATTTGTAGATTAATTTATCTTGATAATTATTAGCAATTTTCAAATATTTAGTAACTTAAATATACTGATTCAAGTTATTAAATATTGCTACATACTATTTTTTAAACAAACAAAAAATAAAACACCACTATTTTCATTATTAAAAGTGATGAAAAATGTGGTGTCTATAATTTTAAATTAGTGCTTCTACAACTTCTTCTAATTGCATCCCTCTTGAACCTTTTATTAATATTTTATCTTGTGGTTCAATATTTGCTTTTAATGACTTAATCAATGCTGTTTTATCTGTATAGTGTTCCGCGGACTTTACAAATGTTTTACCTGTATGATGAATGTGGGCCGCTTCTTTTCCATAAGTATATAACGCATCGATTTGTTTATTAACTAAATAATCTCCAACCGCTTCATGCATTATTTGGCTGTCAGGACCCAATTCTAAGACATCACCCAATACAAGTATTTTTCGGCCTTCCATACTACTGAGTGTATCAATTGCCGCTTTCATGCTAGTTGGACTAGCATTATATGCATCATTAATAACAAGTATACCTGAATCAGTATGATGTTGCTCCATTCTCATACCTGTGAGTTGAACATCTTGAATATTTTGATATATCGTTTCGTAACTCAGATTCAATCTTTTACCAACAGCAATAGCTATAGTCGCATTTTTCATATTATGTTCACCTAAGATAGGTAATTCATAATTTTCAGCTCCATTAATATTAAAAACAATACCTGTATCATCTATATTGTCAATTTGACAGACCAAATCATTATTTTCTTTTTTACCTATACTGATTAAATCTAAATCCACTAATTTATCAACATGCGGCTTTAATAATGGTTCATCACCATCATAAATAAATAAGCCATGAGGTTTAAGGCCAATTGTAATTTCGGATTTAGCTTTCGCTATACCTTCACGCGATCCTAAATCTTGCATATGTGATTCACCAATATTAGTAATGATTGCAATATCTGGATTAACTAATTGTGATAATGCTTCAATTTCATGAAAACCTGACATACCCATTTCTAAAATAGAAATTTCTGTGTCTTGATCTAATTGCAAAATGGTTAATGGCATACCGATTTCATTGTTATAATTTCCTTGCGTTTTTTTCACTTTGAATTGAGGCTTCAATACACTTTCAATCATATCTTTAGTCGTTGTTTTACCGTTAGACCCAGTAACAGCAATCACATGCGGATTAACAAACGCCAAATATGCTTTGGCTAATTGCTGCAATGCTTCCAATGTATCATCTACCCAAATAATCGGACCGGAAATTTGAGGATCTAATACGCTGTCTTTCTGATAAAATGCTGCACCAGCACCATCTTTCAATGCTTGATTCACAAATTTATGTCCATCTACGTGTTCTCCTTTAAATGGAATAAATAAATTTTGTTCGTCAATTTTTCTTGAGTCTATAGAAACACCTTTAATTGTGTAATCTAAATAATCATTATTAATCTCACAAGGAATCCATTCTTGGATTTGTTCTAAAGTTACTTCAATCATGATTTAACCGCCTCAGTCAATTTTGTATTTATTTTTCTTTTTATCTTCGTGTTTTTCTTTTGCTAATTCAATTAATTTACTTATGAGTTCTGCATAGCTGACACCCATATTTTCCCACAAACTTGGATACATACTATAAGCAGTGAAACCAGGCATTGCATTTGTTTCATTAATAAAAATTTGATTATCTTCAGTTACAAAGAAATCTGCACGTAATAATCCTGAACAATCTGTTGCTTTAAAAGCTTCTACAGCCATATTTCTTAAAGTCATTTTCACTTCATCATTTAAGTCAGCTGGAATATCTAATTTGATTTTCCCATCTTTATATTTAGCTTTATAATCATAAAAGGCAACATCTTTAACTACCTCGCCAGGCCATGTCGTTTCAGGATAATCATTACCTAAGACAGCAACTTCAATTTCTCTAGCATCGATGCCTTGCTCAATCACTAATTTACGATCGAATTGAAATGCTTCTTCTATACCTCTTTTTAATTCTTCCTCATCGTTACACTTACTAATACCTACGCTTGAGCCTAAATTCGCAGGTTTCACAAATACAGGGTATTCTAACTTATCATGTACTAATTTAAGAATATTGTTTTCATATTTTTGATATTCGCTTCTTAAGAAACTTACATAGGGTAACTGAGGTAATCCTCTATGTGCAAATAGTTGTTTCATCACAAGCTTATCCATTGAACTTGAGGCTGCTAACACACCATTACCAACATATGGTATATCTAATACTTCAAATAAACCTTGAATTGTCCCATCTTCACCATTCGGTCCATGTAATAATGGGAAAACTGCACTATATGCTGTGCCTAGGCTTCCTTCATTCAATAATTTGGAAATTTCTCCAGCAGGAACTTCTGCTAATCGTAACGTATCTATGTCATCTATAGGATCTACGATATTTTCTTTCTTTTTCCAATCACCATCGTTTGTTATGTAAATAATGTCCACTTGATATTTTTCTTTATCAATCGCATTTAAGACATTTTGTGCTGTTAATATTGAAACATCATGTTCAGCACTTTTACCTCCATATACGATACAAACATTTTCTTTAGCCATATTTTAGCCTCCATATAGAATTCTTAAACTACATCATATCACGATTTATTAGCATTTTGCATTTGTTATGTAGTAGTAAAATCATTGTTTTTTATTAGTATATTGAAGTTTTTTAAGTATTTAAAGTGAAAACTTTAAATACTCGCACAATAATTATTTAAGTTTTACATACCCTACTTCTAGCAAAATCGTATAAAGTTCGGTAAAATCTATATATACTACATATTATTGAAATAATAGTTTTCCAAAGGAGTAAGAAATGAATACTTCACGTCAATCAAAAAATAATCATTGGATCCGAAAAATAGACTGGATTTTAGTTGGCTTCATCGCATTATTCGCTATCATTAGTATTACATTAATTAGTTCTGCTATGGGTGGAGGCCAATATAGCGCTAACTTTAGTATACGTCAGATATTATATTATGTTTTTGGAGCAATCATCGCATTGTTAATAATGTTAATTTCACCTAAAAAACTTATGAAATATACATATTTACTTTATATTATACTTTGTTTCTCATTGTTATTATTACTGATTATTCCAGAAACTCCCATCACACCGATTATTAATGGAGCAAAAAGTTGGTATACATTTGGTCCAATCAGTGTCCAACCATCTGAATTTATGAAAATAGTTATGATTTTAGCATTAGCTAAAATTGTAACAAAACATAATCAATTTACTTTTAACAAATCTTTAGAAACTGATTTTAAATTATTCTTTAAAATTATCGGTATAGCCTTTATACCAATGGTACTTATATTATTGCAAAATGATTTAGGTACGACACTAGTTATTTTTGCGATTATTATCGGGGTTATGATAATCAGTGGAATAACGTGGAAAATACTAGCCCCTTTATTAATAGGTGCAGTCGTTATCGCGTCGACAGTAATATTATCAATAATTTATAAACCTTCTATTTTAGAAAATAGTTTCGGCATTCAACCTTATCAATTAAGCCGTATCAATTCTTGGCTCGATCCTTATACTTATAGTAGTGGGGATGGATTTCATTTAACTGAGTCACTTAAAGCGATTGGATCTGGTCAATTATTTGGAAAGGGATTCAATCAAGGTGAAGTTTATATTCCAGAAAATCACACTGATTTTATTTTCTCGGTTATCGGGGAAGAATTTGGTTTTATAGGATCTGTCATTTTGATATTGATTTTTCTAGCGTTTATTTTTCATCTAGTACGACTTGCTACTAAAATAGAATTACCATTTAGTAAAATTTTCATCATTGGATTTACGACTATGATACTATTCCATATCTTAGAAAATATTGGTATGACTATTCAACTATTACCAATTACTGGTATACCATTACCATTTATTAGTTATGGTGGTAGCTCATTATGGAGTTTAATGTGTGGTATAGGTGTTATATTATCAATTTATTACCACCAATCTAGACAATATACAACACAAAACAAATAAATACTTATCTCAAACTGTCGACAAAGTCTCCGACTTTGTCGGCAGTTTTTTGTACACGCTTTCCGCGGGCACTGCCTTAGCCTGTAGTCTTCGGCTAGTGCGATTCCGCAGGAGTCGGCTCAAATCACTGCCAATATTATACGAAAAATATTATAATATATATAAATTAAACAGTGGTGGTGTTTATTTTGTTGAATAAATCAATTGATAAAAGATAGATCAAGATGTTTCCAACGCTTTTATTTATGAATTTGAACTTACCATTCAATCACACGCACTAAATGAGCTATGAAGCAATCTAATTTATTTAAAATGATTGCTTCTGTCCAACCATTTAAGACTGGCTGTCAATATAACAATAAGAGGCTGAGACAATAAATTTGTCTCAGCCTCTTAAATTTTGCATATATACTTTATTCTTAGTACGGGTAACTCACTATTTCAATTCGTTAGCGGCTTTCACAGTCGTTGGTAAAGTATGCATGACTTCTAATCTTGATTTAGTTTTCTTTATGTTTACCCCTAATGATGATAATAGTTTAACTACATTTTGAATCTTTTCGTTATCTTTACTCATATCATCACTCCTAACTTCTAGCTTCTATTCTATTTTACCCTATTTATTTACAAATTACTACATGTTATTGAAATTTTCTTTATTTTTATAAAATAATTTTTGTTTTATTACGTAGTTTTAAAATTTTCACTTAATAATTATTTTAACTATTAAAATTCAAAAATAGAATATAAGTTAGTGCGAGTTTATTGATAATTTCATACCAATCTTATATGACATGATATGCGTAAGATAACATTTCAATAGCATTGGCAAACTTAATATAAAATTTCAAATCCTAAATCATATATGTCTTTTTCTAAATTGTTTAAACTCGCTGGTGTTTCAAATTCTATAAACACTTGAGCTTTTTCAATATCAACTAAGACATGGTTCACACCGATGATTTGTGATAATTTATTTTCTATTTGAAGCTTATCTTGTTTATGGTTTATTTTACTTAAATAAATAATTTGTGATTCCATTAACGTCACCTGATCTAGTCTTTCATTAACTTTTGAAAAGTCACTAATAACTCATCCATCGCTTCTTGTTGTTCACCTTGATTTACTTTATCCATGATACAACTTTTCATATGATGATCCAACAGTTTCGTAGCAACACTGTTAAGTGCTGATCTTGTTGCTCTTATTTGTGTAAGTACATCATCACAATATACATCTTCATCTACCATACGATTGATTGCTCTCACTTGTCCTTCAATGCGGTTCAAACGAGATTTTAAATTTGATTTAATTTGTTCAGAATGATGCGCTTTTTGCAATTCGGCCATGGTTCAACGCCTCCTCTTAATATAGTTTTTATAATATACCCCTATCAGGTATTAGTCAAGTGATAAAAACGTGGTACCATGTTACAATGATTAAGAATTTATCAATTGTAAATTAATTGAATAGCAATTTGGAGGTTTAATATGATAGATATTTTTGCTATAACTTACAACCATACGAACGTCATCATTAATGTCATTCTGATTGGCGCATTTATATTAAACCTAATCTTTGCATTTACAATTATCTTTATGGAGCGACGATCTGCAGGTTCTGTTTGGGCATGGATATTGGTTTTGGGTCTTATACCTATTTTAGGTTTTATCGTATATTTACTTTTTGGTCGCCAAATCCAACGAGAACATATCTTTAGTTTAGATGAAGAAGATAAAGTCGGCATTGAAATGATTGTAAATGAACAACTAGAAGCCTTGAAAAATGACGACTTTTCTAAAGGCAATCATCAGATCGTGAAATTTAAAGATATGGTGCAAATGTTATTGTATAATAATGCGGCTTTCTTAACTACTGATAATGATATAACCATTTTTGTAGATGGAAAAGAAAAATTTGATTCACTCATTGAAGATATATATAATGCCAAAGATTATATACATATTCAATACTATATTTTCCGTAATGATCATTTAGGAAAACGAATATTGACAGCATTAGAACATAAGCTTAATGAAGGTGTCGAAGTGAAAATGCTTTATGATGATATGGGCTCTAGAGGTTTATCAATTAAAGACTTTAAAGCTTTTAGAAAAAAAGGTGGACTCGTAGAAGCATTCTTCCCTTCTAAATTACCATTAATCAATTTGAGAATGAACAACCGTAATCATAGAAAAATTGTTGTTATCGATGGACATATCGGTTACGTAGGTGGTTTTAACGTCGGTGACGAATATTTGGGACTTAAGAAAAAGTTTGGCTATTGGAGAGATACACATCTCCGTATTGTTGGTGATGCTGTTAACGCTTTACAACTACGCTTTATGCTAGACTGGAACTCACACTCAACACGTGATAACTTAAAATATGAAGAACGCTATTTCCCAGATGTAGATTCAGGTGGCACAACCGGTGTACAAATTGCTTCAAGTGGTCCTGATGAAACGTGGGAACAGATAAAATACGGTTATTTAAAAATGATTGCTTCTGCAAAGCATTCTATTTATATACAATCGCCATATTTTATACCCGACCAAGCATTTCTAGACGCTGTTAAAATTGCGTCATTAGGTGGCGTGAATGTTAATATCATGATACCCAATAAACCGGACCATCCTTTTGTTTATTGGGCAACATACAATAACGTTGCTTCTTTATTAGATGCTGGTGTGAATATTTTCCACTACAATAACGGGTTCTTACATTCTAAAACTCTTGTGATTGACGATGAAGTTGCCAGTGTTGGTACAACAAATATGGATCACCGTAGCTTCACATTAAACTTTGAGATAAATGCATTTATCTATGACACACATATAGCTAAAGCTTTAAGAGTGGCTTTTGAAAATGATTTAAACGTTTCTTATAGACTAACGAAAGCATTATATGAACAGAGAAGTTTATGGGTCAAATTTAAAGAAGGCATCTCAAGATTATTATCCCCTATTTTATAGAATAATTAGTAGTCCGAGGCTTATCATATGTCTCGGACATTTTTAATCTTAGTAATTGTACGTGTCTAAAATATGTTTCTTTATATATGAATTTTTAAAGTATATACATACTTTTGGGTCATTCTTATGTATCCATACGGCGTTTTATCTTAGAAAATCTTAAAAATTTTGATTTTTTCTCACTACTTGAACATATTAAAATATTTTTCAAAAATATTTTAACCTCAAATTTTATTTACTAATTTAATTTTCTCAAAATGGAGGCAATTTTATATGACGGATAATGACATAATCTCTAAAGCACAAGACTATATGACATCTTTTCACTGTGATGATACAACTGGACATGATGTTGCACATGTAAAACGTGTTACAAGATTGGCAAAATATATTGCTATGAATGAACAACAAGGTCATTTACTCACCATTCAGTTAGCAAGTATTTTACATGACACCATAGACGAAAAACTTACCAATACCAAAGAAGCAAAAATAAAATTAGTACAATTTCTTAATCATTTGGAACTTGATTTTACGGTACAACAAAATATATTACATATCATTGAACATATAAGTTATAAAAATGGTAAGAATGATCATATTCAATTGTCAATTGAAGGACAAATAGTTCGTGATGCAGATCGTTTAGATGCTATTGGTGCAATTGGTATAGCACGCACGTTTCAATTTGCAGGTTATTTCGGTGAACCTATGTGGATTGAGCATCAATCCTATAACATAGATGAATCTAATCAACCATATTTTGATTGGGAGCCTTCTGCAATTAAACACTTTTATGAAAAATTATTTAAACTTAAATCTCTTATGCATACTAAAACTGCAAAAAATTTGGCACAACAACGCCATGAATATATGAAAAATTATGTAGATACTTTTTTTAAAGAATGGTATTTTTAAAATTTTAATAATGGTAGTTACAGATTGACTTTTAAAATGTGATGGTTCATTAACTATCGAAATTAAATTACATTTATTTAAAATAAACAGAAGATATTGGGACATAAATTCCAGAAAAATAGCACTCAGATGATTTTTTTAATTCATCTAAGTGCTTCTTTTTATTCCATACTCCGTATTGTTAGCTCGCTTTCTGAGGGAACAGATTCAGCCAGTAGTCTTCAGCTTGTCCTATTCCCTCAAGCGTTCCGCCAAAATACGTCGCATTTATATGTATTTATCACGACATGTTAATGAAATCTTTGAGACAATCCCTAAAAATGTACTTGATGAATGTAAACATCATTGTAGTGCTACATCATATCAAAATGATGTTAAAAATTATTCTATATATTTACTCACGATCCGTATGCTTTGGTAGTAAAATAGAAAAACTACTTTATAATCGTATCCGAATGATATGGCTGTCACAAAATCAAACACAAAATGAAAAAGGCAATTTCTATATTATTTCAATAGAAATTGCCTTTTTTCACTTGTCCGAGAACTTTATGTCTCAGACGCTTCTTATGCTTTATACCTGCTATTTATTATGTACCAGGCTTGTCATTTTAATTAATGATATGACGCACTATTTCTTTTTAGATTTCTTAGGAGCTACTTGTGTATTCTTACCTTTGCTAGGTTTATCAGAATCATTATTCTTCATTGCTTCAATCATTGGAGCAACTTCCTTTTTAGCAAGGTTAGAATAATACATGTTGGCAACTTGAGTTTGTACAATCAAGAATGCCGCACTGACTGACCAATAAAGACCTAATGCAGATGCAGAACTTAAAGAAATCCAAACAATCATAATTGGAGAAATAATCATCATCATATATCCCATTTGACGTTGTTCATTCGGCATACTCTTACTTGATACATATGCTTGTAAGAAGTATAAAATACCAGCGATAACTGTAATCCAAATATCAGGTTGTGCCAAATTGAACCATAAGAAATTTGGGTGTTCAGTAAATCCACCACTTGAAGGGTATTTTAATACGAAGAATAAGCCCATAATGATTGGCATTTGAATTAAGATTGGTAAACAACCTAACATGCTCTTCATTGGATTCATATCGTATTTTTTATATACTTCCATCATTTCTTGGTTTGCAGCCATTTTTTCTTCTTGCGTTCTTGAACGCTTAACTTTTTCTTGAACTGCATCGATATCTGGTTTTGCAACCTTCATCTTTTCTCGCATCATATGACTATTTTTATAGTTTGATAACATGAAAGGCAATAATACAACACGTATTGCCAATACAAGTACTACTATTGCTAAACCATAATCATTGTTAAAACTTGTTCCCAACCAATGAATTAATTTGTCCATCGGTTCTACAAACGTATTAAAGAAAAATCCATCTCTATTTTCAGGTTTAGAATAGTCACAGCCTGCTAATAAGACCATTACACCTAATAATAAAGGTAGTAGCGCTTTCTTTTTCATTTTTCCACCTCTAATGATATATTCACATAAAATTTATTTTATCATACTCAAAGGAAAGTAGAAAACAAAAAAAGAAATTTTCCGCATTATTCAACAGTTTGTAAAAATTGTTGTACAGTTTCTGGGATATTTGAACTTTTCGCGATGGCTGAAATAATTGATAATCCATCTGCACCATGATTCATAATTATTTCAGCATTTTTTGTATGAATACCTCCAATTGCAACGATTGGAAAACCTTGAACTTTAGTTCTTAATGTTTGAATCATTTCCGGCCCTACTGGAGCTTTAGCATCTGATTTCGATCCAGTATGATACATCGGTCCAACACCGATATAATCAACGTTGGATAAGTCAGATGCTTGATATTCTTCTAAATCACTTACACTAAGTCCTATTATTTTATCGGTAAATGCACTAGCGAATACATCAACATTTGCATCATTTTGTCCTACATGTATTCCATCTGCATCTATAGCATTTGCTAAGTCTACATCATCATTAACAATAAAAGGAACACTGTAACTTTTACATAAAGAGAATAACTTTTGTGCAAGCTCTATTTTAGCATTTCCAGTTAATGAGCCCTCTCCTTTTTCTCGAAATTGAAACATTGTAATCCCAGATTCTAAAGCTTCAGTCACAACATCTATGATTGATTTGTTCTTTGGTATATCTTGTGTTCCACAAATAAAATATAGCTTTAAATACTCTTTATTAAACATAGTTACACCTCTTGCTTATTATGATATTGTAGATATGTTTCAAAAGTAATGTTGTATAATGCATTTAATAACTCCACTTTAAAAGTACCAGGTCCTGCTGAAATTTGTTCAGCTTGTTCAGCAGCGATATTATATATAGATACCGCTTCTATTAATGCATTTATAGATGGATCTTCTGATTCAACAAAACTTGCAACTATAGCTCCTAATAAACAACCAGCACCAGTTATTTTTGCCAACAATGAAGATCCGTTAGATAGTTTAAATATGCGTTCATTTTGAGCAATGACATCCTCTTTGCCAGTGATAACAATCGACGTATTAAAATGTTCATATGCCTCATTTGCAATCGATACTGAATCTAAACTATTATCACTATCAGTTCCTTTCATTTTTGTATCACTGTTAATTAACGTTAAAATTTCAGAAGCATTACCTTTAATAACAGTAACTTTTATTTCATTCAGAAATCTTTTGCAAAAATCTTTGCGATATTGTGAAGCACCTACAGCAACAGGATCAAATATAATCGGTTTGCCAAGTTGATTCGCTGTTTTTGCGATTTTAAAAATATCTTGTTCTCTTTCTTTTGTTAACGTACCGATATTTATTAACAATGCTTTTGCAGCTGTCAGCATATCATATGCTTCTTCAGGTGCCTCACTCATTGCTGGACTAGCACCAAGACTTAACAAACCATTCGCAGTAAAATTTTTCACTACATCATTCGTATAACATATTACAAGCGGTTGATCCGCTCTTAATTTTTCCAAATTATTCATCATCTAAACCAACTTCCTTCATATATGCAAAATGGTTTACTGGTCCTCTACCAAAACCAATTTCAGGTGTATGTTTAATACTAAGAGAAATAAATTTTTTTGCTTTTTGAACTGCATCAAACATAGATTTCCCTTTAGCTAACTCTGCGGTAATAACGGCTGAAAAAGTACATCCAGTACCATGTGTATGTTTGGTATCATATCTTGGTTCTTCAAAAGTATACACATCATCTTGTGTAAATAAATAATCTATAGATTTATTTTCATCATTTGAATGCCCACCTTTTATAACTACACCTTTGCTACCAATTTCATTGATAAATATATTACCAGCTTGATAAATCGATTGTTGATCATTAATAGTAATGCCTGTGATTTCCTCAGCTTCTGGTAAATTAGGTGTCGCTATTGTAGCATAAGGCAATAAAATATTTTGTAAGTTAGCTTTGGCATCATCATCCATTAGTGAATCACCACTTTTCGCTAACATAACCGGATCAATTACATAAGGAATATCATCATATTTTTTTAAATATGGTTGAATAATCTCCATCATTTCTTTTGATGCAATCATACCAGTTTTCAAAGCATGTGGCAGTTCATCGGAAAATACACTTTCCATTTGCTCTTCTAACCATGTTGAATCTAGATTATGAATGTGCTGTACGCCTTTTGTATTTTGTGCCACAATACTAGTTATTGCGGCCATACCATATACACCACATGCATGAAATGATTTCAAATCTGCCATGACACCTGCGCCACCTGTAGGGTCTGTTCCTGCAATCGTTAATGCTATTTTAGGTTTATTCATTTGTTTGACCTCCATATAACCAATTTTCTTGTATATAAGCCATATTAAAGAAATTTCGTTCATGTATCGTACTTTGTAAGAAACAAGATTTTATTGCCTCTTTTTCTTCAACAGAAATATTTTGAGTTAACCGGTCCATTAAACCATCGAAGATATTTACTAATTCATCCATTTCTGTACTATAAAATTCAAACCATTTTGATAAAATTGAGTCTTTATTTAATTCATTATCTTTCAATGCTTCTTTAGCAATCACCTGATACACATACGGACATGGTGCCATTGCTGCAATTGTATATGCTGCATTTTCTTTTGAATAAGCATTGAAATACATATGTTTGATATAATGGTCTCCACTTGGTGGCCAAACTTTTTCTTGGACGATTTCATCATAGTTTTCTTGTACGTATGCTGCTAATATTTCATGTGCTTCTACTTCACCATCAACTATAAATTGAATTTGTTCTACTAAAAATTGGACTTCTTCCAATCTATTCATTTTTGGTATTAGCAATGCATATATATTTGCAAATTCTTTTAAATACGAAGCATCTGCTCTTAAGTAAAATTTCAAAGCTTCGTTAGAAATCGTACCGTGTAACATTTCTTGAATAAATGAATCATTATAAATATCCTCAATAATTGGTTTTGAAGCTTCTTTTAATTCCTGTGAAAATAACAAATTTAGCCCTCCTAATTAAAAAACTACATCCCCGTAGGAATGTAGTTTATTAATAAATATATTAGAGCAATTTTCCAAATATTAATGAACGCTACTTTCCTACGTTGGTCTTAACCAAATCAGGTTATAAGGGTCTGAATTTCTCATCTCAGCCATAAGGCTCCCCTAGTAGTTTTTATAATGTATTTATATAAAACATATCAAAGTATACCACCTATTGCAATAAAATGAGTTATATCAACTATGACCATTTGAAAAATATTTAACAAAAGAGCATTCATGGTATGAATTTTCTCCAAACATTTATACAGAAATATGATTATATTACCACTTATATACTTCCGATATTTACGATAGAAAAAAATGAGTTAGTCTCTAAGTTTACCTGCATTATTTCCTATATAATAAAAAAAGCTAAGACAATTAAATTGTCTTAGCTTTGTATAATAATATATTACATTATTGTTATATTATGCAGTAACCCATTGTGAAGCGCCAACTTCGTCATATAATTTTTGAGCTGCAGCATCTTGAACTGATTCTGGTGCGTTAGCTGCTGGTTGACCTTGATATTCAGCTGGAGCTACTGAATCCCATGTACTTTGTAAGAATTGGAACTTACCTGAAGCACCTGATGATGGATTTGTAGCATGAATATCGCCACCTGATTCACGTTGCGCGATTTGTTGTAAGTGTGCATTCACACCTGATGAACTATTTGAAGCTTCATTTGAACTTGATGATTGAGTTGAAGCTTTTGTAGTTGCTTCTTGTTGTGGTTGTTGTGTTTGTTCAGTTTGTGGAGCAGCTTGTTGAGCTGGTTGCTCAGTTTGTGCTTCTTGTGCTGGTTGTTCAGTTTGTGTTTGTTGAGGTTGTTCAACAGAAGTTGTTTGTTCTGATGAAACATCTTCACTAGAACCTCCACCAAAACTCCATGACCATGTTTGGCCATCTGATTCAAAATTATAGTTTGTACCATTGAAATCAAAATTATAGTTATATGCACCCTCTTGTACAGGTGATGCATTTAATTGTTCTGGATTAGATTGTGCTAAGTTTGCTAATTCTGCTTTGTCAACACCTTGTTCAGCTGCGTCTGCTGAGTTTCCTGCTGCGAATCCTGTTACGCCTAAGCCTACTGCTAATGTTGAAGCTAATACTGTTTTTTTCATTTTTAAAAATTCCTCCTATAAGGTAAATAATTTTTTCGTTATGATTAATTTGCAAGTACAACTATAACATCTAAAAAACAGTAGCAGGTTACAGCCAAATAAAAAAGTACACCTTTTCTTTACACGGGGATTACATTTTCAAAATAGTATAAAAGCATAACTTTTCACTTTAAAAACTGCTATGAAAGTTTATATTAGTAATAATAAAAAGTATGTTGTGTAATGATATTGTAATTTATCTGATTATTCTGCATTATATTAGTATGAATTTTGGCTTTTTTAATAATGGATATGTTTGCCATATAGTATGTATATTAGCTATTCCTATTGAATCATTTTTGAGTTAATAGGAATAGCCTGATAGAAGTATAATTAAATAGTAGGATTAAATGTATATTAGATTTGATGGGTTAAATTAATGGGGAGTTGGAAATGCCTGAAACTTTATACAATTTCATAAATATCGTTTTCCTCTAAATGAAATTTATTAATAAGTTCTTGATTTGGGACTATTGGAAGTGGGTCAAAAAGTGCTTCATCTTCATTTTTAGAGCGTGGGGACATAAATTTAATAGTTTCAATAAAAACTTCTGATACAAAATGCATCTGTCCTTCTTTTTCAAATTTTCTCGATTGCATTTGTCCAGTTATACCAACTAATGAGCCTTGATTGATATATTTTTCGACATTATTAGCAATTTTTCCGAATGCTTTACAGAATAAATAATCACAAATATCTTTTTGATTTTTATCTTTATAATTTCTTGAAACAGCTACGCAAAATGTAGCTAGTTTATTTCCCTCCTTATCATAAATTTTAGGGTCTTTTGTTAGTCTCCCTACAATGACAATACTGTTAATCATATGTCACCTCCTTTATAAGCTAATCATAAAAAATTCACATGATTCCGTCAAAACACATTTTTTAAAATTTAAAATAGTAATCGAATACTTATTTCTACTTTTTTCACCTTTCTCATAGAAAATTACGTTATAATAATAATATAAATGCATTTTTTGTAGAGTTTAAATTAATTAAATGGATGTGAGACGATGAAAACATTTAAAGCCGTTCGATTTCAAATCGTATCAGAGAATGGTGGCGTGACTGAGTACGAATTAGAAGATGGTGTCATTATCAATAAGGAAAACAGTGGCACTGGCTGGTTGCTTGAAATCGTCATTTCAGATTATCACTATGAAACTATGAAAGCATATATGGAAAACGAGACATTATTAGACATACGTGTCGTTATCACTAGACCTGCTAACGATCCAGCTTTGTTTGATGCAACCATTAAACATATCATTCAATTAGAAGACACAATTTCTGTTGTTTGTGAATGTCATATTTACACATTGAGACAAGTTTACGCTGAAAGTTTATTAGAACAATTAATAGATGAAGGTTTAACTGGCGACGACTTGAAGAAATCATTTAATAGATTGATGCAATCTAAACCAAGACTTAAAGATGAAAAAATTGATAAATAAAAAATAGTGTTACATTCTGTTGAAAACAGTCTGTAACACTATTTTTATATACTATTTATCTTGCAAAGCAAATGTTAACTCACAACTACATGCTAATTGTCCATCAACTGTTGCTTTAGCACTACCCTTACCTATAGGACCTCTGAGCTTCGTTATTTCAACTTCTAAGCGCAAAGTATCTCCAGGGGTTACTTGTTTTTTAAAACGACATTTATCGATACCAGCAAATAGTGCAAGTTTACCTTTATTTGCTTCACTATTTAACATAGCAACTGCACCTGTTTGGGCTAAAGCTTCAGTAATTAATACACCAGGCATTACAGCATATTCTGGAAAATGACCTTGAAAGAATGGTTCATTACCTGAAACTTGCTTAATGGCCACACATCGTTGACCTTCATCGTATTCTACGACACGATCAATTAATAAAAATGGTTGCCTATGTGGAATAATCTCTTTTATTTGGTTGTAGTCAAAAATTGTTTCCATAATTTGCTTCCTCCAACTATACTTCTATCTATTTCCAATTTATTAATATATTATAACATTAATCTTGTGTTCTTTTGATATCAGCACCTAATGCTTTTAATTTACCATGTAAATCAACATATCCTCTGTCTAAGTGTTTTAATTCAGTAACATATGTTGTACCTTCAGCCACTAAGCCTGCTAAAATCAGTGCTGCTGCAGCACGTAAATCTGTTGCTTTAACTTGAGCACCTTGAAGTTCACTTTTACCTTCAATTTTTGCACTTCTACCTTCTACAGTGATTTTAGCATTCATTCTTTTAAATTCACCGACATGCATAAATCTATTTTCAAACACAGTTTCAGTTACTACTTTGTGCCCTTTTGCAGTTAATAATAACGCCATCATTTGTGATTGCATATCTGTAGGGAAACCAGGATGCGGAAGAGTTTTGATATCTATTGGTTTCAATTCGTTTTCGGCACTTACACGAATTGCATCATCAAAATATTCTAGATTAACTCCCATTTCTTCTAGTTTATAAACTAAGCTCGTCATATGTTCTTTGATTGCACCGTTTACTAAAACATTTCCTCTTGTAATTGCACCGGCAATTAATAATGTACCTGCTTCTATTCTATCAGGTATAATTGAATGCTCAACGCCATATAAAGCTTCAACGCCTTCAATCGTGATCGTGTCCGTACCGGCTCCTAATACATTTCCACCCATTTCATTGATATAATTAGCCAAATCAACGATTTCTGGTTCTCGTGCGACGTTTTCTAAAACAGTTTTACCATCAGCTAAAGAAGCTGCCATTATAATATTTTGTGTCGCACCTACGCTAGGAAAATCTAAGTGAATCGTTGTACCTTTCAATCCATTAGTTGTGTTTGCGTATATAAAACCACCATCCATATGGATTTCTGCACCAAGCTCTTCAAAACCTTTAATATGCTGTTCAATCGGTCTAGAACCAATAGCGCAACCACCAGGCAAAGCCACTTTGGCATGACCTAATCGTGCCAATAATGGGCCCATAACAAGAATACTTGCTCTCATCTTACTTACATATTCATATGGTGCTTCTTCATTTAATTGTTTCGTTGCATCTACTGTAACTTCTTCTTGCTCTTTATTATAAGAAACATCAGCATTTAATGTTGATATTACATTATTAATTGTTTCTACGTCACTAAGTGCTGGTACATTTTTTAACTTGCTCACGCCTTTTGATGCTAATAGTGATGCTGTCAATACTGGTAATACTGCATTTTTTGCACCTGAAACTTTCACTTCACCAGTTAATTTTTTACCACCATTAATTTCTATCTTATCCATCTTAAATCCT
Source organism: Staphylococcus sp. GDY8P45P (assembly GCF_017892745.1). Classification (NCBI taxonomy): domain Bacteria; kingdom Bacillati; phylum Bacillota; class Bacilli; order Caryophanales; family Staphylococcaceae; genus Staphylococcus; species Staphylococcus sp. GDY8P45P. The sequence continues at coordinate 65,831 of NZ_JAESLS010000008.1, read as the reverse complement.
CCACTTAACTACTTATAAATTGCCTTTAATTTTCAATCAAACTTACTACTAAATTATATCGATAATCATGCGTAATATACAATTATTTGAATTATTGTGCCAAATATTTTATTTGTGTAGAAAATTGTAACAAATCTACAATAAAATTGCTGACTGAAGTCCCGATTAATATTGCTAAAAATATCATACAAATTTGAACTTGTACTGGAAAACCTTTTTTAAAAAATTGTTCCAATCTCACTGCATTCAATGCCCAATAGGCAATGCAAATACAAAGGACATGTAAGATGAGATGTACAATTGAAAACTGTCCCAAATATTCCATAATTATTCTCCTTGCTAAACACTATTTATATATTTTACACGAAACACTATGCAAAAGATACTTAATAATGAGATAACTGACATTTAAATAATAAAGCGTCAATTTAGTATTATTTTCCCATTATATATGACATATATGCATAACAATTAAAATTAAATACTTTTAATTATTTTAGTCATTTATCAATTATTTTCTTCCTTTATAAATGATTATGAAAAATCATATGTAAATGTAAGTCTTCATAAAAATATTTTAATATAGTAAATACAAGCTATTACTTAAATCAATATGTCATTGATAATCATACGCTAAAATTTTGATTTTAACATGTCTTAATCAAAAAATAGAAAAAAGTCGACAAAGTTTTATACTTTGTCGACTTTTTTGATAAACATAATAGAATATCTTATATTCATTATTGTAATTGAGCGACACGAAGACGGTTATTAGCACGATCTAATGCGCGTTTGGCTCTATTTATGTCACTGCTATCTTCTTCATTGTTTAAATGAGATTCTGCTCTTGATTTTGCTAATTCTGCTCTAGCGACATCAATTTCATTCGCAGGCTCTGCAGTTTGAACAATGATTGATAATTTATCTTGTCTTACTTCAACAAAACCTTCACTCACTGCAATATATTCTGAACCACCGTCAAAATTAATTTTGGCATAGCCAATTTCAAGTGCTGCAACTGTTGGAATATGTCCATACATGACACCGATTTCTCCAGCAGTAGTTTGTAATACTGCAAGAGTGACATCTTCTCGGTCGTAAACAGAACCATTAGGAGTGACAATATTTAGGCTTAATGTATTCATTATCCATACCTCCTAATTTTAAACTTCAACACCCATATCTTTAGCTTTTTCAATTACTTCATCCATACTTCCAACTAGACGGAATGCGTCTTCTGGAATATGATCGTAATCACCATTTAATATTGCTTTGAAGCCTTCTACTGTTTTTTGAACAGACACATAAGATCCTTTTTGGCCAGTAAATTGTTCAGCAACGTGGAAGTTTTGTGATAAGAAGAACTGAATACGACGTGCGCGTTCTACAGTTTGTTTATCTTCTTCAGAAAGTTCATCCATACCTAAAATAGCTATAATATCTTGTAACTCTCTATATTTTTGTAAAGTAGATTGTACTTCACGTGCTACTTCATAATGTTCTTGGCCAACAATTGATGGGTCAAGCGCTCTAGAAGTAGATGCTAAAGGATCAACTGCAGGATAAATACCCATTTCAGTTAATTTACGTTCTAAGTTTGTAGTTGAATCTAAGTGGGCAAATACTGCAGCTGGTGCTGGGTCAGTATAATCATCGGCTGGTACGAATACCGCTTGAATTGATGTTACAGAACCTTTAGTTGTAGAAGTAATACGTTCTTGTAATTGTCCCATTTCAGTTGCTAACGTTGGCTGGTAACCAACAGCTGAAGGCATACGACCTAATAACGCAGAAACTTCTGAACCAGCTTGTGTAAATCTAAAGATGTTATCTATGAATAATAGAACATCTTGTCCTTGTTCATCACGGAAATATTCAGCCATAGTTAAACCAGAAAGTGCTACTCGCATACGCGCACCAGGTGGTTCGTTCATTTGTCCAAATACCATTGCTGTCTTTTTAATAACACCACTATCACTCATTTCAAAGTATAGGTCATTACCTTCACGAGTACGTTCACCTACACCAGCAAATACTGATATACCGCCGTGCTCTTGAGCGATATTATTGATTAATTCTTGAATTAATACGGTTTTACCAACACCGGCACCACCGAATAATCCAACTTTACCACCTTTAATATATGGTGCTAATAAATCAATGACTTTGATACCTGTTTCTAAAATTTCAACTTTAGTAGATAACTGATCAAATGCAGGTGCTTCTCTATGAATTGGATCACGACGCACTGAGTCATCTATGTTTTCATCTAAATCTATCGTATCACCTAATACATTAAATACTCTACCTAATGTTTCATTACCAACTGGTACGCTAATACTATTTCCGCTATCTCTAACTTCTGTACCACGTTTAACACCATCAGTTGAATCCATTGCGATTGTTCGTACTACGTCATCGCCAAGTTGTAATGCAACTTCTAACGTTAATTCAACATTACCTTCTTCTCTTTCTATATCGAGAACTAAGGCATTATTAATTTCTGGAACTTCATTGTGCTCAAAGCGAACATCAATTACTGGACCCATAACTTGTGTTACACGGCCTAATCCCATGCTATTTTCCTCCTTTAATCATTATTCAAGTGCAACTGCGCCACCAACGATTTCAGTAATTTGTTGAGTGATTGCTGCTTGTCTCGCTCTGTTATACTCGATAGATAAATCATCAATGATATCTGTCGCATTATCAGATGCATTTTTCATAGCCGTCATACGTGTAGCATGTTCACTTGCTTTTGCATCTAAAATCGTTCCATATATTAAACTTTCAACATATTGAGGTAAAATAACACTTAATATTGCTTCTTTGTCTGGTTCAAATTCATATGAAGACATTTGACCATGTCCTAAGCTTGAATCTTCAGGAGACAATGGAAGCACAGTTTTCATCGAAGGTGTGTTTTCTAAAACACTTACGAAGTGACTGTAATAAATTTTTACCTCATCCACAATCTCGTCGTTATACAAATCTATTGCTTTTTTAGCAATTGCTTGTATCTCTTTAAATGAAGGTTGATCAGGAACTTCTGTTAAAGAATCATGAATCTCATATCCTTTATTTTTAAGAAAATCAACACCTGTTTGACCTAAAACTAAGATGGAATATTCATCACTACTACTATGTTTGCGTTCAATATCTTTCATCAGATGTTTCAATACATTTGCATTGTATGCACCTGCAAGGCCTTGGTCACTAGTAATTACGATATAACCACTTTTCTTCACTTCTCGCTGTTGTAACATTGGATGATGTGAATTTTTGTCCGCACCAGCAACGGCTGTAATTGCATCTTGCATTTTAGCCATATATGGTCTGAATTGATTCGTGTTTTTTTCAGCACGACGCAATTTCGAACTAGAAACCATGTTCATTGCTTTCGTAATCTGTTTCATCTTTTTTATTGATTTTATTCGTGTATCGATTTCTTTAAGAGATGCCATTATCTCACCACCTTTTATCTACATTAACTATTATGCTTCCTCTGATTTGCTAAAACTCTTCTTGAATTCATTGATTGCTGATTCAAATGATTCATCATTAGGTAAAGCACCCGTCGTTTTGATTTCATTTAATAAATCAGATGCATTCGATTTAGCCCATTGATTCAACTCGTCTTCAAAACGCGTAATATCAACTACTGGGATATCATCTAAATGTCCTTTTGTTAAAGCATAAATAATTAAAACTTGATTTTCTACAGGTAGTGGTTTGTTTTTATCTTGTTTTAATATTTCAACTGTACGTTTACCACGTTCTAATTTTTTAGCAGTAAATTCATCTAAATCAGACCCAAATTGCGCGAATGATTCTAATTCACGATATGATGCTAAATCTAGACGTAAAGTTCCGGCAACTTTTTTCATTGCTTTAATTTGTGCAGAACCACCAACACGTGATACTGATTGTCCTGCATTAATCGCTGGTCTAACACCAGAGAAGAATAAGTCAGATTGCAAGAATATTTGTCCATCTGTAATAGAAATTACGTTTGTAGGAACATAAGCAGCAATATCGCCTGCTTGTGTCTCAATAATAGGTAACGCTGTGATTGAACCGCCACCTAAATCATCATTTAATTTAGCTGCTCTCTCTAATAATCTACTATGTAAGTAGAATACGTCACCAGGATAAGCTTCACGACCTGGAGGTCTACGTAATAATAGTGATAATTCACGGTAAGCTGCAGCTTGTTTTGTTAAATCATCATAAACGATTAAAACATCTTTGCCAGCAAACATGAATTCTTCAGCCATTGCTACACCAGAATATGGCGAGATGTAAAGCATAGGTGCTGGATCTGCTGCTGAAGCAGAAACAACAATTGTATAATCTAATGCACCTTCTTGACGTAATTTTTCAACATTTGCTCGAACCGTTGAGTCTTTTTGTCCGATAGCAACGTATATACAAATTGTATCTTGATCTCTTTGGTTCAAAATTGTATCAATGGCAACCGTTGTTTTACCTGTTTGACGGTCACCGATAATTAATTCACGCTGCCCACGACCAATTGGTACAAGTGCATCAATTGCTTTGATACCTGTTTGTAATGGTTCATCTACAGATTTACGATCCATTACACCAGTTGCTTTCTTCTCTACAGGACGTGTTTTTGTAGTATTGATTGGTCCTTGACCATCAATTGCTTGTCCTAATGGGTTAACGACACGACCAAGTAACTCCTCACCAACTGGAACTTCCATGATACGTCCAGTTCGTTTTACTTCGTCTCCCTCTTTTATATCCGCGTAAGGGCCTAAAATTACTACACCGACATTGGATTCTTCTAAGTTTTGTGCTAAACCTAGAACGCCGTTATTAAATTCAATAAGCTCACCAGCCATAACGTCATTTAATCCGTGGATTAAAGCGATACCATCACCAATTTGCAGAACTGTACCTACATCAGTAACAGCCATTTCTGACTCATAATTTTCTATTTGTGAGCGAAGTAATGCACTGATTTCTTCAGCTTTAATGGCCATCTATGTCACTCCTTCAATTTTTATTTCACTCTAATAAATTGCTTTTCAAGTTTGGCAAGATCATTTTTAATACTTGCATCCATCACTTTCGTACCGACTTTAACTCGGATACCACCGATAAGATCTGGATTTATTTCATTTGTTATCATTAGTTTTGAAAGTTTTGTACGTGATTTTATAATTGAATCAATACTTGCTATTTCATCCTCAGATAGTTTATAAACTGATTCAATAACTGCAAAGTCTTGATTATGATATTCATTATATAAGGTTTCAAAAGCTAAAAATATTTCATGAGTATATGTAAGGTGGCGATTACTTGCAAGCACCATAAACATATTCTGTAAATATTGATTTGCATGTCCAAAAATAATAGCAACAAAACGTTGACGTTGTGTTACATCTTTTTGCGGATCTGTGTCTAATTCTTTTAATTTTCCAACTTCAGGTTGTACTGCTTCGTCAATTGTTGAAAATTCTTCATACATTTGATCGAGTAACGCTTTTTCTTTAGCAGTATCAAATAACGCTTTTGCATATTTTTTTGCTACATTAGCCATTATTTATCGCCTGCCTCTTTAATGTACTTTTCAACTAATTCTTTTTGATCTTTTTCTGAAATTTCTTTTTGAAGTACTTTTGAAGCAATAAGTACTGAAAGTTCAGAAACCTGATTGTTAATATCCGCAAGTGCACGTTCTTTTTCACTGTTTATTTCATTTTGTGCTGTTTCAATCATACCATTGGCTCTAATGTTGGCTTCGTGAATGATTTCTTCGTGCTGTTTACGGGCTTGTATTTTAGACTCTTCTAAAATTTTATGAACCTCTTCTTGTGTTTCTTTTAGTGTTTGTTTGTTTTGTGCTTCTAGTTTTTGAGCATTTAATTTAGCTTGTTCAGCATCGTCGATATCTTTATTAATATCGTGTTCACGTTTGTCCATCACTTCTTTAAGTGGGCCCCAAGCAAACTTTTTCAATAGTAAAAGTAAAATGGCAAATGTAGCAATCGTAACAATGATTGTTCCCCATTGTACACCGCCGCCACTAGCCGCACCTAGAACGAACATATTAGTCGTAGCAGTCACTTTCATAGACACTCCTTTCATCCAGTATAATCATAAGGTATTTTGATAAAAACGAACGGCGAGAGCCCAGAAGACTTCGCCATAAAGACTAGTTTACTTATAGTGACATGAAAGCGATAACTACACCTATAATTGGTAACGCCTCAACTAAACCGATACCGATGAACATAATACCCATTAATTGACCACGTGCTTCTGGTTGACGAGCGACACCTTCTACTGTTCTTGAAACGATAAGACCATTACCAATACCTGCACCAAGTGCTGATAAGCCGATTGCGATTGCTGCTGCGATTAAATTCATTTAAAAATCCTCCTAATTTGTTCTTTTTATTTTTTAATTTAATGACTCTTTTGTACTTTGTGTGACATATATACCATCGAAAGCATTACAAATATATATGCCTGAATCGTACCGATAAAAATTGAGAATCCTTGCCATACAATTAGGCCAGGTAATCCGATTAGCCAACCCCATGCTGGGAAGTCGAATACTAAACCTGCCAATAATCCTAGCAATAATTCACCTGCAAAAATATTTCCGTAAAGTCGTAATCCTAGCGTCAATGTTGAAGTGAATTCTTCAAATACATTGATGGGCAATAGGAATATTGGCTTTGTATAATTTTGGAAATATCCTTTAGTTCCAACCATTTTAACTCCATAATAATGTGTTAATAGTATTATCAGAGTTGATAATGTTAGTGTCACAGTTGGATCGGCTGTGGGAGATTTCCACCACAGGGTGTGTCCCGAAATTAATTGAAACGGTAATCCAAGCATATTACTAACAAATATGAAAAAGATTAATGTAACGGCTAAGAAATGGAACTGACCGCCTTTTGACCAAGCCATGTTACTTTCAATAATCCCTCTTACGAAATCAAAAACCCACTCAATAAAGTTTTGTTTGCCTGTTGGACGTTTCTTGAGGTTACGTGTACAAATAATAGCTATTACAAAAACAATAAACGCCGTAATCAACATCATCATAATCGATGATAGATTAAACACGATGTCTAGACCGAACACATTCCAACTGACTAGAGGGTCTTTATGATCCATGCTTTCTCACCTCTTTCATTATAAATTTTATTTCTTGTGTAAAAATGGTTTGAAAACAATTAAAACATAAGAAATCATTAAACCAACAACTACTCCAAAAATGTTTATATAGTCCTTATAAAAATACCATGTCGTACAAGCTAATATCACTATCAAATATCTCCAAATGTTGCCCGTTGAAATATGTATGTTATCCTTTTCTTTTGCTTTCGCCAAATAATATTCAAAAGTAAAAGTATTGATTAGCGATCCGATCATACCAATTATAAGACCTAATATAAATGTAGAGTATGTGAAAATAAACACAATTACAAGTACAATAATACAATATAAATAGTATTGTATGTACTGATTAAAAATGATGTTGAAACGTTTCATTTCAGTGCCTCGCTTCACCTTATCTTTCATATATGAAAACCATTCCAATCATACAATTTTAATAATAATATAGGGTACTTTACGTGTCAATTCTATTCAAATTGTAATTCAATTTTTTACAAGAATGTCACAAAAATGACACATAAATACATAATTATTTGAAAGAAGAAGGTTTTTTATCAATTAAACCGAAAAAATATTTAATATTTTGACAAATTCTATATGATGCATTGCCATCTCCATATGGATTTTGAGCTGTGCTCATCGTCTCATATAAATTTTTGTTGTCTAATAGCTCTTTGGTTGCTGCAAAAATGTCCTTTGTATTTGTACCTACAATTCTTAATGTACCCGCTGCCACACCTTCTGGCCTTTCTGTTACATCCCTTAGTACGAGCACTGGTTTGCCTAATGAAGGCGCTTCTTCTTGTACTCCACCAGAATCAGTTAAAATTAAATAAGACTGGTGTGCAAAATTATGAAAATCAACAACTTCTAATGGTTCTACAAGCTCGATTCTCGTGTGGTTTGACAAATAATAATCTGCAATTTCGCGTACTTTAGGGTTTTTATGTATTGGATATACGACAACAACATCCTCGTATGCTTCGACAATATCACGTACTGCTTTGAAAATATGTGCCATAGGTTCTCCAATATTTTCTCGTCTATGCGCAGTTAAGAGAATAATACGTTTGTTTTTATGCTTAGCTATGATTTCTGATTGATAACCATTATGAATTGTCGTTTTCATAGCATCAATCGCAGTATTGCCTGTCACTACGATCGTGTCTTCTGGTTTGTTTTCAGCGATCAAATTGTTTGCAGCATTATTGGTAGGAGCAAAGTTTAAATCAGACATTACTCCTACCATTTGTCTATTCATTTCTTCAGGAAATGGAGCGTATTTATTCCAAGTTCGTAAACCAGCTTCGACATGTCCGATTGGGACTTGATTATATAATGCTGCTAAGCTTCCGGCGAATGTACTCATAGTATCTCCGTGAACAAGTATCATATCTGGTTGCGCTTCCTTTATCACATCCTCTAATCGAATGAGTATGCGAGAAGTTATATCAGACAATGATTGACCCTGTTTCATAATATTCAAATCATAATCAGGTGTTATGTCAAAGCTCTTCAAGACAGAATCTAACATTTCTCTGTGTTGCGCAGTCACTACAACGATTGGTTGTAATTCAGAATCTTTCTCCAACTCTAAAACGAGCGGTGCCATCTTTATCGCTTCAGGACGTGTCCCAAAAACAGTCATAACTTTTTTCATACTACTCCACTCCTGGGTTAAACTATTTTGTACCGAATAAACGGTCACCAGCGTCACCTAAACCAGGTGTAATATAAGCATGGTCATCTAATTTCTCATCTAATGCTGCGATATAAATATCAACATCTTCATGTGCTTCTTGTAATTTTTCTACACCTTCTGGAGCTGCAATCAGACACATAAATCTGATGTGTTTAGCGCCACGTTTTTTAAGTGAATTAATCGCTTCAATTGCGGAAGCACCAGTCGCTAGCATTGGATCAACTACTACAATTTCTCTTTCTTCAATATCTTGTGGTAGTTTTACAAAATACTCAACTGCTTCTAGTGTTTCGGGATCTCTGTATAACCCAACATGACCTATTCTTGCTGCCGGCACTAAATTTAAGATACCTTGTGTCATACCAAGTCCCGCTCTTAAAATGGGAATAAATGCTAATTTTTTACCTGTTAGTCTCTTAGCTATCATTTTAGTGACTGGTGTTTCAATTTCTACATCTTGTAACTCTAGATTTCTAGTTACTTCGTATGCCATCAACATACCAACTTCATCTACGAGTTCTCTAAATTCTTTTGTACCTGTATGTACATCTCTAATGTAACTTAATTTGTGTTGAATAAGTGGGTGATCAAAAACATGTACGTTGCCCATAATTACTTCCTCCAATTTAATTATATAAAGGATGTTTCGTAGTTAATGCTTTAACTCTTTCTTGTCCTTCTTTTAATGTTGTTTCATTTTCAGGATCTTTTAGCACTAGGCTAATAATTTTGGCTACTTCTTCAAATGCCGCTTCATCAAAACCACGTGTTGTAGCTGCTGGCGTACCAAGTCTTAAGCCACTTGTTACAAAAGGTTTTTCTTGATCAAACGGAATTGTATTTTTATTACAAGTAATACCTATTGAGTCCAAGGCTTCTTCTGCTACTTTACCAGTAATATTGACTGATCCTTTTACATCTACGCATACTAAATGATTATCAGTACCACCAGATACTACTCTAAAACCTTCTTTATTTAATGTATCAGCTAATGCTTTTGCATTTTTTATCACTTGTTGTTGATATGTTTTGAAATCATCTTGAAGTGCTTCACCAAACGCTACAGCTTTAGCAGCAATAACATGTTCTAAAGGGCCCCCTTGAATACCTGGGAAGATTGTTTTATCAATTTGCTTTTTGTATGCTTCTTTACATAAAATCATACCACCACGAGGGCCGCGTAATGTTTTATGTGTTGTCGTAGTTACAAAATCAGCGTATTCTACTGGGCTTGGGTGTAGACCCGCAGCTACTAATCCGGCGATATGCGCCATATCCACCATCAATTTAGCGCCAACTTCATCAGCAATTTCTCTAAAACGTTTGAAGTCTATTGTTTTTGAGTATGCAGATGCGCCAGCAACAATTAATTTAGGTTGATGCGCTTTTGCTACTTTTAAAACTTCGTCATAGTCTATTTGTTCACTCTCTTTGTCGACACCATATTCGACAAAGTTATAAAATTGACCACTAAAGTTTACTGGTGCACCATGAGTTAAGTGTCCACCATGACTTAAATTCATACCTAATACAGTATCTCCGTGTTCTAATGCAACGAGATAAACAGCCATATTTGCTTGTGAACCAGAATGTGGTTGAACGTTAACATGTTCTGCACCAAACAATTGCTTAGCTCTTTCAATAGCTAATGTTTCAGATACATCTACGTATTCACAACCACCGTAATATCTTCTGTTTGGATAACCTTCAGCATACTTGTTAGTTAATACGGAACCTTGAGCTTCCATAACTGCTTCCGACACAAAGTTTTCTGATGCGATTAACTCTATATTGTTATTTTGACGGTTGAACTCGTTTTGAATCACTTCATAAATTTCTTTATCTTGATCTTTAATAAATGACATTAGTAAACCCTCGTTTCTGTATTAGTTATATTTTGCTCTTTCGCCACCAATTTTCTTAGGTCTTGAAGAAGCGATTGTAACAATTGCTTCGCCAATTTGCTTCACGCTTGTACGCTCAGGTATCGCTACATGTTTAATATGCATACCGATTAATGTTTGGCCAATATCAATACCTTTTGGAACGTTAATTGTTTCAACGACTATAGGGTCAGCCATATGTTGATATGCATATGTAGCTAAACTACCTCCAGCATGGACATCAGGTACAACGGTTACTTCTTCCATCGTTAGGGGATCGAAATTTGCTTTTTCAATAGTAATTGCTCTATTGATATGTTCACAGCCTTGAAATACAAAAGAAACGCCTGTTTCCGTTTCAATCTCTTTTAATGCTTCAAATATATCTTTTGCTACCTCCATTGATCCAACACTACCTATGCGTTCGCCAATCACTTCTGAAGTAGAACAACCTATAATGCAAAGCTCATCGTCTTTAAAGAAAGATTTAGATTTTAATTCATCTAATAACGCTTTTAAATCCTCCATGTTCAACACCCCTTATTTATTTTGATATAAAGTAAGCCAAAATACATAAGTCCAATCAGACAAATTTAATTGCTAGCAAATTTGCTACACGTTATTATTATAACGTATTTAATGAGTTACTCATACTAATTTCACATATTTATTTACTCTAATATTTTATTTTTTAATTTTCCAATCAATGAATTTAATTCATTATAAATTTCAATATAATCTGATTTAGTTCCTCCGAACGGATCAGCGACATCATCACCATGCAATACATACTCACTTAAAGTGAATATATGTGTACCTTTACCATACATTTGTTTAATTGCTTCTTTATGGCTTGTTGACATGGTCAAAATAAGATCCGCATTCATATCAATTTCAGTGAACTTTTGAGCATTTTCTGGTATTGTTAATTGTTTTTCTCTTACGATAGCGCGTGTATATTCTGATGTAGGTGCACCATCTATTGCAAACAAGCCACGTGATGCAACTTCAATATCTGGCATTTTAGCTTTTGCAATACTTTCTGCCATCGGACTTCTGCAAGTATTTCCAGTACAGACAAAAACGATTTTCATAAAGTTTCTCCTTTAACAATGGTATAATTTGCTGCCTTTTGCATACGATTCATGATAGCAACTGCATCATCACGATTTTCAAATCCAAATATATAAGCCTCTTTAATATTTTCATTTTGATCTATATCATGCAATATTTGATACAAATTATGATTTGCACCTTTAATATCTCTTTCATTTTCACATAGTGGAATGAAAGTTGCATTTTCAGGAATATATTTCAGTTTATCTTTTGGAAATATAAAAGCGACATTACGCCAATCTTTACTTGAGGATAGTTGTTGATGAACCGCGTATACAATTGTTATTGGGGTATCTGGTGCATAATGTTTATATTTCATTCCTGGAGCTATGGGCTTTTCTTGATTCAAATCCTCTTTTGTTGAAATAGATCCAGGCAACACATTTTCAATCATAGATTTGGTAATAGACCCTGGACGAGCTATCCTAAACGGATATTGTGTACAATCTAACACTGTACTTTCTAGACCTTCTTCACTTTGGTCACCATTGACAATACCATCAATTCTTTGGTTTAAATCACGATATACGTGTTCAAAATTAGTTGGAGAAGGTCTACCACTTAAATTAGCACTGGGCGCAGCAATCGGTATATCTACAAACTCTAATATTTTCCTTCCAATCGGGTGACTCGGCATCCTAACTGCTATGGATGAAAGTCCACCACTTACACTTTCACATAAAAAACCTTTTTTCAGTGGTAAAATAAATGAAATTGGACCAGGCCAAAATTGATTCATTAGCATCCTAACTTCTTGTGTAATATGCTTTGTAAATGCATCTAATTGTTTAACATTATGTATATGAACGATTAGAGGGTTATCTGAAGGTCTACCTTTTGCTGCATAAATATTTTTTATAGTCTGTTCATTTCTTGCATCGCCACCTAAACCATATACTGTTTCAGTTGGTATAGCGATGAGTCCACCAGCTTCAAAAACATTTTTTATTTCATTATAAGTATCTATATTAACATCGTCTGTCAGATGATTCCTCAAATCCCATATTTTTGTTTCCATCTATACACACCCTTTCATCTTAATTTCAATTTTAAAACAAAATAAGAAGTTATGCACCTTCATGACTTATCATGTTCAGCACACAACTTCTTAAGTTACCATTCGAAAGAAATAATTCTATCATTATTGTTAATATCTTTTATTATTTGAACACAAACAGCAGGATATTTTTCTTCAATTTTTTTCTTTAAAGTAAGGCCTTGTTTATAACCAATTTCAAACACAACTATTGCATTGGGTAATAATACATCTGGCAATTGTTCTAAAATCTTATCATAAACTTGAAAACCATTATTTTCAGCAAATAAAGCACTGGTAGGTTCATATCTCAATACTGTATCTTCCATTAAAGTTTTTTCGCTATCAGCTATATATGGTGGATTTGAAATTAATCCATTCACTTTAATATTTTTCTCTATTAAAGGATTTAAGGCATCACCTTGTAAAAATGTAATGTCTACATCATGATACTGAGCATTGTCTTTTGCCACCGATAAAGCTGCATCATATAAATCTGTAGCTAAAACGTCCAAGTATTGATTCATTTTTTTAAGTAAAATAGGTATGTTGCCACTACCTGTGCCTATATCTACAACTTTATCTCCAGACTTCACCAAATTATAAAAATGCAGTAATACTTCTTCTGTTTCAGGTCTCGGAATTAAACAGTGTTCATTCACTTTAAATATTTCACCATAAAAAGATTGTGTGCCTACAATATATTGAATAGGTTCACCTTGTAACATCCTTGCTTCCGCATTATCAAACAACACGTTGTGTGCTTCTGTCATAATTTCGTCAGCATGCAACAAATAATCTGTTTTTTGCCATTGAAATAAATCAAGCATCAACCATTCAGCTCTTGTTACTTCAATACCTTTTGCTTCACATTTGCTTTGTGCAGTCTTCAATCTTTCTCTATAATTCACCGTCATTCAGTTCTTTCAATTTATCTGTTTGTTCAGCTAAAGTTAGTGCATCAATAATCTCATCTAACTTACCTTCCATAACTTGCTCTAATTTCTGCAATGTCAATCCAATACGATGATCCGTTACACGACTTTGTGGGTAATTGTATGTTCTAATTCTCTCTGAGCGATCACCTGAACCGACAGCTGATTTACGCTGTGCTGCATACTTTTGTTGTTCTTCTTGTAATTTCATATCAAACAAACGTGCCTTTAACACTTTCATTGCTTTTTCACGGTTTTGAATTTGAGATTTTTCTGATGAAGTAGCAATAACACCCGTTGGCAAGTGTGTGATTCGAACGGCTGAATCTGTAGTATTTACGTGTTGCCCACCTGCCCCACTAGAACGATAGGTATCTATTTTAATATCTTCATTACGAATTTCTATCTCAACATCTTCAACTTCTGGTAATACGGCAACTGTAGCTGTAGACGTGTGAATACGTCCACCTGACTCTGTTGCTGGTACACGTTGTACACGATGTGCGCCATTTTCGTATTTCAATTTACTATAAGCGCCTGTGCCTGAAACAGAGAAACTAATCTCTTTGTATCCGCCATGGTCACTTTCAGTAGCTTCTACTATATCTGTCTTATAACTATGCGCTTCAGCGTATCTAGAATACATTCTAAATAAATCTCCAGCAAATATTGCAGCCTCATCTCCACCAGCAGCTGCACGAATTTCAACAATTACATCTTTTTCATCATTTGGATCTTTTGGAATTAACAAGAATTTTAATTCTTCTTCTAATTCTGGAATTTTTTGGCTCAATTCTTGCTTTTCATCTTTGAGCATTTCAACTTCTTCTTCATCTTTTGTTTCCTGTAACATTTCATCTATTTCAGTTACATCTTCTTTAACTTGTTTATATTCGCGATACACTTCAACTGTTTTTTGCAAATCAGCCTGTTCTTTTGAATATTTTCGTAAATTATCTGGGTTATTTACGACTTCAGGATCACTTAACATTTCGTTTAATTGTTCGTATCTTTCTTCTACAATGTCTAATTGATCAAACACTACATTTCCTCCTTCTCATGATTACTTGGTGCAACGATATGATGTGCCCTACATCTAGGTTCATAGCTTTCGTTTGCGCCGACGAGAATCACAGGGTCATCTATTTTTGCTGGATTGCCATCAATTAACCGTTGTGTACGGCTTGATGACGAGCCACATACTGCACAAACAGCTTGTAGTTTAGTCACTTCTTCACTTACTGCTAATAAATGAGGTATCGGTTCAAATGGTTCACCTCTAAAATCCATATCTAAACCTGCAGTAATCACTCTATGTCCCTTTTCAGCTAATTCTTCTACAATATGAACAATGTTGTTTTCAAAAAATTGAACTTCATCGATTGCTATAATATCAAAATTTGATAAATCGTGTTTATAAATCTCAGCTGCTGTTGAGATATTAATTGCCTCAATTGCATTGCCATTATGCGAAACAATTTTATCTTTATGATAGCGGTCATCTATTGCTGGTTTAAATACAACCACCTTTTGTTTAGCATATAGTCCACGTCTTAAGCGACGAATTAATTCTTCAGATTTACCACTAAACATGCTTCCAGTTATACATTCTATCCAGCCGGAATGATAAGTTTCATTCATTATGCGTTCCACCCTTTTTCAAAACATAATCGGTTTATTATATCATATTTTCCATCTTAAAATATCAATTTCTCTTAAGTTATTTGTAATTTAATATGTAATTAATGTACTAAAACATCGGCACTCTTTTGGTTTTACCTTTCCATCATCCATGTTAAATAAAAAAGCATTCTCATAAAATGAGAATGCCTTATTACAACAATTATTCGTTGCTTGATTTGAATCCGAATTTCTTGTTGAAACGTTCCACACGACCATCCGCAGCAGCGAATTTTTGACGTCCTGTGTAAAACGGATGTGAATCAGAAGAAATATCTAAACGAATAACTGGGTATTCATTTCCATCTTCCCATTCCATCGTTTCTGATGAAGATTTTGTTGAACCACTTAAGAATTTAAAATCTGTAGTTGTATCTAAAAAGATAACTTTGTGGTATTCAGGATGAATATTTTGTTTCATTTTTTTCAGCTCCTTTGCCCTGAACCATCTGGAACAGAGTTGTTTGTGAGTTTTTTTACCCAATACTTGATAATTATAATTGTTATAAAACTAAAACGCAACCCTAAATCACATTTTTAAATGATAAGCCGCTTTAAATAATTGGCTTTCCAGTTTTAGTACTCTCCTTGGCAGCTTCCTGTAATTGTTCAAAGAATTCTTGATTCGTTTTTGTTCGTTTTAATTTTCTTACAAATCTTTCTGTAAAATCAAGTGAATCTGTAAACATGTTACGCAGTTGCCAAAGTGATTCTAAATCTTTTGGTGATATTAGCAATTCCTCTTTACGTGTAGAACTTCGACCAATATCAATAGCTGGAAATACACGACGTTCAGCAAGTTTACGATCAAGATGTAATTCCATGTTTCCTGTTCCTTTAAATTCTTCATATATCATATCATCCATACGAGAACCAGTATCCACTAACGCAGTAGCTAATATCGTCATACTACCACCAGCTTCAATATTTCTTGCTGCACCAAAGAACGCCTTAGGTTTGTGTAATGATGCTGGATCTAAACCACCTGAAAGTGTACGTCCACTTGGCGGGATAACCAAGTTATACGCACGTGCAAGTCTTGTAATGGAATCCATTAAAATAATGACGTCTTTACCTATTTCTACTAAACGCTTTGCACGTTCTAATAGTAATTCTGCTACTTTGACATGATGCTGTGGAGGTTCATCAAATGTTGAGTGAACAACTTCTGCCGATTCAACAGAACGCTCTATATCAGTAACCTCTTCTGGTCTTTCACCCACAAGTAGCACAAATAATTCTGCATCAGGTTTATTGATTGCGATGGCATTTGCAATTTCTTTCAATAATGATGTTTTCCCAGCTTTAGGCGGGGCAACAATCAAACCACGTTGTCCTAAACCGATTGGAGTAATTAAATCCATAATACGCGTAGAATAGTTTTCTTTTGTTGTTTCTAACTTGATGCGTTCTTCTGGGTATAATGGTGTTAATGCTTGGAAATGTGGTCTTTTCTTAACTTCTTCTGCATTCTCATCATTGACAAAATCTACTTGTAGCAAACCATAATACTTTTCATTATCCTTGGGTTTTCTTACTTTACCAGTTACTTTATCGCCTCGTTTAATTTCAAAACGACGTATTTGACTAGCAGATATATAAATATCTTTTTCACCTTTTGAATAATTGACAGTTCTTAAGAAGCCGTAACCATCTTGTTGGATATCATCTAAGATACCTTCCATATAATAGTTTCCATCTTTTTCCATTTGCGCTTCCATAATTGCAAGAACTAACTCTTTTTTATTTAATTTACTATAATTTGTTAATTTCAGTGATTTTGCTTTTTGAGTGAGATCTTTAGTAGTGTAATTTTTATATAACTCGTGGAACGATTCGTACTGAGGTGATGTTCGTACTTTTTCAGGCATTATCTTGCACCCATTTCATAAATAAGTTTTAAATAACATAATGAACTACGCTATTTACCTTTATAACTATAGCAAATATTTTATTTAATTACAAAATGTATTTCAATAATTGAAATTTATAAATACTGCTTTAAAGCTAATTAGTTAATAAAACAGTATGTTAAATTGTAAAACTTTACTTTATATTTCAAATTTTCTAAATATAATAAGCCCCAAGATATAAATATCTTTAGCTCAAGCGTAATTATCAATTGCTATTGAAACAATACAGAAGTTGTTATTTACATATTGCGATGTACTTATATTAGGAATTAAAATTTCAGTTTCAACGAATAATATAAGTTAAGTCTTAGTTTATAGCGATTTAAAAACGTGCTGACGCCCGGGGAAATGATATGAATGAGAGACTACAAACTCGAATCATATCCCCAGGCAAGCATGCACGATCGAAATCGCAAGATTAAAAAAGTGACTAATCCATCATTTATACTCATGTTCAGTTGAATTATTTGGTGAATTTAAAAATTCAACTTTCCATTAATTGTATATGATAAATCATGTTTTCTATTGTTATAAAATAGTTACTTCTTTAAATAATACGGAGATGTTTTTGTATGATGACACATCACTTATAGCGATTGGGAAACGTGCTGACGCCCAGGGAAATGATATGAATGAGAGACTACAGGCTCGAATCATATCCCCAGGCAAGCATGCACGATCGAAATCGCAAGATTAAAAAAGTGACTAATCCATAGACCTATGGATTAGTCACTTTTAAGCGTGAGATTTTTGTCTCAGTTTGTTTTGTTACAACATCTCACTTAGTTTTTATAATAGATTATTAATTATAATATCCTGCAATAGATTTAACTTCTAAGAATTCTTCTATACCATAATCTCCCCATTCGCGTCCTAAACCTGATTGTTTGTAACCACCGAATGGTAAATCTGGTTTACGTCCAGCTTCATTAATTTCAACTGTTCCAGCCTCAATTGAACGTGCTACTTTGTGAAGTTTTTCTTTATCTTCTCCATATACATAACCAGCTAAGCCATATTTCGTATCATTTGCAATTTCAATAGCTTCGTCTAAATCATTATACGTAATTACAGACATTACA
This sequence comes from Staphylococcus sp. GDY8P45P, assembly GCF_017892745.1. Taxonomy (NCBI): domain Bacteria; kingdom Bacillati; phylum Bacillota; class Bacilli; order Caryophanales; family Staphylococcaceae; genus Staphylococcus; species Staphylococcus sp. GDY8P45P. The sequence goes on along the minus strand of NZ_JAESLS010000008.1, from coordinate 47,320 downwards.
GGACCGAAAATTTCTTCTTGTGCAATTGTCATATCATTTTCAACATTATTAAAAATAGTTGGTCTTGCAAAATAACCTTTTTCTAAGTTTTCAGGTTTTCCAGGACCACCATATAATAATTCGGCACCTTCTTCTACACCTTTATCAATATATGATTGAACCTGATCAAATTGTTTTTTGCTAATAATTGGTCCTACTTGTGTACCTTCTTCACGAGGATTACCAACTTTAACTTGGCTAAATTTTTCTTTAACAGCTGTTAAGAATTCTTCTTTTATACTTGCTGGTACTAATGTTCTTGTTCCTGCAGTACAAACTTGGCCTGTGTTATTAACGACTTTGCCAGTAGCTGCACTTGCAGCGCCATCGATATCAGCATCATCTAAAATTATATATGGAGATTTACCCCCTAATTCTAATGATACTTTTTTGAAATCTTCAGCTGCTTTTTTCATAATACTCGCACCAGTTGGACCAGATCCAGTAAAGGACATCATTCTCACTTTTGGATGTTCGCTAAGCGGATTTCCCACACCTTGGCCGTCGCCATTTACTAAGTTAAACACGCCTTTAGGTACGCCAACTTTATCAAATATTTCTGCTAAAATAATTGCTGCAAATGGTGTTTCTTCTGATGGTTTTAACACGACCGGACTTCCCGCTGCAAAGGCTGCAGCTAATTTTAATGAAGTTTGGTTAGTTGGAAAATTCCATGGTGTAATTAATCCTGCAACACCAATCGCTTCTTTGACGACTAAATCGTCACCGCGTCTTTCTTCAAATTCAAAATTATCTAATGCGTCTCGTGCTGCTTCAAAATGATCTAATCCCATTTGGTAATGGACATTTTCAGATACTTTTAAAGGAGCTCCTAATTCGTCGGTTATTGCGTCAACGATATCATCTTTTCTATTTTTATATTCTTGAACGATTTTATCTAAGAGTTCTTTTCTTTCTTCTACAGAACTGTGTCTAAATTCTAAATATACATTATCTGCCGCTTCTACCGCTTTATCAACATCTTCTTTATTACCTTTAGCAATTTTACCTGCTACTTCTTCTGTTGCTGGGTTGATAACATCAAGTGTTTCTCCGCTTGAACTTTCTACCCATTGTCCGTTGATATATTGTTTAGTGAAGTTTCTCATCTATTATTCACTCCTTAATTTGTGTTCATATTTTTATTCTAACCTAGATTTTTAATTTTAAAACATATCTGCTCATATCAAATCTTTTCAAACGTTGTTATTACAGGCTTTCACGCATGATAATTGCACATTGTTGTAAGAGCATTAACTAACTATACGACGACATGAAATAACAGTGATAGCCTAAAAATTATGATTATTAAGCATAATACGATATGTCAATCACCTAAGTCATTTTAAATTATTGCAAAAAGATGGCTCAACAATAAATAAAAAAAGCTATAAAGAAATCTTTAAACAAAGATTTCTTTATAGCTAACCTAAGTATGTTAAAAATAACCTCGAAATAACATTTATCTGTAAATAAATATTACGTAGAATATTAAATTAAAAAGCTAAAATCTTTAGCTTTCTAACTCAATATATTCTTGGGCCCATTTTTCCATAGGAACCAATGCCGTTGCCAAGGCATCACCTTTATCTGTAAGTTGGTATAAAATGTTCATAGGACTAGTAGAAATAATCTTTTTCTCTACAAGCCCCCATTCATTTAGGTCTGTTAATTTTATGCTAAGCGCACGAGGCGTAATTGTTTTCAAATCACGCTTCATATCAGAAAAATGAGCAGATTTTTCTGTGCATCTAGACAAGTAATTAATGATAAGACCGTTCCAACTTCTGCCTACTATTTTAAAGGTCTCTTCTAGATAAGGGCAAACCTCCATGGTCATCACCTCATATCAATTATATTTCCCACTGCATAAACTATAATTATGTTTTATTCATTCAGTATAATTATTATACCACATGTTTTATATTTTTTCAGTCCAAATGTCTGCACCAAGTGATTTTAGTGTTTTAACAATGTTAGTATAACCACGATAAATATGCTTTACATTGTAAATTGTAGTAACACCTTCAGCCAATAAACCAGCTACAATAAGACAAGCACCTGCACGTAAGTCACTCGCGTATACTTCTGCACCAGTTAATTTTGATGGTTTGATAGTAGCAGTACCATTATCTGATGTAATATGAGCACCCATTTTTTTAAGTTCTTCTACGTGCTTGAATCTAGCAGGATAAATTGTTTCAGTCACAAAAGATACGCCATCAGCCATAAATAATAACGGCGTGATAGGTTGTTGTAAATCTGTGGCGAAACCAGGATATACTAATGTTTTGATATCTACACTAGCATATGGTGCACTCCTCTTAATTGTTGCACTATCATCGCTGACATTAATGTCTACACCAAGCTCTTTCAACTTAACAGTTAATGGCTCAACATGAGTAGGAATAATATTATTAATTACAATATCTTCACCACAAGCTGCTGCAATACACATATAAGTTCCTGCTTCGATTCTATCTGGAATCACCTGATGATGTGATCCATGAAGATGCTCAACACCTTTTATTTTAATAGTACTCGTACCAGCACCTTTAATATTAGCACCTAAACTTGTTAAAAAGTTTGCTACATCAACAACTTCAGGTTCTTTCGCTGCGTTTTCAATTACAGTTTGCCCTTCAGCTCGAACTGCTGCCAACATAATGTTAATTGTAGCACCCACACTAACAATATCTAAAAATATGTTAGCTCCTATTAAACGATCAGCTTCAATTTTCATAGATGTTTCACTGGATTCATCAATATGCGCACCTAATGCTTTAAAACCTTTGATATGTTGATCAATTGGTCGTGGACCTAATGGACAACCGCCTGGTAAACCAATCACGCATTTTTTAAATCTACCTAACATTGCTCCCATCATATAGTATGATGCACGTAATGATTCTACTTTGTTATTAGGTAACGGCGCATTTTCAATTTCATTTGGATCAACTTCAAGGGTCATACCTTCTAAGTTTGCCTTAATGTTCAAATCACCTAATAAACTCACAAGCGTTTCAACATCTGAGATTTGTGGCAACCCTTCTATTGTAACTTTATCTTCCGCTAATATTGTCGCTGGAATAATTGCTACAGCACTATTTTTTGCACCATGATTATTAACTTCACCTTTTAGTGTTTGACCGCCTCTAATTTTTATTACTTCTTGAGCCATTCGCTTGATCTCCTTTGCCTTTCAATCAGTATTTCAATTTAATTACATTATTTGCATTATAAAGTAAAAAAATACAGTTTGCAAAACACACCAATGAAACAAAACCTTTTTAATTTAAATTTATGTATTGCTTCACTTTTATGTATACTATAATGATATATTCATTCCCGATTTAATAGGATTCAAATCCTACTTGTCTTATTTCTGTTTAAAAATTATATTAATTTTTTCAATTTACTTAATTTTAATGCTCATAGATTATAACATAAAAAAATAAGACTGCGACATTAAAAATTGTCGCAGCCTTCTCAGTTTAATCATCAAGATTGTTATATAATACTAACCTTTTTATTATAAGCCGATTATTTAGCTCTATTTGATGTACCAAACTCTTTAATTTTACCAATTACTGTTGTTTTAATTGCTTCACGTGCTGGTCCTAAATATTTACGAGGATCATACATTTCTTGATCATTGTCTAAAGCTTCACGTACTGCTTTAGCAGAAGCAATTTGGTTTTCTGTATTAACATTGATTTTTGCAGTTCCAAACGGAATCGCTTTTTGAATGTCTTTAGTTGGGATACCAGTTCCACCATGTAATACTAATGGTAAACCTGTTGAAGCACCAATCTCTTCCATTTCTTTAAATCCTAATTTTGGTTCACCTTTATACGGTCCATGAACTGAACCTAATGCTGGTGCTAATGTATCTATACCTGTTTTTTCAACAAGCTCTTGACACTCTTTAGGATCTGCATAAATAACACCTTCAGCAACAACATCGTCTTCTTGTCCACCAACTGTACCTAATTCTGCTTCTACTGATACACCATGTTCGTGAGCGTATTCAACTACTTTTGATGTAATTGCTATGTTATCTTCAAATGATTCATGAGAAGCATCAATCATAACTGAAGTGAATCCAGCATCAATAGCTTCTTTACATTTATCAAAACTTGAACCATGATCTAAGTGGATTGCAACTGGAATCGTAATTTCTTTATCGTGCATTAATCCTTCTACCATTTTAACTACTGTATAGAATCCACCCATATAACGTGCTGCACCTTCAGAAACTCCTAAAATAACTGGAGCATTTTCTTCTTGTGAAGCTTCTAATATCGCTTGTGTAAATTCTAAGTTATTTAAGTTGTATTGACCAACCGCATAACCATTTTCTTTTGCATCGATTAACATTTCTTTCATTGAAACTAAAGGCATGAAAGTTCCTCCTTAGTGCATTAAGCACATATTTTTACAATTTAATTATATCAAAATCCCAAACAATTTGCATTCTTCTATTCAATTGTAAGCGTTTTTAATTTATTTTTTCAATTTATTACTTTTAAATCAGTCTTTAATTTTCATGTTTTTATATAAAATTGCAATATTTACTACCATTATTTACAATAAGTTGAGTGAATAGAACGGAGGTACATATATGTCTAAAATTTTGAACACACAATTAAATGGTGTTTTTAATCGAATAGAAGCACAAGCTTTAGATATTCAAATGGCAGCTCAATGCTTAATTCAAGCAATTGGCGGTGAAGGTAATGTATTTGTTAAAGGTTATGGAGATTTGAATTTTTTTGAAAGTTATATATTAAACAGTAATGAAAAATTAGAGTCTAGTATAGCGCTACGCTCACTCAATACATTTGAAGATATTGATACAACAGATAGAGTGTTTCTCTTTTCTCCTTATTATACTGAGGATGTAGAAAAAGACGTTAACGCATTAATTGCAAACGATGTAGATTTTGTCTTAATTTGTAATAAGCCAAAGACAGAAAACTTTCAGGATCATTTATTTCATTTTATTAATTTAAGTACGCCTAGACCTATTGTCTATACGGAAGATTACGATAAAATTGTTATACCACATCCTATTGCATTTAATTATATTTATTATGATATATATACACAAATGGTTGAAATGGTTAGAGATTTAAATCTTTAGCATTTCATCAAATTTAATAGACAATCTGATTTAAAAAAAGGCTGAAACGTATGTTATCGTTTCAGCCTTTTTACAACTATATTTACTTAATCTGTTGGTGTTTCAATGATGCTTCTATAAACGCTTTGAATATAGGTTGCGGTCTATTAGGTCTAGATAGGAATTCTGGATGGAATTGACATGCGACAAAGAAATCATTTTCCGGAATTTCTACCATTTCGATTAATCTACCATCTGGACTAGTTCCAGAGAATATCATGCCTTTTTCTTCTAATTGATCTCTATATTCATTATTGAACTCATAACGGTGACGATGTCTTTCTTCTATATCAACTTCACCATAAATTTTATGCGCTAAAGTTCCTTCTTTTATATGGCATGGATATAGACCTAATCTTAACGTACCACCTAAATCTTCAATATCTTTTTGTTCAGGCAATAGGTCAATAATCGGATGTGGTGTTGAAGGATCTAGTTCTGCAGAGTGTGCATTTTCAAAGCCAAGTACATTTCTAGCAAACTCTACTGTAGCAAGTTGCATACCTAAGCAAATACCGAAATATGGTACATTATTTTCTCTCGCGTATTTGATAGCAGAAATTTTTCCTTCACTTGCTCTGAATCCAAATCCACCAGGAACTAAAATGCCATCAACATCATTAAGTATATCATGTACATTTTCATCAGTTACTTCACTAGAATCTATCCATTTAACTTCAATATCTTTTTTAAATGGATAACCTGCATGTTTTAATGATTCAACAACCGATAAATATGCATCTTGAAGACTGACATATTTACCAACTAAACCAATAGTTATTTTGCCATCTAAACTATTGACTGTATCCAATAAATATTGCCATTCATCTAATTGAGTATCGTATTTAGCGTTAAGTTCTAAGCGTCTAATTACGATATCATCCATGTCCTGTTTACTTAATTGTAAAGGGATTTCATAGAGTGAATCTGCATCACGACATTCAATTACACTTTCTTTGTTAATATCACAGAATAAAGCAATTTTATCTTTTAAATCTTGCGTTAGTTCATATTCTGTACGTACTACGATTAAGTCAGGTTGAATACCTAAACCACGTAATTCTTTAACACTGTGTTGCGTTGGTTTTGTTTTCATTTCACCGGCAGCTTTTATAAATGGTAAAAGTGTACAATGTACGTACATGACATTTTCACGACCTAAATCACTACGAATTTGTCTAATCGCTTCAATAAATGGTAATGATTCAATATCACCAGTAGTACCACCAATTTCAGTAATAACTACATCAGCATTTGTACTTTCTCCTGCTAATAGTAAACGTTCTTTAATTTCATTTGTAATATGAGGGATTACTTGGACCGTACCACCAAGATAATCACCACGACGTTCTTTTTTCAAAACATGTGAATAGACTTTACCAGCTGTAACATTTGAATATTTATTTAAATTAATATCAATAAATCTTTCATAATGTCCTAAGTCTAAATCTGTTTCCGCACCATCATCAGTAACAAATACTTCACCATGTTGGTATGGACTCATTGTACCTGGATCAACATTTAAATATGGATCAAATTTTTGTATTGTAACTTTTAACCCTCTATCTTTTAATAAACGTCCTAAAGATGCTGCTGTGATACCTTTACCTAATGAAGATACAACTCCACCAGTTACAAAAATAAACTTTGTCATTTTCTGCCTCCTATTATTAAAACAGTCATTCTCACAATACCAACAAAAATTTATGGCATGTTTCATTAATCATTGAAATGGTTATAATTTATCTAAACGTCAAAGCTTTATAATTTTTAAATATCATTATATTCACTATAAATAACGTCATAAATTAAAATTTTATAAAATTTGTATAGTAATTCAAATAAAAAAATCGCTCCCTCTCACAGCATTTGCAAGGGGGAGCGTATAATATTTATACACGTCGTCCTAATTAAAGGAGCCCGAATAAAATTTTATCATTTTCGCAGAAAAAGTCAAATGAATATTGATAGATTATTGATTAATTTTCTTTATCTTCGTCCTCTTCATCATATTCTTCTTCGTCTTCTTCTAAATCTTCATCTTCGTCATCATCTTCATCAATAACGATTTCATTTTCAGGAATTTCTTCGTCCACTTCTTCTTCATCAGGTTCTTCGATTGTCTCTTGGTCATCAGTAACTGCTGGGATGTCATCATCGTCGTCAGCTTCATCTTCACCAAGTAATTTTAATGTCTTATCTTCTTCATCGTCGTCGTCTAAAATGTCGAATTTTTGGATAGTTGGTGCTATTTTTTCTTCAATATCAGCTACTGAATACCAATCACGTAAGCCCCATATATTTTCTCCAACATTTAGGAAACGACCATCTGTATTTAAGTCTGTATAGAATTGAACAATTCTATTCTCAATTTCGTGGTCTTCGTAATGACCTAATGCTTTAAATTCATCAATAATATCATATAAGTTCATTGTATCGCCTTTTTCAAGTAATAATGTATAGGCCATATCAATAAATGATTTCTCGTCAACCATTTCTTTAGTGTAATCTTGAATTCTCATTATTTATTCTTCCTTTCAGAGGCATTTATGCATTTATCCAAATCAGTACTATTCATCTTAAGTAATAATAACAAAAGTAAATTATAAATGACAATCCCTGATTTCGCAAACACTATTAATAATTTATATATTTTTCAAATACAGAAAAATCTTCAGCTGTTTCAATTTCAACAAAATTACTATTTATACATAATGGTTTTAATTCATTATTTTCTCCATAAAGTGTAATCGTTATAAGTTTGATACCTTCAAAATGCTTTCGAATATATGTAGGTAATTGTCTTAACGCACTTTCTGCTATACCATTATGTCTCTCTGATTTATCAACTTCAATTGAATTGATATTCATACGTTGCCCATGTTGCTCAATTGCTATAAAACCTACTTTATCATCATCTTTCATCATATCAATGATATAAACGTCATAAGACGACGTATCTCCATTTGCTGTTAATTTTAAAGAAGACACATGTTTAGAATCTAAATCTAAATAATAGAGACGTTCTTTACCGATAGGCCCTTCTTCTTTCGTAGCAGCATGCATAAAACCTGCACGTTCATATACATTCCATGCACCTTTATTTTCTGCATCTACGACTAAGTATAAATGATTAAAATTTGGAAATAGCTTTTGGACATATTGTGGCAAATACATCATCATTTTTGTACCATATCCAAATCCTTGAAAGTCTTCATTTACAGATAAAGAACGAACATATATAACCTGTTTAGGTGTATCGTAACCTTCATGTTGATAATATTGATGTAATACAAAGAAACCGACTACTTCACCTTCATCATTTAAGGCGATGTTAGCCACTCTGTCTTCGTCCTTTAACGCATCATCAAGCACGTCTTTGGGCAAAGAAGAATATATCTGTTGACGCTCGCTCAATTTAAAATGATATAAAGCTGATTTATATTTTTCTTCAAAAACTTGAATTGTAATATTTTCAAATGATTCTTTAATAAACATATTTTATCCCCTATTGTGATTAGCTTTTATTAGTTATTAATACCACTTTTACATTAATATAATCGAAATTTGAACATTTTATCTTATTAGTCTAAGAAACAATTCATGAGCCAATTGACTTCAAACTGATCTTTCACTTGTCCATGCATCGCATTAAAAAATGTTTTAGACAGAGGCATATGAGGGTCTCCTGCTTCACTTAATTTATCATACACTTGTTTTTGAGTAGCCAAATCATCGAAAGTTAAAATAATGTTCGTATTGTCATTGCTCCATTCACGACCATATGTACTGGAAATATGTAATACAACTGTTTCATTAACATGAAGCTCCGCATGTAAGGTTTTCCCGTTTGTTTCATTTAATATTTTTTCGTTACCACCAAACGCATTTTTATAAAATGTAAGAGCCTGTTCTACATCATCTACTTTAATAAACGGGCTTAAATTCATTAAAACCATCCCTTTCAAATTTTCTATAGTTGATTTTCCCTCATTTTATTATAATATAAGTTATAATGTAAATTTTTTTAGGAGGTACACAGATGAAAATAGGCATTGATGCCGGCGGAACACTTATAAAAATTGTTCAGGAGGATAATGGCAATCGACAATATACAACAAAATTAACTACTGAAATTAATGAAGTCATTGATTGGTTAGGACAACAATCATGTGAAAGTATTAGCTTAACAGGTGGTCAAGCTGGAACAATTCAAAATAAGTTAAAATGTGAATCACGTATCTTTGTAGAGTTTGATGCTGCTGCAAAAGGTTTAGAACTCTTGTTAGAAGAACAAGGTCATCATTTAGATAATTACATTTTTACTAATGTTGGTACCGGAACATCACTGCATTATTCAAATGGCGAAAAGCAACAACGTGTTGGCGGTGTTGGAGCAGGTGGTGGTATGATACAAGGCCTTGGTTATTTATTAACTGGATTAAAAGACTACAAACAATTAACAGATACTGCCCAAAAAGGTGAGCGAGAATTTATTGATTTGAAAGTAAAACATATCTATAAAGATAGTGAACCTCCGATTTCAGGTGATTTAACTGCTGCTAATTTTGGGCATGTACTGCATAATTTAGACAAAGATTTTTCAGATTCTGACAAATTAGCTTCATTGATTGGTGTCGTGGGGGAAGTCATTACTACGATGGCTATCACAGTAGCGAGAGAATATGGTACTGAAAACGTAGCTTATATTGGTTCTTCTTTCCATAATAATCATTTACTGAAAGAAGTTGTTAAAGATTATACGATATTGCGTGGTTTCAAACCATTTTATATTGAACACGGTGCCTTTTCCGGCGCATTAGGTGCAATACATCTACAATAAAAATTACCATGACATAAGTATAAAAAATTGAAGTTTCTATACTTATGTCATGGTAAAAAATGGAAACAGTTATTTCATTTGATGGTGACTATTTCTTCAAAATAACTACTTCCATTAGTTCATATATTCATTTACATTAAAACGGTAATTGATCTAATACTTTTTGAGCTGAGACTACAGTGCCTACAACACCTGATTTCAAATCGATTGCTACTGCTTTATCATCATCTCTTAAAATATCTAACCATTCTGCGAAGACTTCACCTTCTATTTCAATGATATCGCATTCTTCAAAGTCTTCATTTCTTACTTTTTCTGCTCTATTTCTAATACTCCACACCGGCATAATATGTGGTTTTTGATGTTCTTCATCACTAATCATGATAAATTGTTTTTCATTTTTATTTGTTAAACCGAACACAGCGTCTTCTTTCGCCACATCTATTATAAATTCTTTGAGACGAATTTCATCTAAATCTGACATTAATTCATTTGTAAAATCAATAATATTAACTAAATCACCATCTGTCTGAGATGACGCATTCATCAACACTTCTTCACCTTGTTCAAACATATCATCCATTTCATAAGTTACAAAACGATCAATATCGATTTTTTTAAGCTTATCATAATCGGTGTCATGTTTATTTAAGAAAGTTTCAGCTGTTTCTTTTTGTGTCCAAACACAAATGACGTCCTTTCCTAAAATTTCATGTCTAATTAATTGTTTTGACTTTGTTGCTATATAAAAATATTCATTTACTAGAATATCTTGAAAAAATGAACTTGCTTTATAAGACATAATTACACCTTCAATTCATTAAAATATTTAACTATATTTAAAATATAAATGAGTATATTACTATAGTCAATTAACGTCATACAATAAATATTAAAATTTTAATATATCTATACAATAAACTTAAGTTATCAAATCTTAATTAAATGAAATTTTCACTATATTTCTGATTATATTTTTAATTCTTCTAAAAATTGCTGTTCTAACTTTTCTATATGTTCTTGTGATTGTCCATGCCAAATACATGCAAATCTCGAAGGCACGTTTTCATTTTTATACCAATCGCCATCATAATATGATAGTGGAAATAAGCAACCCATGTTTACATATTTTATAATTGTCTGAAAGAAATGCTCATTATCGTTAGGTGCAATATAACTATAAAACTTTTGATATCCAGATTGCATTAATGGATCTAATAAAAGCATACTTGTCGATCCATTTTGTCTAAAATTCAAATCAATCGCAAATATATCACCATGTTTATCTAATAGTAAATCAAAACCTGCGATTCCAAAATAACCTTTGGCCACGCCTATTTCCATAATTTCTTTGCCAGCTTGTATGACTGATTCAGGTACATCTTGTACATTTTGATTGCCACTATAATGACCATATTTGTCTGTAATTTGCTCTGATGTTCCAATATAGTGAATTTCCCCGTCCTTTTTACATGCAAATTGCACACAATAATTAGCAATTTCTTGAATTTTTTGTTCAATAATAATTGTGTCAGTTTCTGCTCTTGCTTGTTCAATACGGGATTTTGCTTTAATTAAATCAGCTTCGTCATAACAAATCATCACACCGTAACCACCTGCAGTTGGTAAATCATCACCTGGCTTCAAGACAAAAGGGAATTCCCAATCTGCAATCGCATCTTCGAAATCTTCTATTTTTACCACTTCACGTGCAGGTAAATATTTTTGATTAGTCCATTCTGGAATACGTGCTTTATTATTTAAAGCAACAAAGATATCTTTATCCATAGCGTAATATTCTTTTTCTAAAATAGACTCACTATGAATATATTGAAAATAAATACGTTTATTATCTTGTTTGGCGAGTTTCCTTATTATTTGTTCGTAAGAAGCTTGGTTGTCAAAAGTATAAATATTTGTGGGCATTGGCTTGCCAATCATTTCCAATAATATTTCTAATTTCTTTGTAGCGCTTGCTTTATGAACAATAACAGGCATTTGATCAGCAATAATCAATTCTCTACCAGTCAAGAAATTAGATTGATGTTCTTCCGGTTCTAACCATGGATTTGATATATAAGATGGTCTAGAACTATATACGACATCATCATTGTATAAATCACTAAGTGTTAATTTAGGGCTTTGAGTACTTAGTTTTTTCATTTTTTGTTCCCCTTTATATAGTGGTGCTGTTCAATTATTTCATTTAATTCTGCTTGATTTTCTATTAATTCCAATCCCATTAATGCAAGGACTTTAGCACCTCTTATTAAAGCTTGATCTCCATGAGCACTCCCTGCTGCTTCACGAAAACGATGCGTGTGCCCCACTAAATTCCTAGAACCTATTTTAATATGGGGATGAATCGTTGGCACAACGTGACTTACATTACCCGTATCTGTCGAACCAAAACCAAAATCATCATCTATGACCGCTTCTCCCATTTTCGTCGCATATTTTGCAAATAAATCATCTAATTTAGGCGTCTTAATAAATTCATTGACACCATTTTGTATAGGGCCAAATTCAAAGTCGCAACCTGTTTGAATTGCAGCACCTTTTGCAATTTGCCCTACTCTATCAGTTAATATATCTAATTCTTTACGTGATGTTGCACGTGTATAAAAACGCGCATGAGTATAGTCTGGAATAATATTAGCAGCTTTTCCGCCATCTAATATAACACCATGAACCTTTTGACTTTTTTTGATATGTTGTCTTAACTGAGCTACACCATTAAAATACGCAATCATTGCATCTAAAGCATTTCTTGCTTCTTCAGCATTTTCAGAAGCATGCGTACTTTTACCATAGAATTTAATATCTAAAACATCTACCGCTAATGTATTAATAGTTTTATAAGTTTCATTACCTGGATGAACCATTAAAGCAACATCCATTTCATCTACAATACCTTCTTTAACGTAAGCAGCTTTTGCGCTACCATTGACACCGCCCTCTTCGGCTGGACAACCAAGTATTACTACTTTTCCGCCTGTTTGTTCAATCACTTGCTTCAAAGCTATACCAGCAAATGTACTTGCCGTACCTATAATATTATGACCACAGGCATGTCCTAGACCTGGTAAAGCATCATATTCTGCTAAAAATCCAATGGTTGGACCATCGATGTCTGAATCATAACGCGCAATGAAACCCGTAGCATAACCAGCAATGTTGGTTTCAACTTCAAAATCATGCTTTTCCAAATCTTCAATTAACGTTCTTGAAGCAAATATTTCTTCATTGCCTAATTCAGGTCTTTGATGGATGAGGTGGCTCATCTCTATGTATGATAATTTTTCATTTTCTATATAATCTAATATGTTTTGTTCATGTGTCATTTTCAATACAACTCCCTTGTACTACAACATTTTACACGTATTATTATTAAACTTATAAAAATGCATGTTCAATACTAAACGTGCAAAATACATTTTGATTATTACTTATTCTATCCGTTTTGATTAATTCTGTCATTATTTTTCTGAAATTTTAAAAAATGATAATTCCTTCTGTTTTCTAAAATTTATAGAAATTGTAAATACCACTACGTCTTGTTACAATTATGATAATTATTATTTTAGGAGGACATCGTATGCCAAAAATGAACGTTGAAAGTTTTAATTTAGATCATACCAAAGTAGTAGCACCATTTGTTCGACTTGCAGGTAAAATGGAAGGTGCTAATGGGGATGTTATCCATAAATATGACATTCGTTTCAAACAGCCCAATAAAGAACATATGGAAATGCCTGGTTTACATTCATTAGAACACTTAATGGCTGAAAATATTAGAAATCATTCAGATAAAGTGGTTGATATCAGTCCAATGGGTTGTCAAACTGGATTTTATGTATCTTTTATAAATCACAGTGATTATGACGATGTGTTAAATATCATTGAAAAAACACTTCAAGATGTATTATCTGCTACAGAAGTTCCTGCGTGTAATGAGGTACAATGTGGTTGGGCTGCTAGCCATTCATTAGAAGGTGCAAAAGAAATTGCACAGACATTTTTAGATAAAAGAGATCAATGGCATGATATTTATGGTGAGGATAAATAATATCTAATTACCATTATAAAGTAAGATATCAAAAATCGAATTTATTAAAAAAGGTTAAGATAAAAGGCTGAGACAATTAATTTGTCTCAGCCTTTTTAATGTTTCCAACTTTAAACATACATGCTCGTCAGAAATCTATTGTGGTAAGGAATGAAGATGCGATCTCCCACTTATATTATTCCACCGATGATTCATACGTTTCTACATCGCTATAATTATTGTAATTTGTAAAAAATGATATTTTCGTATAATTTTAGCACTTTCAAGTTTTTATCGTAACCATGATATATAAAACAGCGTAAACGCCAATTTCTAATTTAGCTCAATAGAAATTGACGTTTACGCTTTTACTGTAACATTTCAAACACTTATCTCTTTATAATTTATAAACCAGTCACACAACGATTGATTGTTTAATTTATAATTTGTTCACAACTTTTATCAAGACAAATTGTAGTGGGATTCTACTATATAACAAACTTTCTGGTAGTTGTTTGTCGCCTAGTGGCAATTTTTTCCTAGCCATATAAATATTTGCTGGTAATACAGCTAATAAAAATATATTAATCATTTTCTTTAGGCATAGGCTTGGTCTATTCACTATTAAAAGTATTCCAAAAATCATTTCAACAAATCCAGAAATGATAACAGCCGATTTTCTAAATGGTAAATAATCAGGCACAATTTTTCTAAAGCGCGACTCATGTTTAAAATGTAAGACACCGATGGTCATGAAGCCGCAACCTAATATTAGGCTTAATAGTCGTTTCACTTATCGACACCCATTTCTTTCAAATAGCTTCGACCAAATTCTGGCAATTTAACGCCAAAATTATCCGCTATAGTAGCACCTATAGAACTAAAGGTATCATCCATAGATAACTCATGATAATCATTTATTTTAGGACTAAACATAAGGACTGGGATGTATTCTCTTGTATGATCAGTTCCTGGTGCTGTAGGATCATTGCCGTGATCTGCAGTAATAATGACTAAGTCATCATCCTTTAGATGTTTGATAAGTTCTGGTAAACGCTCGTCAAAATCTTTTAACGCCTCAGCATAACCGTCTTTATCACGTCGATGTCCATACAGTGCATCAAAATCCACTAAATTCAAGAAACTTAAACCTTTAAAGTCACGTTGTACAGTTTCTATTAGTTTATCCATACCATCCATATTATTTTTAGTTCGAATTGCTTCAGTGACACCTTCACCATCATAAATATCATTGATTTTTCCTAAAGCAATCACATCAAATTGATTATCTTTCAACTCATTCATCACTGTTCGTCCAAATGGTTTTAACGCATAATCATGTCGATTAGAAGTTCTTGTAAAAGCACCTGGTTCACCGACATATGGTCGCGCAATAATTCGACCAATTAAATATTTTGGATCTTTTGTTAATTCTCTTACTTTTTCACAAATATCATACAATTCTTCAAGTGGAATAATATCTTCATGTGCCGCAATTTGAAGCACTGGATCTGCTGATGTATAGACGATCAGGTCCCCAGTTTTCATCTGATGTTCGCCCCACTCATCAATAATTTGTGTGCCGGAAGCAGGTCTATTTGCAACTACTTTACGACCTGTCATTGTTTCAATTTCACTAATCAGTTCTTGTGGAAAGCCATCAGGATAAACTTTAAAAGGTTGCATAATATTTAATCCCATAATTTCCCAATGACCGGTCATTGTATCCTTGCCTACAGAAGCTTCACTCATCTTAGTATAAAACGCGTCAGGTTTAGACACTTTTTCAATATTAGGTAAAGCGGCAATATTACCTAGACCTAAGCTTTGTAAATTAGGTAATGATTTATCAAAATCTTCTAGCGTATGCTTCAAAGTGTGACTGCCTTCATCATTAAAGGCTTTTGCGTCAGGTCCTTCGCCTATACCCACTGAATCCATGACAATTAAATGCACCCTCTTAAATGGTATCGTCATCATTCCATCTCCTATTCAGTAATTATTTTATGAATCAACGTAGGAACTTCACCTTGTGAACTAATCGCAATACTTTGATTTAATTTTTCCTTAACATCATCAATTTGCTCACGGTTACTATGAATCGTTAATAAAGCTTCGCCTTCATCAACTGAATCTCCTACTTTTTTGTGCAAGACAATACCTACACTTAAATCAATATCGTCTTCTTTAGTTTGTCTTCCTGCACCTAACATCATAGATGCAACACCGATTTCATTGGCTATAATTTCAGTTACAGTACCTGTTTTTTGCGAAAGCAAATCAATTTGATAGCGTGCTTGTGGTAGTTTATTGACATCATCAACGACAGAACCATCACCATCTTGATTTTCTAAAAATGTACGGAAACTTTCTAGCGCTGAACCATCTTGAATTGCTTTTTCTAATAATGTTTGAGCCTCATCTAAATCTTTAGCTTTACCGCCAACAACTACCATTTGCGAACCTAAAGTCATAACTAGCTCAGTTAAATCTTTTGGACCTTGACCTTTCAATGTTTCGATCGCCTCTTTAACTTCTAAGGCATTACCTATTGCATTACCTAATGGTTGACTCATGTCTGAAATAATCGCCATCGTGTTTCGGCCAACATTATTACCAATACTGACCATCGCATGTGCGAGTGCTTCAGCATCTTCGATCGTTTTCATAAAGGCACCGTTACCAGTTTTTACATCCAATACAATAGCATCAGCGCCAGCAGCAATTTTTTTACTCATAATAGAAGATGCAATCAGTGGTATTGAATTAACTGTTCCAGTCACATCACGTAAGCCATAAAGCTTTTTGTCTGCCGGTGTTAAATTCCCAGTTTGTCCAATTACAGCTACTTTTGCTTCATTTACAAGTTCAACAAATTTATCTTCACTAATTTCGACGTGAAAACCTTCAACTGATTCTAATTTATCAATAGTGCCGCCAGTATGACCTAATCCTCTACCACTCATCTTAGCCACAGGAACACCAACAGAAGCTACTAATGGAGCTAATACTAGTGTAGTTGTATCACCAACACCACCTGTAGAATGTTTATCAACTTTAATCCCATTAATCGCTGATAAATCAATCACGTCACCTGAATTAACCATTGCCATTGTAAGTGCTGCTCTTTCTTGATCATTCATATCCTGGAAAAAAATTGCCATCGCTAAACTCGACGCTTGATAATCTGGTATTTCACCACTGGTATAAGCATTAATAAAGAATTCTATTTCTTCATTTGTTAAAGCTTGACCATCACGTTTCTTTTCAATAATATCTACCATTCTCATTTGAGTTGGCCTCCCCTGTTAGACATTTATGTCTTTATATGTCTCATCTTAAACTTAAAGATAGTAATTAATAATCTGAATTACTTTCTAATCCTTGGATGATTTGTACACCTGCACTAGCGCCAATTCGAGTCGCACCAGCTTCTAGCATTTTGTTGAAATCTTCTAAGTTTCTGACACCACCTGAAGCCTTAACTTCTAAAGCATCTCCGACTGTATCTTTCATTAACTTAACATCCTCAGGCGTAGCTCCACCACCGGCAAATCCAGTTGATGTTTTCACAAAGTCTGCGCCTGCTGCTTTACTTAACTCACAAGCTTTTACTTTTTCATCATCAGTTAAAAGGCAAGTTTCAATAATTACTTTCACTGTCTTACCGTTTGCTGCTGCTACAACACCTTCAATATCTTTTTGAACTTCGTCATAACGTTCATCTTTTAAGGCACCAATATTGATAACCATATCTACTTCTGATGCGCCATTTTTAATAGCATCTTCAACTTCAAACACTTTCACTTCAGTATTTGTAGCACCTAATGGGAAACCAATTACTGTACATACTAACACGTCAGTGTCTTGTAATTTATCTGCTGCGTATTTTACATGCGTTGGGTTAATACATACTGATTTAAAATGGTACTCAATTGCCTCATCAAGAATTTTATCGACTTGGTCTCTTGTAGACTCCGGTTTTAGTAAAGTGTGATCTATATATTTTGCATAATTCATTCTAATTCCTCCTAAAATATTATCTGTATGAAATTATTCTCATTCTTGAAAGTCATTACTATTCTAAAAAATTAATAACATCACAACAAGTGCTTTACCTCTATATTACAAAAATTCGCAAAAATAATAAACAAATGTTATCTTTATTTTGATAAAAGAATTTAAAGGAGAAGAAGTCTATGACAAAATCTACACCACATATTCAACCTAATGGAGTTAAAATTGCTAAAACTGTTTTAATGCCTGGCGATCCCTTAAGAGCAAAATATATTGCTGATAATTATTTGGAAGATGTAAAACAATTTAATGAAGTTAGAAACATGTTTGGTTATACAGGTACTTACAAAGGAAAAGAAGTTTCTGTAATGGGTTCTGGTATGGGTATTCCAAGTATTGGTATTTATTCATATGAACTATATAATTTTTTCAATGTCGACACAATCATACGAATTGGTTCATGTGGCGCTTTGCAAGAAAATGTTAACTTATATGACATCATAATTGCTCAAGGTGCTTCTACGAACTCTAGTTATGTAGAGCAATATAATATTCCTGGACATTATGCACCTTTAGCTGATTTTGACTTAATGTTAAAAGCGAAACAAAAAGCAGACGAAATTGGTGCTACTACACATGTTGGTAATATTCTTTCTTCAGATACATTTTATAATGCTGATCCAACATTTAACGAAAAATGGCAACGTATGGGCATCTTAGGTATTGAAATGGAATCAGCTGCTTTATACTTAAATGCAACTTATGCTAATAAAAAAGCATTAGGTGTCTTCACAGTAAGTGATCATATTTTACGTGACGAAGCAACAACTGCAGAAGAACGTCAAAACTCATTTACTCAAATGATGGAAATTGCGTTAGAAATTGCTGAATAATATTTGAACATGTTTAGCTTACTCACAAAATAAAACAGCTTGGGATTATAATTTTTAATCCCAAGCTGTTTTTGCACAATTTTACTAAAATTACTGAACACAAAATTTTATAATGCTCATGTATGAAGTATCTAGCTTTTATGTTCTTATAGCTTTATCACAAAAAAGACAGAAATCAAATGATTTTATCATTTGATTTCTGTCTTTTATTCATGAAAGCTGTTTGTCTATCTATATTTTTATTTTCCTAAATAAGATTTTAACATCCAATTATGTTTGTCAATATTTGTTTGCATACCGATAAACATATCTTCTGTTACATCATCTTCAGCTTTAGAAGCTACTTCAATCGCTTCTCCTAATTGTTTAGAAATATTATCAAAATCTACTGATAATGCTTCAACCATTTGTTCAGCTGTATAGCCTTTGCCAGCTTCATCTATAATTGATAACTCTAAACTTTCTTTCAATGTTCCTACTGGATTACCGCCTACTGCTAAAATACGTTCTGCTAAATCATCTATATATTGACTTGCTTCATCATATAATTCTTCAAATTTTGTGTGTAGTGAGAAGAAATTTGGCCCTTTTACATACCAATGAAAATTGTGTAATTTGGTGAATGCAACTGTCCAGTTTGCTACTTGCTGATTTAATACTTTTACAACTTCTTCATTATTTTTTGACATATCAAAAATCTCTCCTTTGAATTGTTGTCCTAATTAAGCGACAATCGATTTTCTATTACAATAATTATTATATTATAATAATTATAATCTGTAAAGTTATTTCCTCTTCTAAATTATAATTATTATAATTTAGAATGTAGCTTAATTATCTACTTACATTATACCCTGAATCATACGCTTTAATCTAGTTCTTTTCTGTATGGCATTGCACCTTGAGCGCCTAATTCTGTAACTGAAAAACTAGCAGCTAAATTGGCAAAATTAACCGCTTCTTCTAATGACCTATTTTCAATTAGTGCAACTGCTAATGCCCCATTAAATGTATCTCCAGCGCCTGTAGTATCAACTACTTGTTTTTTATACCCTTTTACAAGTTGTTGAGAATCACTGTAAAACAATGCCCCCGAAGCGCCTTTAGTTACAATTAATTTTTCAGGATACATCATTAAAGCTTTATCAACCTTATTTTCAAATAATAATTCACTTTCTGATTCATTTGGTGTCAACCAATTAACTTGTTCAATTATTTCTTTGTCTAATGCACGAAATGGTGCAGGATTTAACATTACTCTCATTTCATGTTTTTGTGCAAAGTCCACTACTTCTTTTATGGTCTCTGCCGGTATTTCATGTTGCATTACAATAATATCGCCAGCTTCAAAAAATTCAAGTTTTGGAATTACTTTATCTGGCGTTACATAATTATTTGCTGCCGGCACTACAATAATACGATTATCATCATCAAATAACGTTATATGGGCAGTCCCAGACGCTTCATTTTCAATAACATCCATATACGCTGTATTTACATTGTTGTTGTTAAGATTTGAAAGTATTTGCTGGCCATTATCATCATCGCCTACAGCTCCAATCATATAAACATGATTGCTTAAACGCGCAGCCGCAACAGCTTGGTTAGCACCTTTACCTCCAGGATTTGTAAAAAATGATTCTCCCATTACAGTTTCTCCTACTTTAGGTAAAATATCTGTTTTCACCACTAAATCGATTGATGCGCTACCAATCACAATTATGTTCCCCATATTCTTTTCCTCCATCTATTCAATCAGTCAATAAAAAATGATCGTTCATAGTCATTAGGTTTGTGCCAATGTGTTTTCCACATTCTATTTCTATTATCTGCAAAAAGTTGATAACCAAAATCTCTCAGAAATTTAGGCGTTAAATATAATAATAAACCAATCCATTTATAATTTGTTAAGGATGAAATAAGTGATGCTATTGCATCCGACTTATATTTAAATTGATCTCCTTCTTGCAAAATAACACTATCGTGTTGCTGTGTTTCAGGATAATTGGCAAACATATTTTGAGCTGTAGCACCTTGAAGTTTTGCAAATTGGTAACGACTAGACAACCCATTTTGTATAAGCCAAATTGCGTAATTATAACAGTATACACAATTACCATCGTAATAAATTATTGGCATACGTTCATCTCCTTTTTATGATTAGTTATCATAAAATATAAATTATTTATTCACAGTTATATTATATCCTAAAATGATAAAAATAAATCATGATATGATTTATCTTATTATGTATCGCTAAATATTACACTTATATACAAAAAAGGATGAGGCAGAAATCTAATTTTATTAAAAAGATTTCGTCGTCCACTCCAGCAAGGATGACTAGCATTGAAAATGTATAAAATGATGTCCTGAGCTGAAGTTCAGTCATCTTCTGAGAATATAAAAGCGTCTGGGGCACATCAATGATGCCCCAGACGCTTATTGGTACTTTTACTGTAATTTTAATCTTGGTTAACCTTAACAATTCTTGTGTACTTTAAAAATTGTTCAGTATATTTTTGCTTTATATCATTTATGCTATCGTACGTGATACCAACGATATGCCAATTCGGATTAAAATGATAAAATGAGTCTTTTTTTCTGGACCACTTCACCATGCTGCCGTCCCTATTATATCTTGGCAGTGTCATTTCATAACCTTCTAAAACGTTAATATATGTTTGAAAAATGTCTGGGTCTATACGATTAAAATTATCTATGACTAGATAACTTTTATCATTTCTTGGCATAAGATTAGTAATGAAGCCCTCTCTATAATACAAAGCACCAGCCTCATTTGGTAAATACTTACCATAAAGCATGTCTTCTGTAAAATCTGGATGACCTGCTGTAATTACTGGATTAGCATTCGTCTTTTGTAACAAGTTTTCTGCAGCTTTTAAACCTTCACCTTTATCAACTACTAACAGAATAAATGGTTTTATATCCTCATCATCTGTTTTATCGATAACACCTTGACTTTTAACCGCTTCAAATTGAGATTTCATGCCATCATTTTCGCTCATTTCAAGAATTGCATCAAACTGTGTGCGTGACATGCTCGCAATAGCTTGTTTTGCATTTTCTTGTAAATAATATAAATTTTTCAATTTGGGGTGTTTATTTAAAGTACTCAATGTTACAGGTTCGATTTCTTTTTCAAAATAAACTTCTATCGCAGTACTGTTTGTGCGACCAGGGATTGGAGATTTTTCATGTAAATGTTGACTTACTTCACCTACACCAATCACTGATTGTTCTCTATGTTTATTATAAAAAACGAGTTGATCACCAATTTCAAGCTGTTTATAAAAATGGTATCCATTTCGTTTAATGCCATTATATGTGTGTGTAAACAAGGTATTATAAGAATTGGGTTCGAATTCTTGTTCCTCTGATATAAAGAAATATCTAGGTATTTTCGTTTCGCCTTTACCTAAACTCACGATTAAGTCAAATTCATCTTTTGTAATTTGATTAAACAATGTTTCTTTCATATTAGTAATTCGAAATTCTAATTGTTCACTTCTTTTTAAGTAATCAGCAGTTAATGGTTTCAATTGTTCTAATAACTGAAAATGCACGCGAATTTTATTTTGTGCACCTGTTTGTACACTAGTGATTTCACCAAATCCTAGTAAACCAGTATCCATCTGTACTTGATAAAATACAACTTTATCTCCTACTTTAGCTTGTTTAAAAGATCGGAAACCTTGTGACGGATTAAATTGTGCACCTGATTCAAATAATGTTGTTTGACCCACTAATGGTTCGTTATGATTCCAGCGATTATATCCGCAATTCAACCAAAAATAACTTGTTTCCTCTACCATTTAGATACTCCTTATCTCATATAAAAAATTCTATTTTCTCATTATATTTAAAAATCAGTTCTCAAACAATGATTATAATAAATTAATCAATTTCATTGATATTAAACTTGTTATTATTACTACTATCCAAGTCACTAAACCTAATAAAATCGGCTTTGCACCAGCTTGTTTAAACTGTTTGAAATCTACATTTAATCCTATACCTGCCATTGCCATCGTTATTAAGAATAATGATATTTGTTGGAATATATGAATAACTGTAGGTGAAAAATTAAAAATTGTACTAATCAGTGAAGCTACAACAAACCAAACAATAAACCATGGAAATATTTGTTTAACCGATGTGCCTGTTTGTTTTGATTTTTCTTTAAGTATCGTTCTATATGTAAAAAATAATACTACTGGAATAATCATTAATGTACGTGTCAGTTTTACGATAGCACCAGTTTCTAAAGCCTTACTTCCGTAATTAGATGTGGCAGCAATAACACTAGATGTATCGTTAATTGCCGTACCCCCAAAATAGCCAAAAGCAGTTTGGCCCATGTTCATTAAATGACCAAGTGGTGGGAATATAAAAACTGCTATTAAATTGAATAAAAATATAGTTGAAATTGCGAAAGCTACTTCATTTTCTTTAGCTTTGATGACTGGGCTTGTAGCAGCAATTGCAGAGCCACCACAGATAGAAGTACCGACACCAATCAAAATACTAAGATTTTCATTAATTTTAAATATTTTCATCAATATAAACACGATTATAAATGCTGCTAATAAAGTTATGATTATAATTGGTAAAGATTTCCAACCAATTGAACCAATAGATTGAAAACTCAATGTAAAACCAAGAACAATAATACTATAATGCAATATTTTTTTACTACTAAATTGGATGCCGGCACGATACTTTTTTGGGATTTCAATAAAATTATTTAAAAGAATACCTATAACAATTGCAAATATTGCACTTCCTATTATTGGAAATTTACTTCCCATAATCGTTGCAATAAGTGCAATAATAAATGTCATCAGTATACCTCGAGATTTCGACATTTAGCCCACCTCCAATTTAAATTCTATTTTACCATAAATAATTTATCGCTAAAGAATATTTTATAATCTTTTAATTATAATCACTAATATCCATTCCGTTAAAAATAAATTTGATTTAGTTAATGACGCAAATGATTTTTTACATATAAAAAAAGTACCTTTTACTTCAAAAGTAAAGATACTAAATTTATTGACTATTGAACCATCGTCAATGCACCCAAAATTGGCATTAAATTAATGAGTACACCACCAAGTTTTAATAATCCATTTATTTCTTTGTTAGGTATCGTAATTAATGCAGCAATGATACCAATTGCACCAATGATAACTGGTAAGAAAAATGAAGGAAAAATAGGTATTTTTAAAAATATTCCCGCACCAGCTAATAAACCGCAAATTAATGATACATATAAATACTTATACATTTTGAAACACTCCGTTTTTTTATCTATAAATAACTTATAATTAATTCATAATTCCCTTCAAAAATTGTATCTAAATCGTCTGAAGTTAGTATGAAATTTTGACCTTGTGTTACATCATAAATGTCACCATCAACAATGACTTGTCCAGAACCTTTTAATACGGAAACTAAAACAAATTCTCTAGGTTTCATATAATTTAATGTACCAGATATTTCCCACTTAACCATTGTAAAAAAATCATTTGAAACAAGTTGGATACGTTTATGATTTTCAACAATTTCGGTGTCTGTTGCTATATTAATATTTTCTTGAGTAACTTCGATGACTTCTTTCGCTTTTGCTTGATTCAATCCTCTGCGATCATGTGCTGCCTCTTCTCTATCAAAATCATAAACTCTATATGTGACATCAGAAGATTGCATTGTTTCATACACAAGTACACCAGCCCCTATAGAATGAATCGTGCCTGCTGGTATAAAATAAAATTCACCTGGTTTGACTTTAACTTTATTAAATAAATTTTCATAGTCTGTTTCATCGATTTGATCAACTGCAGTATCTTTACAATCTACGTTCACACCATATATGATTTCTGCGCCCTCTTCAGCATCTATAATATACCAACATTCTGACTTACCATATTGTCCGTTTTCGTTTTCATAAGCGTAGGCGTCATCAGGATGCACATGAATCGATAATGATTGCTTAGCATCTACAATTTTTGTCATTAACGGAAACTCTTGACTCGGAAAATCACCAAACAATTCCCGATGATTTTTCCATACCATATCTAATGTTTGTCCTTTGTATGGTCCATTCAACACTTCACATCTTCCATTTGGGTGTGCTGAAATCCCCCATGCTTCTCCAATATTTTCAGCGGGCAAATCATAACCGAGTGATTTCAACTTTGTGCCACCCCAAATTTTCTCATGTAATACTGGTTTTAAAAATAATGGCATTCACCACACCTCCAAACTTAGTTTTTATATTGTTTAATCTGATATATACAATTTAGAAAAAGATAAAATTATACTATTTATATTACATTTTAAAATTAATTTTACAGAACTATTGAAATTGTATCACATATCTTAATGCTTTATAAACTGTCACTTCAACGTTTGGTCATATTCAAATCATTAATTATTATATCAATACGTTTAATAGACGTATAGTTAAATTAATGCTACCCCATTCCATTCAACTAAATTTGACAATAAAATTATTCAATTGTCATAAATTTTTTAAAATAAAGACTTGCCTTCGCAACATTTTTAACATTATAATGACACTAGAGTCTTCAAAGGACTCATATTCTTTTACATATAAGGTAATAAATTATGATTATTTTGACCAGATGATCACTGTTCAAAATATAAAATTTGCAAAAAAGGCCCAAACTATTGTAGTTTGGGCCTTTTTATTCCTTGAAATTTAATTATATGTGCATATACTTTAAGAACTTGGAAAGCATTAAACTAAATTTGAAGATTATAAGTATCTTACGTTCTAAAATCTATTTTTCTTTGAAGTTAGCTAAAATTGTTTCTTTAACTTCTAATAAATGTGTCTCCATGGCTTTAACAGCTTCTACATCATCTTTGTTAGCAATTGCATTATAAATGACTACATGTTCCTCTAATAATTTATTCATTGTTTTTTGTTTACTATAAATAAATATTTTTCTTGTTTCTTTCATAGAATCTTGCATAAGTTCAGATATATTATTAAGTAATTCAACTAACAAAGAATTGTTACCAGCTTTTGCGATTAATAGATGAAATTCTAAATCAGCTCTTTCTCCTGATGTACCATCTGTTATTGCTTCCCCCATTCGATTCAAAGCCTTTTCCAAATCAACTAAGTTCTCTTCTGTACGGTGACATGCAGCCATTTTGACGGTTGCACTTTCAACAATCTCTCGTAACTCTAATAATTCTTTTATCTGAACTAACGAATTAAATTTATCTCCTAATTCAAAAAAAGTCGGTTCAATTTGCTTTACAAATGTTCCATAACCTTGTTTTATTTCCAATACACCTATCGTTCTTAATGCATTTAAAGCTTCTCTTACCGAAGCCACACTCACACCATATTCTTTACTGAGTTTTTGTATAGATGGTATTTTATCTCCAACTTGATAATTTCCAGATTTGATGCTTTCCAATAAAGTATCTGCAACTTGTTCATAAATTTTAGTGTTTGAAATCTTCATAGTTACCTCCAAACGATATCTATTATTGTATCAAATTTTCATCATAAAATTTATTAAAATAATAGATATTTCAATTAAAAATGGACCAAATTACATTAATTTGTAAATTGGCCCACATTTGTAACTATCGATTATTTATTTTTAAAGCTATCTAAAGCTTGTGATATTTCTACATCTCCACTAATAATTTGGAATTCAGTATTTAAATAGTCGTCACTTGTGACAACTTCATTGAGGACTGAAGCAACATCTTCTCGTGGAATTGAACCTCTGCCTTCAAAAAAGGCACCTACTTCAATTTTGTTTGTACCATCATCATTTAATAAAGCACCTGGATGTACAATCGTATAAGGTACTGATGCTTGTTTTAAGTATTCATCAGCATAATGTTTGGCAATTGTATATGGTTTCAAATCTCCACTTGCGTCAAATGCTTCTCTTCTAGAATCATATGTTGACACCATCACAAATTGTTTCGCATTATTTACCTCACTTGCTTTAATAGCTTTAACAGCACCATCTAAGTCTACAATAATTGTTTTATCGGCACCTGTACTACCTCCTGAACCAACGGAAAATACTACACGGTCAAAGCCTTTAAATTTTTCAGTTAAAGTTTGAACATCATCTGACTCAACATCAATTAAAGTTGCTTTGATATTCTGTTCTTTCAGTTGTTCAACTTGTGATTCTTTTCTAACTCCAGCGGTAAAATCTACCTCTTTTTCTTTTAACTGTTCTATTAAGTGATGACCAACGCCACCATTTGCGCCAATAACTAAAATACTCATATTGGTACCTCCTTATCGAGTTCATATTAAAAGTCTACCACTTTTATAAGAATTTAAAACAAATATGCATTTTCAATTGACATATTGGCACAATAACATTAATATATGAATATATATTAATATCTTCATATGATAGGAGGGTTGAATTTATGAATACGCCAATAAATACCGAAACTTTAGAGCATGTAACTGATATTTTCAAAGCGTTAAGTGAGAGGAATCGTATACGCATCATGCATTTATTATCACAAAATTCTAGCAGTGTAGGTCATATTGCGCATACTTTAAATATGGGGCAATCTAATGTGTCGCATCAGTTACGCATATTAAAACAAGCCCACCTAATCAAATCTAACCGCGAAGGCCAATCAATGATATATTCAATTGATGATACACATGTGACTGATTTATTGAAACAAGCAATTCATCATGCAAATCATAAACTATAATGAAAGGTGTGAACTTATATGTCACAACATCACGAACACAATCACACACACAACCATACACATGGTCATGTACACACCAATAATAAAAAAATCTTACTTATTAGCTTTTTAATTATTGGTATATTTATGATAGTTGAAATCATCGGAGGTTTTTTAGCACATAGCTTAGCATTATTATCAGATGGTTTACACATGTTTAGCGATTCTGTTTCATTAGGTGTAGCATTATTAGCTTTTATTTATTCTGAAAAACATGCTACTCAATCTAAGACTTTTGGCTACAAACGCTTCGAAATATTAGCAGCATTATTTAATGGTGTGACATTATTTGTTATCGGCATTTTTATCATCATAGAAGCAATCGATCGTTTCTTTAATCCAATAGCGGTAAAATCTACAGAAATGTTTATCATCAGTGTAATTGGCCTCATTGTTAATATCGTTGTTGCTTCTTTTATGTTTAAAGGTGGAGATACAGATCATAATATAAACATGCGTGGCGCTTTTCTCCATGTAATTGGAGACTTATTAGGTTCTGTCGGAGCAATTGTAGCAGCTATTCTTATTTGGTCATTTAATTGGACTATTGCAGACCCAATTGCAAGCATTATCGTCTCCCTACTTATTATTAAAAGTAGTTGGGGCATAACGAAATCATCTATTAATATTTTGATGGAAGGTACACCAAGTGATGTCGATATGGATGAAATCATTAACGCTATTACAAGTGAAGTGCAAATAAAAAATGTACATGATTGTCATATATGGACTATTTCTAATGAAATAAATGCTTTAAGTTGCCATGCAGTAGTACCTAATGACATGACAATCGAAGAAGGCGAACAACTTTTAAACCAACTTGAACATCGCTTAACACATTTAAATATTCAACATATGACGATACAATTTGAAACAGAATATCATAATCATGACAGCAATACCTTATGTTCAGCAATTTATACAGAAAAATAACGTGAGTTAAAAAAGTAAAAAGTGACTAGATTTTAAAGCTTGAAACAAGCAGTATCATTCAATTTAGTCACTTTTATGATTTTAATCACTATTAAAATATATAACAAATCCGAAACATTTTACACATTATAAAAACTTATCAAATATCAGTTCTTTAGCTGGCACTTGTTTTTCTTTAAAACCTCTTATAAATTCTTCATTATCATAAGGAACTTTAACTCGTTCAAATGAAAATTCATTTTCTTCGATAGTAACAATACCATATACCGCGTATGCGCCGTTATTTAATCCAACAGAACCAGGATTAAAATAAACCTTAGATTTATCATCAAACAAATGAACTGTATGATTATGACCGAAAATAATTAAATCAGCCTCTTTATCTTCAAAAAGTGATTTTATATTTTCTTCAGTAGGTTCAACAATAGGACTAAATGGCTGGCCATCAATCGGCGTATTCAATTTATCGTTTGGAATTTCGTAATGGATGAACATGACTTTTTTATGATTCATTGTTTTTTCAATAACACGAGGTAAAGCATTTAATTTATCGTAATAATCTTCGTCTAAGTGGCTTTCAATCCATTGGTGGTGTTCATAAAATTTATCTTTTAAGTCTTCAGGATAAGGCGTATCGTTAACAATTGACATCACCGCTTCATCATGATTACCTGCAATAATTTCCATATCATCTCTTTCGAATATTTCATCAAGAACTTTATTTGTTTCATGGCCTACACCAATATTATCGCCTAAGTTATATATTTTATTTATATCTTTTCTTCTATCAATATCATCCAATACTGTATCTAACGCATCAAAATTGCCATGTACATCAGTAAGAATTGCAAATTTCATGATGATATCTCCTTTCAACATTTTCTCATTTGGTCATTTTAACATTTTATAGCCATTTTGTTACCTATTAATTTTAAAATCTCTAATTTTTTGATAGCATATGCTTATCACTAAAAAGGAGTGCTTAAAATTTGTTTAAATTTCATAAACTAGCATTACAAAATGCAAAACCGCAAAATGCTAAAATTTTACTATTCACAATTGTAAGTTTTATCATATTGTTTGCTTTGACTGTAATAACTTTTATACCAGTTCAACCAGCAATATATAAATTTTTAATGTCAATGGCAATGCAACAACCTATTGGAAGTGCATTAATTACATTGATACTAGCAATATTAATTCCATTAGTGGTTTTTATATTTGTAGGATATCAACTTATTGCTGGAACTATATACACTATAGACAATGCAATTAATAAAGACAAGGTTAAATTCAAAGATTTATTTTCAATATTTAAAAAGGGTAAATATGCTAAATCATTAAAATTATCTTTAATCACATTATTAAGTATTATTATTATATTATTACTTAATCTTTTAATAAGTAAGCTATTGCAATTAGGAATTGTACAATTATTCACTGCATTACAAGGACCGTTAAGCAGTTCTGATCATGCACTTGGATTGTCATTAACATTCCAAATTATTGCAGCTACCTTACAAGTATTTATATTGTCATTTGTTTATTGGTTCTTTACAATCCTAATCATCAACTTTACACTAGCCTTTGTTAAAGAACCTAATAGAGGTGCTTGGTCTTCTGTAAAACGTGGCTTTAAAGCTATTAAAAACGGAAATAAAACTTGGTTTAAATTTTATCTAGGTATATTACTATTAAATTTACTTGTTATAATCTTAGCAAATCCGGTGAGTCAGTTAGTGTCAATTAGTACCGGTGGTATTTCACAAACATTAGCTATGACTATTATCTATATTGTGTCAGTAATTGTTATAATAATTAGATTGATTGTTTATTACACAAACTTATTAGCAATTATTCAATACTACAATAAAAATGGCGAGAACATTGATAAATCAGAAGTCAAAAAATCAAAAGCTTCTAAGCAATCTGATCAAACATCTAAAGTAACTAATAGTGTTAATCACACAACTGAGAAATCTACTGATGAAGTTAACCACACAACTGAGAAATCTACTGATGAAGTTAACCACACAACTGAGAAATCTACTGATAAAGTTAATCAAAATACCGATCAGTTTACAGATAACACAAAAGAAAAAACTACAGACATCAAAGATCAAATGAATAATAAAGATAAATAATATATTGGAATATAAATTGCAAAAGGACTAATCCGCAATAAGTGGATTAGTCCTTTTTAAATTGTAATTATGATACTACTTAATTTTTTATGCTTATACTCAAACGATTTTCTTATCGTTACAGAATGTAATTAGTAAATTTTCAGTATCAAAAAAGACACTTCATCTATGCATACAGATTATAATAAATGCTTTTTCAAGTATAATGCAGCACCATTTTCTTCATTTGTGAATGAAGTGACATCATCTGCTAAAGCTTGAATTTCTGGTCGAGCATTCTTCATCGCCACAGTATAATTGCCAAACGCAAACATCGCTCTGTCGTTATCACTGTCACCAATGACTAACGTTTCTTCTTGTTTAATGCCAAAGTAGTCTATCATTTCTTTAATTCCAGTTCCCTTATCAATGCCAAAAGCCATTGTTTCTGCGTTAAAGCGCGATGAATTAGATACACTGATTTGAAGTGTCGTTTGGTCATCGATTAACTGGTTTCGAAATTGAGTAATCTTATCATAATCTGGCGAAAATAAATAAATTTTTGAAAATGACGTGTCAGGGATACTTGTTTTCCAACTTACTTTTTCAACGATAGATTCTCTTCTGGATGTCCATTCACTGTATCCTACGTTTTCAGGTGGTGTTGATTGTTTAAACATCGCTTCTGCCCACGCTTGATCTTCATTAAGAATTATTCTATTACCGTCGAAAGGAAAAACTTCATAATAAATTGCTTGTGCTTTTGCTCTTTTCACAATTTCATTTACCGTATCAAATGTTAAACTATGTTTAAAAATAGTTTCATTGTGAACGACACCATTAGTACCGTTAGAACTAATAATACCATCCACTTTAAAATTTTCTGGTACAAGGTAATGAATCTCATCATGTGCTCTACCAGTAGCTAAAAATACTTTATAACCATGATTTCTTAATGTTTGAATAATCTCTGTCGTTTCTTTATCTACACGATTATCTTTATGTAAAATTGTACCATCCATATCTAAAAATATTGCTTTAACATTTTTCATGTAATTAAAATCCTCCATCATATGTTATCATATTAAATTATGGCACTTTATCTATGTTTCTGCAATGTCTCCATCTTTTAAAAACAGTGTGTATCGCCCATTGTTACATGCTATGTTGACATTTCTTTTAAAGAAATGACTCAATGTTGTACTATTAAGAATTTCAGATATTTGACCTTGTTTAAAAGGTTGCCCATTTTTCAATAAAAACCCGTAATCAATATCTTGTGTAATTTCTTCTACAAAATGCGTTACATAAATCACTGCTAATTTAGGATTTTGCTTATACAATTGTGTCAGCGCACTTAATAAATCTTCTCTTGCAATAAAATCTAAACCTGAAGCTGGTTCATCTAAAATTAAAAGTTTAGGGTTCCCCATCAACGCTCTTGCTATCAACACTTTTTGACGTTCTCCAGTAGAAAGATAACCATAATATTGGTTTTCAAATTGAGCGATTCCCATTTGTTTTAAATATTGTTTAGCCAAATCTATGTATTGTTGTTGTACATCTTGAAACAGACCGATTGACTTAAATATCCCACTAATTACAACATCTATAACAATTTCACCATCCTGAAATCGATCCATTAAACTACTAGATACAAATCCAATTTGTTGGCGTACATTTTCAGCAGAATACCCTTTTTTACCAGGCTCCATACCAAATAAAGCCATTTCACCAGATGTGTTTGGCTCATATGCATTTAAAATATTTAATAGTGTAGTCTTACCTGCGCCATTTAAACCATAAAGCATCCATTTTTCTCCCTCATTGATTTGCCAACTCACTCCTTGAACAATTTCTTTTCCATCTTTTCTTCTTGCTATATTGTTCAAATCAATTAGCATATATATCCCCCTTTTTAAAATTGTCATTTATTTTTGATTTTGTCTAAATATCTTTTCCAATGTCTTCCCTTTAGCCAATTCATCAACCATTTTGTCTAAATATCTAATTTCTTTCATTACTGAGTCTTCCATATTTTCAACACGAATACCACATATAACACCAGTTACTTTAGTTCTATGTGGATTTAACCTTGGTGCTTGTTGAATAAATGCTTCATAGTCTGTGCCATCTTCAATCATTTTATCTATTTGCGACTGACTATAGTCAGTCATCCATTTAATGACAGTATCTACCTCATTTTTTGTTCTACCTTTTTTTTCGACTTTTTTCACTAAATGAGGCTAAACATCTCCAAAAGCCATGGTATAAATTTTAGGTTTTGCCATTATTTTATAAGACCTTTCTTTATTTATAAAATGTAAGCTTGTACATAGCATATTAAATTTTTTATTTTTTTGAAAATATTTCACTTTTACTATACGTTAAAAAAATATCATAAACGTTATCATTTTTTAACTTCGAGCAATCGTTTCATCGCGTCGTATTCTTTGACTGATAAATCAACTAATATGTCAGAAGCTTGCTTTAAATATGCTCTATCTTGAGTTTCTCCCGCACATTTAATTAGCTTTATCACCTCTTCCCACATAATAACTATTTCAGAGAATAGGTGATATGATTGTTCTAAAGCACTATCTTTGATTAATAATTGAGCTTCTTCAAGAAAGGAAAGATACATTTTTCTAAACAATGCCCCTCCAGTCCCACCATTTTCCATTAAATTAGCAGTAAGTAATAAATCATATTGAATGTTTGAACTTCTTTCAAACCATGTTTGTATTTTGTCGCTTGTTTTCTTTATCCCTTTATATCCTATATTTTTAATAGGAGGATTTAAATAATCTTGAGCATTATTATGTATAGCATTTAATATGACTGTTTTCATATCTGGTAAGGGATGGTCTTGTTTTATTGTATAAGAGAGATTTTTAGATGACATAGGCCCTTTAGCATTTCTTGCTTGCGCTAAGTGTTCTAATTTTGTTTTAACAATGTTGCCTTGTTGTTTTGTATCAATCAAATAGGCATAAGCATCATCATAATCAAACATAGCTACATAGTGCCCTGCAAAATGCACTTTATCCGAAAAATAATCTAAATAATAACTGTCTAATTTCAAACCAACTGGGTGACCATCATCAAGTGTCTTTTTGACATTTTGCCAAGCCTTTTTTATGGATGTGGTTTCTTCTAATAAAATTTCTAAATTCAAATTTTTTACGATATTATTTGTTAAATAATCTGGTTTAATACGGCCGCCAAGAAATGGGAAATCCATATTTTTCATATCCCAATAAATATATCCAAGTCCTTCTCCGATACCAAATAACATCGGTTCAGATAACTCTATACCAATATGTTTTAATAATGTGCCAGTCGCTGTAGTTTCACAATGGGCGCCATTTAAATAATTAAGTTCACTATCCATATATTGTATTCTCCTTCTATGTATCATTTCATTCTCATTGGATGCATCATCTCAATTGTTCAACATAACTTCATTAAACTATAAAATTTCCACAAATAAAAGCTGAGACATCAAAATGTCTCAGCTCAATCTTACATATTAATTTATTCTACTGTTACAGATTTAGCTAAGTTACGTGGTTTATCCACATCTAAATCTCTGTGTAGTGCAGCATAATATGAAATTAACTGCATTGCTACAACAGCAACTAATGGTGTTAATAACTCATGGACATGAGGGATAACATATGTGTCACCATCTTTATTTAATCCATCCATAGAAATTATACAAGGGTTTGCACCACGTGCTGCCACTTCTTTCACATTACCACGAATTGAAAGGTTTACATTTTCTTGTGTTGCTAAAGCAATCACTGGCGTACCCTCTTCAATAAGTGCGATTGTACCGTGTTTAAGTTCGCCACCTGCAAAACCTTCTGCTTGAATGTAAGAAATTTCTTTAAGTTTCAATGCGCCCTCTAAACTAACATTATAGTCAATTGTACGACCAATAAAGAATGCGTTTCTTGTTGTTTCTAAGAAATCTGTAGCAATTTGTTTCATTACATCTGCATCATCCACAATTGTTTCAATAGCAGTAGTCACTTTTGCAAGTTCGCGTAGTAACTCAACATCGGCTTCTTTACCGTGTTCTTTCGCTACAATTTGTGACAAAATTGAAAGTACTGCAATTTGTGCTGTATATGCTTTTGTAGATGCAACTGCTATTTCAGGACCAGCATGTAATAATAAAGTATGATCCGCTTCACGTGATAATGTAGAACCAGGCACGTTTGTAATTGTTAATGATTTATGCCCTAGTTTTTTAGTTTCTACTAATACAGCACGACTATCCGCTGTTTCACCTGATTGTGAAATATAAATAAATAATGGTTTTTCTGAAAGCAATGGCATATTATATACAAATTCTGAAGCAACATGCACTTCTGTAGGAACGCCTGCCCATTTTTCCAAATATTCTTTACCAACTAAACCTGCATGATAACTTGTACCTGCCGCAATGATATAAATTCTGTCTGCATCGGCTACATCTTTTATAATATCTGCATCCATTTTTAAATTGCCATCAGCATCTTGATATTCTTGAATAATACGACGCATTACTGCAGGTTGTTCATGAATTTCTTTCAACATGTAATGATCATAAACACCTTTTTCAGCATCAGCAGCATCAATTTGTGCAGTATAAGCTTCTCTATCTTGTACTTTACCTTCTTGGTCTTTAATAATTACTTCGTCACGTTTAACAATGACAATTTCATGATCATGAATTTCTTTGTATTGGTTTGTAACTTGTAACATTGCAAGCGCATCTGAAGCGATAACATTAAAATCATCACCTACACCAATCAATAACGGTGATTTGTTTTTTGCAACATACATAGTGTCACGATCATGACTATCAATAAGGCCTAATGCGTAAGAACCTTCTAATAACGATACCACTTTTGTAAATGCTGCTTCTGTAGAAAGTCCAGTATTTGAGAAAT
Organism: Staphylococcus sp. GDY8P45P; assembly: GCF_017892745.1. Lineage (NCBI taxonomy): Bacteria > Bacillati > Bacillota > Bacilli > Caryophanales > Staphylococcaceae > Staphylococcus > Staphylococcus sp. GDY8P45P. Next base: position 11,485 of record NZ_JAESLS010000008.1, on the reverse strand, counting down.
ATTCAACTAATTGAACAATAACTTCTGTATCCGTTTCAGATAAAAATTTTACATCTGATAAATATTCATTTTTTAACTCTTCATAATTTTCGATTACACCATTATGAACTAAAGTAAAACGTTCAGTTGCGGATTGGTGTGGATGTGAATTTTCATAATTTGGTACACCATGTGTTGCCCAACGCGTGTGACCAATACCTACATTTCCATCTATATCTTTACTATCTGCTACTTTTCTTAGCTCCGCAATACGTCCTTTTGATTTAAATACATTTGTGCCATCATCGTTAACAACAGCAACACCAGCAGAATCGTATCCTCTATATTCTAATTTTTCTAATCCTTTTAATAATAATTCTTTGGCATTATCATGCCCGATATATCCAACTATTCCACACATATACATACTCCTCCAATTTAATGGTGAAGGGCATTGAACGTTCGGCGTACAGGAACCTGTTCAATATATGAGGCCAATTTAAATAAATTTCTTAACATTCATTTTATCGTAAGAAATTTTAAAAAAAGGCACAGAAATCCCATTCACCTTTAATCTTAATTTTTATTTAATTTGGCTATCTTATTAACTTTGTGCACCAGGTTGCCCTAATGTTTTCCTTAATAAGTTTACGAATGAGCCACATCCGGGATAGCATCCGCCGATGGTTCGATAACTATCCTCCTCGTCTACAAGCTTCGATTTCATATCTATTAAGATTTCTGTTTTAAATCTTAAATGCTAAATATTTAACCTTTTCACTTGCACAGGCGCTTTAATTGATATATTTATGTCAAGCTGTCCTCCTTTCCTTCAATACCACTAATTGTACAATGCTTTTGCAACCAAATGCAAATTTTTTATTAACTACATCCTTAAAATAATTGTAAAATTGTTTTATTATTTAATATTCAAAACTTTCCATATATTAATAGTCATAAACTTGTCAAAAACACTGTGACAAATTTGAGATTACTATTTGTTGTTTATTTATGTAAACACACCTACAATAATAGTTAAATACAGAGAAAAAGAGGTGCAAATTATGTCACAAACAGATGCTCAAGATAATAAAGGGATTGGTCGTAAAGTTCAAGCTTTTGGTTCGTTTTTAAGTAGCATGATTATGCCTAATATTGGTGCATTCATTGCTTGGGGCTTTATTGCGGCAATATTTATAGACGGCGGTTGGTGGCCAAATAAAGATTTAGGTGAATTGGCTGGACCAATGATTACTTATTTAATACCATTATTGATTGCTTATAGTGGTGGTCGTTTAATTCACGAGATGCGTGGCGGTATTATTGCTGCTGTAGCAACAATGGGTGTGATTGTAGCATTACCAGAAACACCGATGTTACTAGGCGCAATGATTATGGGACCACTTGTTGGTTGGTTAATGAAAAAAACTGATGAATTCATTCAACCAAGAACCCCACAAGGTTTCGAAATGTTATTCAATAATTTCTCCGCTGGTATTTTAGGTTTTATAATGACAATCATAGGTTTTAAAATATTAGCACCAATTATGGAATTTATCATGCATATTTTATCCGTTGCTGTTGAAGCATTGGTACATGCGCATCTACTTCCATTGGTAAGTATTATTGTAGAACCTGCTAAAATCGTATTTTTAAACAATGCTATTAACCACGGTGTATTTACACCACTGGGTGCAGATCAAGCTGCATCTGCGGGACAATCTATTTTATACACAATTGAATCAAACCCTGGTCCAGGTTTAGGTGTATTAGTTGCTTATATGATTTTTGGTAAAGGCACAGCTAAAGCTACTTCATATGGTGCTGGGATTATCCACTTCTTAGGTGGTATACATGAAATTTACTTCCCTTATGTATTAATGAGACCGTTATTGTTCGTCGCAGTAATACTAGGTGGTATGACTGGTGTTGCTACTTATTCATTATTAGACTTTGGATTCAAGAGTCCAGCTTCACCTGGTTCATTTATCGTATATATGTTAAACGCACCTAAAGGTGAGTTCTTACACATGATTATAGGCGTATTATTAGCAGCAATCGTATCATTTATTGTTTCATCAATTATTTTAAAATTCACAAAAGAAACAGAAGAAGATTTAGAAGCTGCAACAGAGAAAATGGAAGCATCAAAAGGTAAAAAATCAAGTGTATCTTCTAAGTTAACAGGGAATAGTGATGATAACACTTCAACAACTGCTACTGATGCAACTGACAAAAATAGCGATAGTCAAACAGAAGATGATTTACTAGATAACTATGATACTGAGAATGTAGATGCACATGACTACAGTAAAGTAAGTCACGTTATCTTCGCTTGTGATGCAGGCATGGGATCAAGTGCTATGGGCGCAAGTATGTTACGTAACAAATTCAAAAAAGCTAGCATACAAGACGTTGAAGTAACAAATACAGCGATTAACCAATTACCTAGCGATGCTCAACTTGTCATTACTCAGAAAAAATTAACAGACAGAGCAATCAAACAAGTTCCAAATGCAATTCATATTTCAGTAGAGAATTTCTTAAATTCCCCTAGATATGATGAATTACTAGAAAACCTTAAAAAAGAAGAAAACTAATCACTCACTAAAAAGATATAAATTGGAGGGTATGGCTATGTTTTTGAGTACACGTGAAAAAGAGATTATCGAAATGTTAATTAAGTATCACGGTCAATATGTCACTATTTACGACATTGCTCAACATTTAGCTGTATCCTCTCGTACTATTCATAGAGAATTGAAGTCTATTGAACCCTTTTTAGCAAGTTTTAACATTGAGTTGGAACGCGTTACGAAAAAAGGATTACAGTTATCTGGTAATTCATCTGCGGTACATTCATTAAAAAATGAATTAATTCAACAAGTCACGATTGATCTGTCTCAAGAAGAACAAAAAGTAATTATTTTATATGCACTTATCCAAGCTAAAGAACCAATCAAACAATACAGTTTAGCACATGAAATTGGTGTTTCTACTCAAACACTAGCTAAATTACTAGATGAATTAGATGATGAACTAGACCAGTATCAATTAACACTTCAAAAAAAACGTGGTGAAGGTATCCACCTTTATGGTGCTGAATCAAAAAAAAGAGAATTATTAAGCCAATTAATGGTAAATAATTTAAATAGTACGAGCGTTTACTCTGTAATAGAAAATCACTTTGTGTATCAATCCATTAATCAATCCCAGTTACCAATGGTTGATTTAGATAAAATTTTCCAAGTTGAGAGAATTCTTATGGATCATTTGGGACAACTGCCCTATTCTCTTACAGAATCAAGCTATTTAACCTTAACAGTACACATTGTACTCAGCATTGATCGAATGCTTAAAGGCGAATATGTAGCTTTAAATGACGATATTTATAACAGTGTCAAAGACACCTTTGAACACCAAGTGGCTTCAGCTTTAGCATTACATTTAGAGCACATCTACGGTGTTCAGTTCAACCAAGCGGAAGTAACCTTCATCACGATTCATTTACGCGGAGCCAAACGCAAAGAAACTACTGAAGTATTTAAGAATAACAAAGATGATCAACGCATCGAAAAACTTATTCATATGGTTTCAGAGGTTTCCCAGCAAACATTTAAAGACTGGAGAACACTCAGTGAGGGGTTAAAGCTGCATATTATACCAGCAATCAATCGATTAAATGCTAATATTGAAACCTATAATCCTTTAACTGAAATGATTAAACATAAATATCCACGGCTATTTGAAAGTGTGCATCAGGGGTTAATAAAAACGTGGCCGAATTTTAAATTTCCAGAAAGTGAAATTGCGTTTATCGTATTACATTTCGGCGGTGCAATTCAAAAACAAGCGACACCTTTTTATAATGTACTTGTCGTTTGTAGTAGCGGCATAGGTACAAGCCGTTTACTCGCTACTCGGTTACAACAAACATTTAGTGAAATTCAACAAACAGCACAAGCGTCTGTGGGTGATCTTAATTCCATTGATATTCAACAATATGATGCAATTATTTCAACGGTTAATTTAGATATAAGCTTACCTTACCTCACAGTTAATCCATTGTTACCAGATGCAGATATCAATCATGTAGCTGCTTTTCTAAACATGCAACAAGACAAACCACAAACACAAATATTTGATGGCACTGGTACAACTTTTGCAAATCCTGAATATCAATTAGAATATATCCGTAAAGGACTAGAAGTCATTGATTCAATTTATCTTGATTATGCACATACTCAAGATTGGATTACGTATTTAACTGAACAATTATTTAAACATCAAATTATTGAAGATAAGCAGTCATTCGCTGAACTTATTAAGCAACGCATGGATGAACAAGGTTTTGTTTTAGACCCTTATCCCATTGCTATGCCACACTTAAAAAGTGATTTAATTAAGAAGCCATTTATCTTAGTCACTATTTTAGAAAAGCCACTTATGCTTAATAGTAATCAAAATGACAAAGTTTCTGTAACATATTTATTAAATATGTTCATACCTCCAGATGATATCATGGCACAATTTATTAGTGAATTATCTGGAAAAATTGGTGAGTATCTCGATGATATCGACCAATTTATGAAACAACCGGAACAATTAACAGATTTACTTAAACAAAGTTATCTGAAAGTATTACAAAATCAATTAAACATGGAGTGAATGATATGAGTGAATTATTTAGTAATGACAATATTTTTATTAATCAAACAGTGAAAGATCAAAACGAAGCAATTGAAAAAGCAGGACAAGCACTTGTATCAAGTGGTGCAGTTACAGAAGACTATATTCAAGCTATGAAAGATCGCGAGCAAGTTGTAACAACATTTATGGGAAATGGATTAGCTATTCCCCACGGTACAGATGAAGCTAAAACAAGTGTTTTAAAATCAGGCTTAACTTTAATTCAAATTCCTGAAGGTGTTGATTGGGATGGTGAAGAAGTTAAAGTTGTTGTTGGTATCGCAGGTAAAGATGGTGAGCATCTAGATTTATTATCAAAAATTGCCATCACATTTAGTGAAGAAGAAAATGTTGAACGCATTATCAATGCTTCATCAGCTGAAGAAATTAAGCAAGTATTCGAGGAGGCTGACGCATAATGAAAGCATTACATTTTGGTGCAGGTAACATTGGTCGTGGTTTTATTGGTTATATTTTAGCTGATAATGATATTAAAGTTACATTTGCAGATGTCAATGCTGAAATTATTGATGCTTTAGATTCTAAACAAGAATATGACGTCATATTAGCAGACGAGGCAAACACAACAACTCGTGTACACAATGTAGCCGCAATCAATTCAGGACAACCTTCTGCTAAATTAAAAGAAGCTGTATTAGAAGCAGATTTAATTACTACTGCAGTCGGTGTCAATATATTACCGATTATTGCTAAAACGTTTGCGCCTTATTTAAAAGAAAAAGAAACACCAGTAAATATTGTTGCTTGTGAAAATGCCATTATGGCCACGAATACATTGAAAGAGGCAATTCTAGATATCACTGGACCATTAGATGAACATATTCATTTTGTTAACTCAGCAGTTGATAGAATTGTCCCTCTGCAAACAAACGAAAATATTCTAGATGTTATCGTGGAACCTTTCTATGAATGGGTTGTAGAAAAAGATGCATGGTATGGTCCAGAATTAAACCATATTAAATACGTATCAAATTTGACACCATATATTGAAAGAAAATTATTGACGGTAAACACTGGCCATGCATACTTAGCTTATGCTGGTAGATATAATAATCAACCGACGATCTTAGATGCAATTAATGATAAAATGATCAAACATGATCTAGAAGAAGTCTTGAAAGAAACAAGTCAGTACATTACCAACCAATTTGATTTTTCAACAACTGAACAAGCACAATATGTTGATAAAATTATTGAACGCTTTAAAAATCCGCACCTTTCAGATGAAGTGACTCGTGTAGGTCGAGGTACGATCCGTAAAATCGGACCGCAAGACAGAATTATTAAACCATTAAATTATCTTTATCAAAATAATTTGAAACATCAGGCGTTAATTAAGGCAGCTGCATTACTGTTAAAATATGATGACATGAATGATCAAGAAACAGTAGAAAAAAACAATTATATTAATGAATATGGTGTTGAAACATTCTTAAAAGATTACGCTAAAATTGATGATCAATTAGCATCTGAAATTAGCAAAGAATACAACGTCTTATAGTATTAAATGATTAAAAGATAATATATTTAGTTACAGTATTGAACAATACAATATTTCTAAGTCAAAGGCTGATCCGTTTAAATACGGATTAGCCTTTTTTATGGTTAATTTTTTATAGCTTAGACTGTGCTTGTTAGAGATAAGTTATGATTGTAACTCAATCTTGTAGTTTTTTTATATAGTATTCTACTAAGCATACAACTTATTTTATATAAATTTAAAATATAATTTTATGAACTATCCTATGTTTTTGATACTTTACTAATAAAAAAACTGTCAATACATGTACTAACGCTACCATTAGTACTTGTATTGACAGTTTATAATAAATAATAAGCTTATTCATTTAGACCCATTTTGTCTTTAACTACATCAGCAATTGTTTGAGCATATCGTTGCGCTGCTTCATCAGTTGCTGCTTCAACCATAACTCTTACTAAAGGTTCTGTTCCTGAAGGTCTAACTAAAATACGTCCTTCTCCGTTCATATCAACTTCTACTCTAGTCATGACTTCCTGAACATCTACATTTTCTTCCACGCGATATTTATCAGTCACACGTACATTGACTAAAGATTGAGGATATTTTTTCATTTGTTTTGCAAGTTGACTTAAGCTTCTACCAGTCATTTTAATAATGCTTGCTAAATGCACGCCTGTTAATAAACCATCACCAGTAGTGTTATAATCCATTAACACGATATGACCAGATTGTTCTCCGCCTAAATTATAATTACCTCTACGCATTTCTTCAACTACGTAACGATCTCCAACTTTTGTTTTATTAGATTGAATGCCTTCATCTTCTAAGGCTTTGTAGAACCCTAGATTACTCATGACTGTTGAGACTATCATATTATTATTTAATTCTTGATTCTTGCTCATTGCTTGACCAATGATGAACATAATTTGATCTCCGTCTACGATGTCCCCATTTTCATCAACGGCAATTAATCTATCGCCATCGCCATCAAAAGCTAAACCAAAGTTGCATTCTTCCTCAACTACTTTTTCAGACAGTGTTTCTGGATGTGTTGATCCTACATTATCATTAATATTATAACCATTAGGATTACAACCAACTGTAACTGTATCGGCCTCTAAATCTCCAAATAAAAACGGTGCTAGTGATGAAGTAGAACCATGGGCGCCATCTAAAGCGATTTTCATGCCATCTAAGTTAACATCAATAGTAGATTTTAAATAACTTATGTACTTCTGTGCACCTTCAAAATAATCAGAATAATGCACGATGTCATCCCCTACTGGACGTGGTAATTCTGGGTTTTCTTGATCTAATAATTGTTCAATTTCTCTTTCTTGATCGTCAGAAAGTTTGAAACCATCAGAACCAAAAAATTTAATACCATTATCTGGAACAGGATTGTGAGACGCAGAAATCATAACACCTAGTTCAGCTTCCATCTCTTTAGTTAAATAAGCTACGCCAGGTGTTGATATAACGCCTAAACGCATCACTTCTGCACCGATTGAAATCAATCCAGCAATTAATGCAGATTCAAGCATTTCACCAGAAACACGAGTATCTCTACCAACGAGTACTTTAGGGTGCTTTTCACCTTCATTATGGGCTAATACGTAACCCCCAAAACGCCCTAATTTAAACGCAAGTTCTGGCGTTAATTCTTTATTTGCAACGCCCCTTACGCCGTCTGTACCAAAATATTTTGCCATGATTTATATCTCCTTTATAAAAAACTATTTAATATTAATTTTTGCTGTTGTTTCTTTTGGATTAATTTTTGAAACGTCATCTGGTAATTTAAATTCTACATTTTTTTCAGTTGATTCTGTAACACCATCTAAATCGATTTCTGCAGTAATTTCGTCAATATCTTGAATGTCGTTTCTATTACCGAAAATTTCCACTTCTTTTTCATCTAATTTTATATCATCTATTTCTTTACCTTTAGGTAAAGCACCTATTGCTTTAGTTTTAACTTTTACTTTCTTGCTATAATCTTCTACTTTTACACTCAAATTAACTTCATTCGGTTCAATTAATACTTTAATTTTATTAAGGTTTCTGTCAAAAGCAGTGATACGTGCAATATCCGTAGTATCTTTGCTAATTTTATCTTTATCCTTAAACGTAGCTTTTAAATATGCAATTTTATCAATTTGTTTGCTACCACCAGTCACTTTAACTGTTTCAGGTGATACACTTTGATCACTAACTTTATAATTAGCATTTAAATCGTTATCACTCACGTCAGGTTCTACCTTAAGTTTTTTAGTAACTTTTTCTTCAAGATTAACTGTTGTTTCTTTTGGCTTAACTGTATAATCAATGTTTTTATTTAAACCATTGACTTTGAATTGTGTGGTATGCTTTCCAGCTTTCTCACCACTCAGATCAAGTACTGCCTTAATATTTTCACCGTTTTCAGCTTTTAGTACTTGAGATTGTGGGCCAGATATTTCAATATCTACCTTACTCGGCACATCGCTAGCATATAACGATTTACTATCATAATTAACTTGCACTGGTACATCTTGAAGTGTTTCCGTAGATTTTTGTCCTAATTGGTCAGCATTAAAGATATTACCAAACATGTTATTGACAGATAAGAAAAATACTAGTGCTAAAACTAATGCTATTAATCTTAAGCCCCATTTACTTTCTAACATATTAATTCACACCTTTCTCTTGAAAGTGTGTGCCAAACCAATGTTCAGCCAATAATTCTTCAAATGCTTCATTTGATATATCTTTTCTCAATTTTCCATCAAATGTGACTGAAATAGATCCAGTTTCTTCAGATACTACTACTGTAAATGCATCTGAAACTTCTGAAATACCTACAGCTGCTCTATGTCTTGTTCCTAAACTTTTAGCTATTTTAGCACTGTCTGATAGTGGCAAATAACTGGCAGCACTTGCAATTTTGTTCGCTTGAATGATCATAGCACCATCATGTAAAGGTGTATTAGGTATAAACACATTAGTCAATAATTCTTGAGAAATTTCAGAATTCATTGCTATACCTGTTTCAATATAATCTTGTAATCCTGTTTCTTTTTCAAATACGATTAATGCACCAATACGACGTTTAGCCATATACTGTACTGCCTTAGAAACAGACGAAATAAGTTTGTCCTCATCACTATTCAAACTTGTGGAATAGCGTTTAAATAGACTTCCTCTACCCAGTTGTTCTAAAGCGCGTCTAATCTCCGGTTGAAATATAACAATTAAAGCTAAAACACCCCATTGTATTACTAAATCAAACAAACGAGATGTCGCTGTTAAATTTAACATTTTACTCACTTGTTGGCCGATTACAATTACAACAATACCTTTCAGTAATTGAATCGCTTTTGTACCTTTAAATACTGTAATGAGAAGATAAAGTACATACCATACAATGAGCAAATCGAGTACACTAGCAATTATTTTGACTGTACTCCAATCATCAAAAAAGTTGGATAAATCCATAACATCTCCTCCGGTTATCTGTTCCCATGATATATATTATACCAATCATAACACTAACTGTCATATTAAGTATTAAATTTTTATCATAAAATTAAAAGGAATATAAAAAGGAATAATATGGAAATAATGCCATATTATTCCTTGTTTTTTATAATAATGTTTCACCAAAGAAACTACCTACTAAAGAAACTGCCTGTTCTGCTGTGTGATTATTCATATCTATCAATGGATTGACTTCTACTAAATCCATTGAAGTGATTAAATTTGACTTATGTAATAATTCAAGTGCAAAATGACTTTCCCTATATGTTAAGCCTCCCAGCACTCGTGTACCAGTTCCTGGTGTTTCAGCTGGATCTAAAGCATCTACATCTAATGATAAATGAATGCCATCTGTTTTAGATTTCAAATAATCTAAAGTTTGTTCCATCACTTGTTTAATGCCTAGTTTATCAATATCTGCCATTGTATATGTTTTAATATTATTTTCTCTAATGTATTGACGTTCTCCCTTATCTAAATCTCTCATGCCTATAAGCACGATATTTTCTGGTTTAACTTTAGGTGCAAAATTAGAGATATTCACTAAACGTGAATCACCTTCTCCGGCTAATACCCGTAGTGGCATTCCATGTATATTACCAGAAGGTGATTCCTCAGGTATATTTAAATCACCGTGAGCATCATACCAAATGATACCTAAATTCTCATAGTGTTTACTGATACCCGAAATAGAGCCTATTGCTATGGAATGGTCTCCACCTAAAATAAGTGGAAAATTGCCATTATCAACACTTTGCCCTACTGTTTCACTAAGTTGATTAGATACTTCTACTATTTCATCTAAATTACGTAAGCCTTTTTGAACTGAGTTAAACTTCTCTAAACGCATTGCAGGAACATTAATGTTACCTGAATCTTTAACATCAATTCCAATATTTTGTATTCGTTCTACAATACCTGCATATCGAATTGCATCTGGACCAAAATCTACCCCTAATTTTTTTTGGCCATAAGTCGAAGGTGCACCAATAATCTCTACTAATTTATCCATAAAAAAACCCCTTTGTTTGCGTTTGATATTAGGATAATCTAAAGTGATATGACTTTCAAGTTAATACAAGCGCCCTCAATTGTAAGATTTTAAGCAAATTACATAAAGAAACAAAAAAACGATTTTTAATTCAAAATAACTAAATATAGCAATGTAATTTTATAGTTTTAAACAAAAAAATGTATATACTAAATATCAAAAAATTTTTCATTTATAAAAAAACAAAAAAGCATTCCCAAAGGAATGCTTAAAAAGTGAGCCATAGAGGATTCGAACCTCTGACCCTCTGATTAAAAGTCAGATGCTCTACCAACTGAGCTAATGGCTCTAATGGCTGGGCTAGCTGGATTCGAACCAGCGCGTGACGGAGTCAAAGTCCGTTGCCTTACCGCTTGGCTATAGCCCATTAATGGTGGAGGGGGGCAGATTCGAACTGCCGAACCCGAAGGAGCGGATTTACAGTCCGCCGCGTTTAGCCACTTCGCTACCCCTCCGCATTATTAAATTAGCAATGGTGGAGGATGACGGGTTCGAACCGCCGACCCCCTGCTTGTAAGGCAGATGCTCTCCCAGCTGAGCTAATCCTCCAATATGTATAAAATGACCCCGACGGGACTCGAACCCGTGTTACCGCCGTGAAAGGGCGGTGTCTTAACCGCTTGACCACGGGGCCATATGGCTCCACAGGTAGGACTCGAACCTACGACCGATCGGTTAACAGCCGATAGCTCTACCACTGAGCTACTGTGGAATAATGAAATATTGCCTGGCAACGTCCTACT
>NZ_JAESLS010000007.1:267568-277416 GCF_017892745.1 Staphylococcus sp. GDY8P45P | reverse complement strand
CTAGTTAGAAATTCATTATTAATCTTGAATTTCTTCCTTGTTTAATTTTATAAGAAACCGCATCATTTATTATATGCTTCCCCCTTTTAGTGATTTTGCTAAAAAACTTTCAAAGTTATTATTTTTTCAACAAATACTTTAGAAAATTTTTATTATTTAATATTAACTTTATTTAAATTTTAAAGTTTTTTAAATATTAATAATGATCGTGCAGCAAATAATACAGAAACAACTATTGTAACCAAACCAGAGTTAGACTGTTCATCTGTTCCTGGTAATGTATTATTCTTAACTTGTATTTGAGTGTTATTACTTGCTTGAATAATACTTAAATTCTGTAATTGATTACTCTGTGTTGGTTCATTATTGTCAATTGTTTACTTTTAATCCTCATTATTCGCACTATTAGTAGATGATGTTAAATATTGTTTTTTTGTTAATGGACAACAACCTACTTTAGTTCATTCTTGATAGTCAGTCACAGCTACAGCTCCGGGCCAGTTTCTACTAAAATATCTTTATAAAATTTAACAGCTCCATCCTCATGTTAAGACTTATTACAATGAAAAATTACATAATAATATTCTTTATACTCATTTTTTAAATTTACACTTTCTAGATGATAACCATGTTCTTTCATAGCACAAATTCTGATATTTGTAGTATTATTAGGCGTTACTTTACTTTCAACCGCTTATGTTTGATGTGTTCCTATCCTACTAAATAATAAAGCACTTACTAAATTAATTATGACAAAAATATTTGTTTTATATCTTATTTCAAATTTAATTCCTATTTTTTGTTTTCTTCTTTTTAATTTCTTAAGTAGCAACTCTCGAATTGCAATACACTGCATCCAATCTCTCAATAATATACGTTCCATTCGCTGTTATTCGTATTTCGCATTGATTTTCTAATTCTAACTTAATCATAAAGAAATTATTTGTATGAACGTTATTTTTGTTTCTGCTTATTTAGAAATGAATGTCAATTAATTGCAAAGATAATGAATTACAGTTTAAATCTTGATTTTTTGTTCCCCTTTTTTTGCAGAATATTTTGTCAAATCAAATATATTTTTAATACTTATTCTCTATTCTACGGAGGTTATCGATTTCTTTTGAACCAAGCCAATTGAGATCATCAAGATGAGGTACTCGTCCCCTCTTTTACGGGGTGGTTGTCGATTCAACGGGCGTAAAAAACGATGTAATTAATTTCTTGCTGTTCTCGTCCCCTCTTTTACGGGGTGGTTGTCGATTTGAATTAGCATGGTTGGCGAATCAATGGAGTTCTCGTCCCCTCTTTTACGGGGTGGTTGTCGATTCAATATCAGAAGAAAATGATGAAACAAACATGTACACGTTCTCGTCCCCTCTTTTACGGGGTGGTTGTCGATTAGAGAAATGAAAAAATATTTATATACGTTTTTGATTAGGTTCTCGTCCCCTCTTTTACGGGGTGGTTGTCGATTTTAATCACTTTCCTTAACCTTTTCTACAAAGAAAGAGGCTACTATAAACTAATATTTAAGATCATTTAGTAGCCTCTTAAATACAATGTTTTTATCACAGATATATCTTTATTATTAAAGCAATTGAATATAATAATGCATTCTGTTTTTTCTTGCTTTTTTAAATTCATTAATTCCACTTCAACTAGAAATAGGTCTATAAATTATAATACAAATTGAGTTAATACTTTCTTAAAATATATCCATCTATTTCTATGAGTCCATACCTCAATCATATTATCTTGTCTCTGCTTCATTTTGAAAACCTACTAAATTTTTATTACTCAATCATTATACAACCCTCTAAATGCTTTAGTAAATTTACTTTGAATACCATTCCAACTATTTAACTGGAAATATAATTGATACAAACATCAACTATAATATTTAAGCTATATTGTAAAAATAGTCTAATTTTCTAGTAATAACATGAAATAATAGAAGTAAACTATAAACATTTAACTGCTACGCGAAAAAATATATAAATATAAAAAGAACTATATAATCTATTATAAGAGTAGTACAATAAATAAGGATTCTAAAAATATTGAGTTAATACAAAAGCACATTATTTATGTTAGGATAATTATAACTAATTGAAGTATAAAAAGATTAAATCTTACAAAATGATATAGGAGTAAAAAATGAAAATTATAAAAAACAACAAAAAGAATAATAAAATTAAAGTTAGCGTACTAATAAGTACTTATAACAAAGAAAAGTTTATTAAAAAAACACTAGATAGTATATTAAATCAAACAATGGATAAAAGTGATTTTGAAATAATAGTTGTAGATGATTGTTCCACGGATAGTACACCTGACATTGTATCTAAACAAGTCGAAAGCTTTGTTAATTATCAATTTGTACAATTAGATGAAAATTCAGGCACACCGGCAAAACCTCGTAACTTGTCAATTGATTTAAGTAAAGGAAAATATATACTATTTGTAGATGGCGATGATTGGTTGCCTTCAGATGCCCTAGAAAATTTATATACACTTCTAAAATCAAATAAAACAGACTATGCCACCGGTCTTACAAAATATGTATACACTGACCGTATTGCACGCAGTGGTGTTGCTTTATCTAAAATTGCACATAAAAAAGTTGATTTAAAAAATTTCAGAAAGTCATTTTATCATTTAGCACCTGCCGGTAGGATGATTAAGTCTTCGATAATCAAAAAGAATAATATCCGTTTTCCAGAGATGATTTATGGAGAAGATTTACAATTTTTTGCCGAAGTATTTTTTAACACTAAAAATATCAGTACCACGCAAGATGTTGTCTATTGTGCTAATCGTTATGATGAAAATATTTCTTTAGTAAAATCAGAAGAATCTACTGTAGTCAATCGTATGAAGTGGCAAAATGAAGCCTATCGTTATTTAATAAATAAATATAAAAACAATAGAATTTTTACTAGTTTGTTATATCGAATCATAAACAAAGATATTTTAGAAGGTAAATTTTATAAGAAACAATTTATTAAAGAAATTGATATGCTACTGCCTGTTTTCCAAGATATTTTAAACATCATAGATAAAGATTTCAATTCACTAGACTACGTCGATGATGAATTAAATCAACAGGCTATAAAACTTATAAAAAATGGAAATAAACAAGAGATTATAGATTTTGTTAACTTTTATTTGAAGAAAGACGATAAACAACTACATGTTTTAAACGATAAATATTATTACTCATATAATGGAAATATCTATAAAAAGAGAATGCATGTTACATTACAAAAAATATTTCAAAAAGATGAAAATATTTTTTTAAAACTACATTCTAAAAACTCAGAATTAAAATATCTTGAAATAAAAAGCAGAAAGGACCCAACAAACTATACAGTTTTAAAAATCAAAAAAGATTTTTTCAAATCTGGTGAATACACAGTCCAATTTCAAACAAATAAACTGCCAAAAGGTAAATTAGCTCTGACAGTTCTTGATGAAAATTTAAATGGGTCTGTTATTAAATCAGGGATGCAATTTAATTTTTATGAAACTGTTAATGGTAATCTGGGCTATGTAAAAAAAGATTAACTCTTTTGCTAGTATTACTAACTATATAACAAGAAGAGAGTTTAGCAACAATTTAAGAAACTATAAATAAGAAGTATTTCGAATCAAACCTTGTAAAATTCCAAATAGTTTTGAAGAGTTATTTGAATACAAACAATATTTACATTGGCCAACCGATTAAGGAAATTGAAATTTATTCAAATAAAAAATAAGCATACTTATTCATCAAAATACCCACCTAATATTATAGATGGGTATTTTTAAATTTTGCTATATAGTTGATTTAAATCTGTAAGTAATTCATTTTCAAATTCGCTATTTAACTTCTCAACTTTTGTATATAGCTCTTTATTAGTCGTACTTAAGTCAATAGTCACAGATTCACTTTCATTCTTGTACATGCTTTCATAATTGTAATTTAATTCAATTGTAGAATCATAGTCTGCTGATAAAACAATACAAGTCGCAGATTGATTGGGCATATATGTCTTCTCTTTTTGAGCTTCAAAAAACTTCTTTAAATAATTTGGTAAATTTTTTTCATTTATATTTATTTCATCAATTTTAGCCGGGGAATTACCATAATTTTTAATTACAATTTTTTTGACAAAATTTCCTATATGATATCCTTCATAGTATATACCAATATATCCTTTATTTTGAGTTATATATGACTTTTTTGTATAACTAGCAGTTACAATTGTAGCTATACAAGCAAAAATAGCAATGATTACTGAACATATTGAAACTATTAAACTAGCCCCCTCAATCTCCAATTCCAAACCCTCGTTCTACATATAATTATTTTTCATTAAAATTATTCACAACCTATTTTTTAGTTTTATTTATGATACGCTTCAGCGTATCGTTTTATACTAGGGTTTTTATAATAATAATGGTCCTTACATTTTCAAAGACTAAATTCACGTGTAGACATGTTGAATGCGTCTTATTAGGGTCTAATCTAATCAAACAAAAATTTAAGAGAGAAATCATATCTACAGGTTTTTTAACCAGAAGATTATTTTGATCTATTTCAAAAATTTTCAAACCGTTCTTAAAAGTGTATTTTTATAAACGTATGATAAAAGAGAAATTTTAGTCGCTTACTTCGTTTCAAGATATTACTGATACAATAAGGTTAAAAAATCGGTACGTTTAACAGAACAAGTGTAGGTATTATAATAAACGTTTTTGATTTTGATGAAAAATAAGCTGTTCAATTTTTGATTGAACAGCTTTACCTAGTTATCCTTACTTTTATTCTTTTACCCTCAAAAGGCGGAGAGCATTCAGTATTACAATAATAGCAGCTCCTGTATCACTTAATACGGCCATTCATAGTGTAAGTATTCCCAAGAATATCAGAACAAATGCCGCCAACTTTATTGTGATGGAAAACCAGGTGCGGTTGGGAAAATCCCCTTCCTGCGATTACCGTTCACAAACGCCCAAAAAGAGCAACTGGCCCTTTTAGCTCTGGGACTGTCTTGGCCTAGAGAAGGTAAAACCTTTCCCACTTAAAAGAACGGAAAAAGACGCTCTGTCCTGGCATTATCTTTGGCTCGACGCTTGCCCCCATACGGATATTAATCGTTTCGAAACTTTTAATACAGTCAATTTAACTTTTGAATGTAAACTGGCTGCCTTAAGTCACTGTTTATGATTTTATGCTTCCCATGCTCTTTAATTGCTTATTTGACCGCCCGTATGATAAAAACGGTATGCAAGGCATTGTTTTTACTCATAACATCTTTATTAGATTGCTCTGTTTTTTAGTGTCCAATGTTATGGGAGCATTGTAGAATCCACACTTCAAAGTTCATTCATGTCAATCGATTCGTTCATTATTTAGATCTTAATAATCGAAGTCCATTTAGTATAACAACTAAAGTACTTCCTTCATGAACAATTACACTGATTGTAATATCAGTTAATCCTAACAAACTAACGACAACTAAAAAGGCAACAACTGCCATTGAAAAAATAATATTTTGCCTAATAACACGACCCATATTTGAGGAAATTTTATGAGACTGTACTAATTTAGATAAATTGTTCTGCATTAAAACCAAATCAGATACTTCTACTGCCACATCAGTACCGCCCCCCATAGCTATACCAACATCAGCATTAACAAGGGCCGGTGCATCGTTCACACCATCTCCGACCATGGCAGTAACTCCAAATTTTTCTTTTTGTTCTTCTATAATTCTGGATTTATCTTCAGGCATTACATTAGCGATAACTTCGTCTATTCCCAATTGTTCGCCTACAGCTTTTCCCGTCATTTCCGAATCACCAGTAATTAAAGTCGTGTGGATACCAAGTTTCTTAAAGTAATTAACTGTTTCTTTAGCATGCTCATTCGGAATATCCATTAGAGCTATAATCCCAATAACTTCTTCATTTTCTGCTACGTATACAACCGTCTTTCCTTCTGATGCCCAATCATGATTGAACTGGGTATACTCTTCAGAAGCACTTTCAAAAGAAGTAGGCTTACCAATACGATAATTTTTTCCATTATAATCTCCTGTCAGACCTTTTCCAATTTGATTAGTAACTTCGATGTCTATTTTATTTTTAACTTCAAATTTTTCTAAAATAGCATTAGCGAGTGGGTGATTGGATTCCTTTTCAAGGGCGACTATAATATCAATAATATTTTCTTCGTTCACAGAATGAGTGAAATAGTAATTTGTTACTTTAGGTTCTCCGTTCGTAAGGGTTCCTGTTTTATCGAAGGCAATTGCATCTATATCCGCTAATTGTGATAGGTAAGTACTTCCTTTTGAAAGCACGCCTTTTTTAGCTAGGTTAGATGTTGTAGACAATGTTACAGATACAGTAGCTGCTGCCAAAGCACACGGTGAAGCTGCGACTAAAAGCACTAATCCCCTGTAAACACTTTGCGACCATGTCCAATCAAATAGAAAAGGAGCAAGTAACATTACTAATGGTATTGCGATTAAAACTATATTAACATATTTAGGCTCGAATTTTTGAATGATACTGGCAGCTTTTGTTTGATTATCTTGGTTTTGACTAACTAATTGTAAAATTTTAGAGAATACAGTATCCTTGTTTTCCTTAGTGACTTCCATAGTAAAAGTACCTGTTCCATTAATCGTACTTCCAAAAACTTCGTCACCCTTAGACTTCTCTTTCGGTATACTTTCTCCATTAATAGAAGATTCATCAATTGAGGTAGTACCGGATAAAATAATCCCATCAATTGGAACTTGATCACCGTTCAGCACTTGGAGTTGATCTCCAACTTTTAATTCACTGACATCAACAATTTTTGTGTTTCCATCAGGTAGGATTAATTTAGCTGTCGTTGGGTTCATTTCGAGTAGCTTAGTAATTTCTCTTTTACTTCTTCCTTCAGCGTAATCTTCAAGAAAATGAGCGCCGGAAAAAATAAGTATCAAAAGGGTTCCTTCCCAAAAACTCCCTATCAGAGAAGCCCCGATTGCAGCTAATCCCATTAGAATATGAGAATTAGGAGTGAATTTTCCCTTTAATTTAGTATTTTCAACTGTCTCTCCAATTCCTTCGAGAATAATTACATGGTAGCCGGCTGTGATTGTGGCAATTGAAAATAAGATGTTTTGTATTAATAAATTTGCATCACTTAAAAAAAGCCCAATTATAGCCAACACTAAGCCAATAAAATATGAAATAATTGGCATTTTTCCGTGATCATGATCATGACTATGATCGTGGCTATGACTTTCGTGTGCTTGTTGCTCTTGAATATTTTTCATTTCTATCACCTTTCTAAATAAATATGATATATCGGGTTCCAATATATTCGCAGTAAGCTTTACTAAACCAGGACGTTAATTGACCACATCCAAACTTTTTGTATCCAATAATACATCCTATGAATTTATCAACCGTATTCACTAACCCTCTCTGCTACACCCATCTCACTTTCCTTCGAGATATCATACAACGCTTTCCATTCTGTTTTTTTGTTTTCCATATCCATTGCAAAATCCCCTTTTCATATGCCTATAATATTGTTATATGATCATATAACAATATTAATGACGTGAATTATTATTAACACTCATTACTGGTTTACGGAATACTAGTGATGACAGGCGTGATCGATCGCCTGTTTTAGCATATTCATAGTATGTTCATCATCATGGGAATAAAACAATATTGTGCCTTCCCTTCGGAATTTTACTAACCGTAAATTTTTCAAGAACCGCAATTGATGGGAAACTGTTGATTGTCTAAGATGTAGCGTTTCAGCAATACCGTTTACCGAATACTCCTTATAAAAGAGCAAATGGAGAATCCGGATTCTCGTAGGATCACCTAACGCTTTAAATGTTTGCGATACGACAAATAATGTTTCATCATCTAAGTCCTTATTATTTACTTCCTCTAATTCCTTTTTTTCTTCCATTATCCTTCCCTCACTTTAGGTTTCAATTCAAAACCTTATATATAATAATCACTATTTATCTACATATATTAATATATGTTCATATATATGATATAACAATCTGAATAAAGAATCAAATAATATTTAATATGAATTCATATATTTTGTTTTGATTTTTTAGAGTAAAATAAACAAAGCCTTTTTAAGAATAGTGGGATGAGTGCAGTATGGATGATCGGGCGTTAGCTTCCGCACTTGGAATTGGTGTTGGCGGTGGACTCGCTTGGATAATGGAAGGTTTTCAAAGTGGTCATGGCTTTATTTATTCATTATGTGCAGGCCTTATAATTGGCTTATTATTTTTTGAAATGATTCCGGAAAGTATTGAATTAGGCGGGTGGGTAATTTTACTCGGTGGAATAGCAATAGGCTTAGTATTATTCCAATCCATTCATCTATTAATGGATAAAATTACAATTATCACTAATAGTCATCAAAAAGATATTTTCGTTCGATCGGGGGTACTTTTAATTATCAGTATAGCAATTCATAATTTCCCTGTTGGCAATATTCCTTTATTTGTGTAATTTGACCATTAATACTAAATTTATCAATGTCTTGAGAAATTGTTGAAACTCTAACATAACATCCTACAGATTTTCTTTTCATTTCTTTCATATTTTTCATCCTTTCATTAATTAAGCAATCGATGATTGCGTAGCTTGGTTTACAATGTTTAGCGGTTCATTTTTGAAATAGATTCCCACAAGGCTTTTGTTTTTAGAAATATGAATTTCATCAATATATCGGTATAACATGCTTAACGTGAAGTGTTGTTGAATTACATTTTCAAAAGACCTTTGAATTTGTTGCTCATTTATTGATAGTGTTGGTTTTGATTGTTGAAGTAACGATTGAGATTGTTTTCTGAACGTTTCTGCATCGATGGCTCCTTTAGCTAATTTATCTATCAATTGTTCTTGTGTAAGTGTGCTCCTAGTTTCTAGGGCCCTTTGTTTTTTGATCCGTTTTTGAATTACATCATTGGTTTAAAGATAAATTGAAGGATGAAATAAATAATACTGGTATTCGTATGTTTAAGCGCTATGCAGCTATCACTACTTCGGCCAAGATTCTCAGTCATGTTTTACCTACAGATATTGATATCGCTAAAATAAGAGACTACTTTATTGATTATCATGCTCATACAGTCTCTGAACGATCACTGGCAGATAAAGCGATCGAAGTCATTACGCAATTTGTAGCACAAAACCGTGGTAAGTTTTCTGATGACAAAGCGTTAAAGAATATGATGGAGAACCATGGACTAATTGCCTATGATACTTATAGGATTAGGTCAAGGATGGATTCTTGCACCACTTACTAGCGCTGGTATTTATAAAGTTGATAGTAAAATAGCTGGCGCAGCAAGCGGCATGACTAATAGCATGCACCAATTAGGTGGACCCGTAGGTTTGTCCATTATCGTATTATTCACCGCTCAAATTACAAACATAATCATTTATTATCATATAGTTATGTGGATGATAGCAGGTTACATGATTATTTCATTTATTATCATCATCTTTTCACAGAAAGAAGAGATACAATGATTAGTTTCTATATATAACACCATAAAGTAGATTCATAGTTTTATACAACCGAAAAATTCCCATGATATTTTCCAATTATATATACTTTCATGATAAGGTTATATTTTAAAATACAAAAACAAAATTTTCACCTTTTAATTCTTCATCAAAAGGTCATTTGTTATAGGTCTCTGCTTATCGTCTAATAATGAGGTTTTTAATATAAATTATAAAAAAAGAAACCAATTGAGCATTGGTTTCTTTTCGTCACTCTTCATTACTTCTCGTTACTTCTCGTTACT